>CAYJDF010000040.1:0-18462 GCA_964368845.1 uncultured Desulfovibrionaceae bacterium
TTGCAGGCGTCAGAACATGAGACTGGGCATATGTTGTTTGCCACCTTTAAGTACAGTTTTTAGAGACTGTTAAAAAAACTCCTTGTTCGCAGGGAGTTTTTTTTATGCGGTGCAAAGTTTTGCGCCCTACACATTCTTTTGGGCTTGGTTGGGTATATTTGCACTTATTACAACTTTAAGATATAGGGTGACGTTACATCAATAAATATTTGTAAATATGATTTTGGAGCATTATGAAAAAAAAGTATTCCCCCCTGCCCACAGCAGAAAAAATGGCTAAATTACTTGACTTTGTAACAGAACATAAAGCTAAAGAGCCTACTGTATTAAGCCTTACACATCAAAATACCTTTGCTGAGGCCATGCTAGTAATTAGCGCATCTTCTGTAAGGCATGCTCAAAGTTTGGCAGAAAATATTTCTACCTTTTGCAAACGTGAGAATTTTGAATTTTTACATATGGAAGGCAAACAACTTGGGCAATGGATTTTATTAGACCTAAACGACATAGTAATAAACATATTTCAAGAGCCAGTGCGCCATCTATACAATTTAGAAGCACTATGGGCAGAAATGCCTCAAAAAAACAATACGGACACATAGTGTAGGAGTTTATATGTCAAGCTTAAGCCCAACCCTGCTTCTTATCCTTGATGGCTGGGGACTTGCCCAAGCTGGGCCAGGTAATGCACCAAGCCTTGCAAAAACCCCAGTTATGGATAGCCTATTTACGGACTTTGCCCATAGCAAACTGGACGCCTCAGGCCACGCTGTTGGACTACCTGATGGATATATTGGTAATTCCGAAGTGGGACATTTAACCATTGGAGCAGGCTCGGTATTTTTTCAAGATATGACTCGTATTGATATGGCCATTGAAAAAAATGAGCTAGCTCAAAACTCTGTATTTAATGATGTTATAAAAAAAGCTAAAACTGCCAATGGCCGCTTGCATCTAGCAGGGCTTTTATCCGATGGTGGCGTGCATAGTCATATTAATCATTTAAAGGAACTTACTAAGATTGCCATGCAAGCAGGCTTAGAGGTTTTTATCCACTGTTTTATGGACGGGCGCGACACAGCACCACATAAAGGACTTGAATATATTAATGATTTAGAAAAAAGTCTTAGCTTATTCCATGAGCAAAATACATCGGGTAAAGCCTGTATTGCCAGTATTTGCGGAAGATTTTATGCCATGGATCGCGATACCAGATGGGAAAGGGTAAAACAAGCTTGGGATATGCTGGTACATGGCGTAGGTCAAAATGCCTCCGAAGCAACCAGTGCCATTGAAGCATCATATAACGATAATATTACCGACGAATTTGTTAATCCTACTATTATCAACCCGCAAGGGCTGTGGAAAGATAATGACTCATTATTCTTATTTAACTTTAGAGCAGATCGTATGCGCGAATTGGTACAAGCTCTAACTTTACAAGACTTTAACGGATTTGAACGTGGACAAGTGCCTAAATTTGCAGAGTTAGCTTCCATGACTGCTTATGATGCATCCTTTAGTCTGCCAGTGGCCTTTCCCAAGGAAAGTTTAAGCATGGGTCTTGGTGAAGTGGTTTCATCTTGGGGATATAAGCAATTACGACTTGCCGAAACCGAAAAATATGCCCACGTTACTTACTTCTTTAATGGTGGACGTGAAGAACCCTTTGAAGGTGAAGAGCGCATACTCGTCCCATCCCCACGTGATGTGGCAACCTATGACCTTGCTCCGGCCATGAGTTGTCATGAAGTGACAGATAAATGCGTAGAAGCCTTAAATAGCAAAGAGTACACTCTAATAGTTTGCAACCTTGCCAATGGTGATATGGTGGGCCATACTGGCGTACTTGATGCAGCCATAGCAGCTTGTGAAGCTGTAGATACTTGTGTTGGGCGCATGCTTGAGGCTGTACTTTCCACAAAAGGCCGCATGATTATTATTGCCGATCATGGCAATTGTGAAAAAATGCTTGATGAAAACAGTCAGCCCCAAACTGCCCATACCACCAACCCCGTACCCTGTATCTTGGTGCAGGATAACAAGTGCCATAAGCTTTTGGATGGTGCTTTAGCTGATGTTGCTCCAACCATTATTGGTCTATGGCAAAAAGAGAAGCCTGCCACCATGCAGGGTAAAAATCTTGCGGAGCAGTGCTAATGTCATCCAAACCTATACAACCAGTAGCACCAGAAGGCATGGAGTTATTATTTTTTTATCCTTGCCCTCATTGTGGTAGACATGTGCCACTAGTATCACCTACTCAACCTGCCATGGTGCAATGTGATAGTTGTGAAGGTAGCTTTCCCATTATGCCAGTGGATGAGCACAGTCTGCACTATGTGCGCATTATGTTAGCCAATGGAAAGGCAGCCATCGACCCAGATTTTGCTTAATATTTATGCAAAATTGGTATGTGTATCTTGCTCGTTGCAGCGATGCTAGCTTGTATTGTGGCATAACAACTAACCTTGAGCGTCGCATCAAGGAACACAATGGCCTTTTAAGCGGAGGGGCAAAGTACACACGCCATAGGCGTCCGGTACAGATATGCGCTCATGCCACATGTAAAAATCGTCAAAATGCCGCGCGCTTAGAAGAAAAAATTAAACGCACCCCGCGAATAAAAAAAATTATTACCCTACAAAACTACATTGAAGAAGACTTTATGAATAGTACCACAACAGACGTAAATACTTGGCTTGACACTTGGCAAAATGACCCACTAGGCGGCAAGCAAGCCTTTTTAGAATATTATACCTGGCTACAAAATCAGCCTGATTTACTTTTAGAGTTCAAACAACGCCCTGGGGTTAGTTATTCACTACGCGCCAAACATGTAGCCCAAAGTGATGCGCCTCTATTTGTAATGATAGATGTGGTGGACGACGAACCAGAGGCACGCTGGCTTTCCATTTGTTTTTATGCTCATATGATTAACGATCCTGAAGAACTTGGCGACTTTGTGCCACAAGGGCTCTTAGGTGCAGATGCCCTATGTCTTAACCTTGAAGATGATGATGCCCACATGCGTGGCTATATTCTGCAAAGAGTTAAGGAAGCCGCTAAGGCTGCCACAAGCTAAGACAAATAATATTTTAAAGGTGATATTGTAGGAAAAGGGATACTTTTGCTCACCCAAAAAAATTTGTTCCTCTCCCCACACCCTAGCTTACAAGACACAATAAATACACACTGTGAGTTAATTTATGATACCATTGGATGTTGGATTTGCATTTTTTGTTACTGCACTAATCTTAGCCATTGCCCCAGGTCCAGATAATATTTTTGTCTTAACCCAGTCAGCCCTCTATGGTGCAAAAGCTGGAATCTTCACTGTTTTTGGACTCATGACAGGTATTTTGGTTCATACCTTTGGGGTGGCTTTCGGGGTCTCCATTATCTTTCAAAATTCACCTACAGCTTTTTTTATATTAAAACTTATTGGTGCTGCATACCTAGTGTATTTGGCATGGCTTACCTTTAAAGCAGGAAGTAGTGAGGCCTCACTTAAAAGCCAAGAATTTATAGGGTATTTTGCCCTTTATCGGCGTGGTATTATTATGAATATCACCAATCCTAAGGTTGCTTTATTTTTTCTTGCTCTTTTACCACAATTTGTAAATCCTGCCCGCGGATCACTTGCCATGCAAATGAGCATTTTAGGCGGAATTTTTATTTTAGCAACACTGATTGTTTTTGGCCTAGTTGCACTTTTAGGTGGGCAATTGGCACATTGGTTTAATAGCTCCCCCAAATACCAACTGCTCATTAACAAATTAGCAGCCTTGATTTTTATAGCCTTGGCTTTAGCTTTGATATTTGTTTAAAAAATATGCAAAAACTTAATTTTATTTTTTCATTCATTTTCACATTGCCACGGGCAAATAGTAATTGTCCTTCTGAACAAAGGTAATCATTAAGCACTAATGAACTTAGCCACATAACTATCAAGTATTATAAATAAATATTCTATTAATCAAGTAAGCTAATAATAGTGCAATAAATAAATAAAAAAGCGGGTATAATTTCTTGACATAATGGGGTAAGCCCATGTAAATAGCTCAGTTCACGAGGGCAACATGGGCAAGCATCAAATTTTAGTTAATGATATTCCCCCCCAAGGGCAGCATATTTTAGTGGATAATCCTGAGATTTGGGACAATCCACTTGACGAATTTCATATGCAATGCCGCATAGTTGACCCCATATCTGCCGCGCTAAACCTTATCCCCATGCCCGGGGGAATTATGATACGTGGCACGATTAAAGGTGATATTGAAATGCCCTGTAACCGCTGTGCTGAGCCCATGCAAGTTACTCTTGATGCCCCAATTGAGCGTTTTGAAAACTCACCAGATGCAGCTCTTGGCTATCATGATGATTTAGATGATGATCTTGATAGTGAAGGTGAAATATTAAGCCATATTAAGATTGAAAATGCTGTGCCTGTGCTTGATTTGGCTGATTTATGTTGGGAAGAATTTATGCTAGCCCTGCCTTTACGTCCTATTTGTGCGACGGATTGTAAGGGTTTATGTACCATTTGTGGTACGAATTTAAATGAAAATACCTGCCTTTGTGAGCAAGAAGGTGGCGATTCACGCCTTGCCGTCTTACGTTCAATCAAAATAAAGGCAGATAAGAAATAGTTTATTATTAATCTGAGTGCAGCTATGCACAATACATAGGAGAATAAAATGGCTGTTCAACAAAACAAAAAATCTCGTTCCAGAAAGGGCATGCGTCGCTCGCATGACCGCGTTGCAATACCTGCAGTAATTTATTGCGCTTGTGGTGAGCCTACTGTGCCGCATAGTGTATGCGGAAGTTGCGGATCTTATAAAGGCCGCAAGGTGATTGCCACTGCTCAAGACCAGGGTTAATGAGTAACAATCCCATCATTGCCGTAGACGCTATGGGGGGTGATTTTGGCCCTTCTGTAGTGGTGCGCGCTGCCATTGAGGCTGCAAAACTTCATGAGCTTAAAGTATTGCTGGTTGGCGATACTGCACGAGTTGAAGCAGAACTTGAAGTTTTAAATTTAGAAAACGCGCAATATGAAATTATTCACGCCGATGATGTGGTACACATGAATGAAAAGCCATCTGATATTTTGCGGCGCAAAAAAAATGCGTCCATACAGGTGGCTTGCCGCCTTGTGCACGATGGTGCTGCTGATGCCATTGTTAGTGCTGGTCACTCAGGAGCAACTGTTGCTTGTGGCATGTTTATCCTTGGCCGCGTTGCAGGAGTAGAACGCCCTGCCCTAACCACTATGCTACCCACAGAAAAAAACCCTTTAGTGCTTTTAGATTGTGGAGCCACTGTGGATTGTAGACCCTATCATCTATTTCAATTTGGACTAATGGGTGATGCGTTTGCGCGAGATCTTTTAGAATATGCCTCACCGCGTATTAGCCTACTTAGCATTGGCGAAGAAGAAGGCAAAGGCAATATGCTGGTAAAAGAAGCGTATGAGTTAATAAAGATGGCAAAAAACATTAACTTTACAGGAAACTGCGAAGGTCGTGATTTATTCACAGGTGAAGTTGATGTGGTGGTTTGCGACGGTTTTGTGGGTAATATTGTTTTGAAAATGAGTGAAGGCTTTTCGCATTCGCTTTTACGCATATTAAAGAAAAATTTATACTCAGGTATTTTACCAGCCCTTGGCGCGAAGTTAGCTAGCGGAGCATTTAAGAAATTTGCCCATACCATTGACTATGCCGAATATGGTGGAGCTCCGGTATTGGGGCTTAAAAACCTTGCCATTGTATGCCATGGTAAATCCAATATAAAAGCTATACGTAACGCTATTAAGATGAGTGGTGTTTTTGTGCGCAAGGGAACCAATCTACGCCTTGCAGAAAGCGTTATGGCTAACGAAGAGTTGACCTGTTTTAGTAAGGCCTTCTAAGCCTTATAGGCAAAATAATAATGAAAAATAACTGCTACATACACGGTATTGGCCTCTACACACCTACACGCATTTTGACCAATGATGAGCTTAGCCACATGGTTGATACCACCGATGAGTGGATTAGCACACGCACAGGCATTAAACAGCGACACATTTTATCTGATGGCGAGCAGCTTTCTGATATGGGATTTTTAGCTGCTACAGAAGCCTTAGACAAAGCAGGTTTAGCCGCTCAAGATATAAGCCATATCATTGTTGCCACCACCACCCCAGAGTATACTTGTCCAGCTACAGCAGGTATTATAGCAAATAGGCTTGGTTGTACCAATGCTATGGCATTTGACTTTAATGCGGCATGTACAGGTTTTTTATATGGCCTTGCCATGGTTCAAGGCTTTTTGGCAAGTACACCTAAATCAAATATTTTACTTATTTGTGCTGAGGCCTTGACCCGTAAACTAAATTGGCAAGACCGAAGTTCTTGTGTTTTATTTGGTGATGGTGCAGGCGCTATGGTGTTTAAGAGTACCCCACAAAAAGCCGTGGCAAGCCTAGTAAATGTTAGTTGTCATAGTGATGGGAAGCTGCATGACTTAATCACCATTGGCGGGGGCACACATAAATCATACGCTCTTGACGAAACCATAGGCGAAGAAATGTTTTTGCACATGCAAGGACGTGAAGTATTTAAACATGCTGTGCGCAACATGACTGCTGTTTGTAATGAAGTGCTAGAAGCTAATAATACAAATATTGAACAAATAGATTTATTTATCCCGCATCAAGCAAATTTACGTATTATTGAGGCTGTGGGCAATCGTCTAAATATTGACGAAAGCAAAGTTTTTACCAATGTGCAAAAATATGGCAACACATCTTCAGCCTCTGTACCCATTGCTATTGCTGAGGCAGTTAATAGTGGGCGCATTAAGTCCAAGGATATGGTACTAGTTAGTGCTGTTGGGGCTGGGTTCACTTGGGGTGCTGGACTATTTGAATTTATGTAAATAATATTTTTCACATTTTTTCACATTGAAATTTATACGACTTTACGATAAAAAAAACTATTCAAGTTTGACGGAAAATTTATGCAAGAATTAACAAAAACTGCTCTAGTAACTGGTGGCTCACGTGGCATAGGTAAAGCCATTGCCAAAGCCTTGGCAATGCAAGGTTTACAAGTTTTTTTAACTTATGTGTCTAAACCAGACGAAGCCAATGCCGTGGCTGCAGATATTTGCGCTAATGGCGGAAGGGCCAAAGCATTTTGTTTGAATGTGGGCGACAGTGATGCCATAGCCAAATTTTTTGCAACTCACATTAAAGACCAAGTGGAACTTTGCGCTCTTGTTAATAATGCCGGTATAACCAAGGACGGTTTTATTATGCGCATGAAGGATGCAGATTTTGACAATGTCATTAATGTTAATCTGCGCGGAGCTTTTGTGTGCTTGCGCGAAGCCGCAAAAATTATGAGTAAACAACGCTCAGGTAGTATTATAAATATTTCTTCGGTGGTGGGCCAGTTTGGAAATACAGGTCAAGTAAACTATGCCGCTGCCAAGGCCGGTATGCATGGTATGACAATGTCTGCTGCTAAAGAGCTTGGCGGGCGTAATATTACCGTAAATACTGTTGCTCCAGGCTTTATTGAAACCGATATGACAGCAGGACTGTCTGACGAAGTGCGCAAAAACTATGAAGACAATATCCCATTAAAACGCATGGGAAGTGTTGAAGATATAGCTCATGCGGTAGCTTTTTTGGCATCGCCTAAGGCTAGTTATATTACTGGACAAATTATTGCTGTTAATGGTGGCATGTACTGCTAAATTATGCCTTTGTATAACAAGGGTTTGATAATACAAAAAAATAAACCAAAATCTGGAGGCTTGTATGTCTGACGTAGCTCAAAAAGTAACCAACATCATCGTAGAACAACTTGGCGTTTCCGCTGAAGAAGTAAAACCTGGTGCTTCCTTTGTGGAAGACCTTGGTGCAGATTCTCTTGACCTAACCGAACTAATCATGGCCATGGAAGAAGAATTTGATATTGAAATCGCAGACGACGATGCACAAGGCTTGCTCAAAGTCGAAGATGCTATCAAGTATATTGAAACTAAAATGTAATTTCTAGCCGGGTTAAACCCCGGCTAGCAAAACTTTAACTCATTCAATTAATCAAGATTGTTATGTTTAGTTTGACTCATCAAGGAGGCTTGGCATGAGCCGCAAACGTGTCGTTGTTACGGGTTTATCTGCCATCACATCAATAGGCAATGACCTGCAAAGCACTTGGGATAATCTGCTTGCTGGCAAATCTGGTATCGCACCCATTACACTTTTTGATGCCTCAGAATATGCTTCGCGCATTGCAGGTGAAGTAAAAAACTTTGTGCCAGAAGAGCATATCCCCTTTAAGCAAGCAAAACGCATGGACCGCTTTACTCAATTTGCTGTGGTTGGTGCGCAAATGTTGCTTGAACATGCTGACTTTACTATTGATGAGGCCAATGCCCATGATACAGGCGTGGTGCTTGGGGTTGGACTTGGGGGATTAAATACTCTTGAAGCGTTCCATAGTAAGCTTTTGTCTGCCGGTCCCAATAAAATTTCACCCTTTATGATACCCATGCTCATAGCCAATATGGCACCTGGACAAATTGCAATATTTACAGGTGCAAAGGGCAATAACTTTGTAGCAACATCGGCCTGTGCATCTGCCCTGCATGCCATAGGCAGTGCTTGGAGTGAGATGCTACTTGGACGTGGTCAGACTATGATTACTGGTGGTGTGGAAGCAACTATTACCCCACTTGGTATTTCTGGCTTTACAGCCCTAAAAGCTCTATCTACCCTTAACGATGAACCAGAAAAAGCTTCTCGCCCCTTTGACTTAAACAGAGATGGTTTTGTGGCGGGTGAAGGAAGTGGTCAGCTTTTGCTAGAAACTCTAGACCAAGCCCTTGAACGCAAAGCAAAAATTTATGCTGAGATTGTAGGCTATGGTGCTTCTTGCGATGCTTATCATATGACTGCTCCCCACGAAAGTGGCGAAGGTATGGCAAAAGCCATGCAAAATGCACTTAAAGATGCTGGACTAAATCCATCTGATATTGAACATATCAATGCTCACGCCACATCTACCAACCTCAACGACGCATGCGAAACACGCGCCATAAAACTTGTTTTTGGCGAACATGCCAAAAATATTCGTATCTCAGCCACCAAGTCCATGACAGGACATTTGTTAGGTGCTGCTGGCGGTATTGAGAGTGTATTTACAGTCTTGGCCTTGCACCATGGTATGATACCAGGCACGATTAATCGCGATAATATCGACCCAGAGTGCGACTTAAATTATATGACTAATGGTTCAGAAAAAGTACAATGCACCTATGCCATGTGTAATTCATTTGGCTTTGGAGGCACCAATGCCAGCTTGATTTTTAAACGCTGGGAAGGTTAATTATTATACCACGCTAGATACTATTAACAATCAAGAATATGCGTGGTTAGCAAAAAATTAAAGGCATGAGTGTTTATCGCTAATGCCTTTTATACTTTGTGACCCTTATCCAAAATGGCTTAAAACTATTATAAATAAAACAAAAACGAGAAATATCATGCAAGAACTTTTACTCCAAGACCCAGACATTGCTAAAGTCATCAACCTTGAACATGAACGCCAACTTAGCAAACTTGAGCTAATTGCCTCAGAAAATTTTGTCTCACCAGCAGTGCGCGAAGCTCAAGGCTCTGTACTGACACATAAATATGCCGAAGGCTACCCAGGAAAAAGATATTATGGTGGATGTGAATTTGTAGATATGGCTGAAAATATTGCCATAGAGCGCGCCAAAAGTATTTTTGATTGTACATATATTAATGTCCAGCCTCATTCTGGCTCACAAGCAAATATGGCTGCATATTTTGCATATGTTAAGCCAGGGGCTACTATTCTTGGCATGGACTTATCTCATGGTGGGCATTTAACCCATGGTAGTATGGCTAACTTTTCTGGCCGTTTATTTAATATAGTTTCATACGGTGTTGAGCGTGAAACAGGCTATATTGATTATGCCCACGTGGAAAAACAAGCCAAAGAACATAAACCTGCCATCATCATTGCTGGGGGTTCAGCATATGCCCGTAGTATAGACTTTGCACGCTTTAGGGCCATTGCCGATGAAGTTGGTGCAAAACTTATTGTTGATATGGCACACATTGCAGGTCTTGTGGCAGCCAAAGTGCATGACTCCCCCATACCCCATGCTCATATAGTTACCACCACCACGCACAAAACTCTTCGTGGTCCACGAGGAGGCATGATTTTAGCCACAGAAGATATGAGTAAAACATTAAATAGCCAAATATTCCCAGGTATTCAAGGTGGACCGCTCATGCATGTTATTGCAGCCAAGGCTGTATCTTTTGGTGAGGTTCTACGCCCCAGCTTCAAGGCCTATCAAGAGCAAGTACTCAAAAATGCCAAAGCTCTTGCTGCATGCCTTATGGATGCAGGCTATGAACTTGTATCTGGCGGAACAGATAACCACCTACTACTTATGGATTTGACTAAGAAAAATATTACTGGCAAGGATGCTGAATATGCCCTTGATTTAGCTGGAATTACCGTTAATAAAAATACTGTTCCATTTGAAACACGCTCCCCCTTTGTTACCAGTGGTGTGCGTCTGGGCACCGCTGCTCTTAGCACACGTGGAATGAAGGAAGAGCACATGCAGCAAGTAGCCCAATGGATTGTGCAAGCCCTAAGTCAGGTGGAAAACACTACTGAGCTTCAAAAGCTAAGTAAAGAAGTGGAAAAATTTGCACGCCAATTCCCATTATTTTGTGAATAAATGAGCAATAATTAGCTTGTGTACAATGGGTAATCTTTGTAACATGCAAAAAATTCCTAAGTGAATTCATAATACCCTAAAGATGTTTGCATTTTAACCGTATAGTAATAACGCAAATAGTCATTTTTTAATTTAGGGTCATGCGCTGCAAGTGAATATAGTATTATAATAATAACTTGCAGCAACATGGGGGAAGTTTATGGCGCAAACTAATATTCTTTTAGAATCTGGTACCAATGAGCTCGAAATTATGGAGTTCTACGTTGAAGAGGAAGGGTACAGAGGTCATTATGGCATCAACGTTGCCAAAGTGGTAGAAATTATCCGGCCTCAAAAAATTACCACCATGCCCGAAATGCGCCATCCCGCTGTACTTGGGGCATTTGCTCACCGTAATGGACGCATTGTACCACTTATTGATGTGGCCAAATATTTAAATAGCCCCTCCATACAAGGCGATGATTCTAAGATTATTGTTACAGAATTTAATACTGTAATAACCGCCTTTCAAGTATCTGGGGTAAATCGTATTTATCGCCTTAGTTGGACTGATGTTGAAGCTCCAGGGGCATTATTACAAAAAATGAGCCGTAGTGCCGTTACTGGTGTTATACGCATGGATGATAGGGTAATTTTCTTATTAGACCTTGAAGCTATTGTAGCAGAAATGCACCCAGACATGGCTATGCATATGGATGCTGAATCAAACGTATCACCTGATGAGCGTCAATATCGTATTATGCACGTTGATGACTCCACAAGTATTCGTCGCCTTGTGCTTGATTTACTCCAAAAAGAAGGTCGATTTATTGTCCAACAAGCTGTAGATGGCCAAGACGCTTGGAATATGCTTACAAGACTTGCTGACGAAGCTGCTGTACACAACAAACCCATTACCAATTATATTGAAGGTATCATTTCTGATATTGAAATGCCGGCCCTTGATGGCCTTACACTTTGCAAACAAATTAAAGATCACCCAGTGTTAAAAGATTTGCCTGTTGCTATGTTCTCATCACTTATTAATGATAGCTTAATCAAAAAATGCAACACTGTGGGAGCAGACGCTCAATTTGCCAAACCTGATCTACAAAGCCTAAGCAATAAGATGCGTGACCTTATAGAAAATCACAGTTAATCAAACAATATTATTAAAGAGCAAAACCACCGAATGATCGGTGGTTTTGTATTTTTAAACTTATGACAAACCCTCTTTTGAAGTAAGAGTCCTGCACAATTATTTTTTAGTTCTATTTTTGCGCTTTTGCAGTAAGTTTACGTTTACTGAAAAACTTACTCGCGCAGGACAAAAGACCTAAATCAATTATTTAGCGGACAAGCAAAGCTCGTCCTATTCTTGATTTTTGGTCGCATTAACTATTGTCAACGCTCCGAAAGATTCCACACCATGAATTGTGCAGGAGTCTTGGGATGTATTTTTGAGACTTTATTAATTCGCACTACCACGAAAATGCGCACAAATGGCCACCAAGGTAACACCACCCACAATACATAAGGCACCAAACACATTCCATAATGTGCAAACCTCACCAAAAACCCAAATACCCACCAACATAGCTGTAACTGGTTCTAAACCACCTAAGATAGAGGCTAATGATGGACCAATATATTGCACAGCTCGTACCAAAGCCGATGTGGAAATAACTCCGGTAATGCAAGTTAATAGTAGCAAATTCTTCCACTGCAAATAGGAGCTTGGTAAGGCAAGCCCACCTTCATATATGCCTGCAAGACCAGCAAAAATTGTCCCACTTACCATAATATACAAGCTAATAAGCATGGAATTTTTTACCTTAAACTTATATACTTGAATACCAACAACATATAAGGCCATTTGCACTGCAGAGAAAATGGTCAATGCCATACCAATAAAGTTTACTTCCACCTTAGTTGTATCTTGCAATGAAAATACTGCCACTCCAAGAAAAATTAAAAGTGAAGCAATTAAGGTAGATGTGCGAAAACGCTCACCAAAGAAAAATACCATTACTAACACCACAAATAGTGGATAGCAATATTGCACTGTGGCCACAATACCAGTGTCCATATAGTTAAAGGCCCAAAAAAATGTAATGGCACTTAAACCATAACAAAAGCCGATAAATAAAAAACCTGCAAAATCCTTTAAGCAGATACGTAAAGAATACCCCTTTGCCATAGCCATACACATAATAATAAGGGCTGAAAAACCAAAGCGATAAAAAAGTATTGATGACACATTAAGGCCACTTTGCATTATGGGAACACTAAAAAGGGGTATAAGCCCGAAAGTGCAAGCAGCTATAATGGCATATAAAAATCCACGTAACATATTTATACCCCTATAAATTTTAACTCCATGTTGTATAAGGCCATATAGAGGGCAAAGGACTGTATGTCAAGCTTGTAACTGCACAAAGTATAATTTAAAAATAACTTTATAACATTTTGAAATTATACAAAAAACAAATTTGCGCTTTCATGCAATTTGGCATACAAAGAGCAATGCAACAAATTTACGATTTTTCTGTGCGTATATGCTATACACATCCCGAAGCAGCGATACTATACAAAGATGGCCCAAGCTATGCTTCGGACCGCGCTGCTGGTATGGATTTGCGAGCTTGCATACTTACTGCTGATCTTACCATTGAGGCAGGTGAGCGTGCTCTTATTCCAACTGGTATTGCCATAGAGCCTCTCGTAGATAATGTGGCTGGTTTTGTATATTCGCGCAGTGGCCTTGGGGCTAAGAAAGGACTTACCGTAGCCCAAGGGGTTGGAGTAATAGATAATGATTACCGTGGGGAAATAATGGTTTTTTTACTAAATACATCCCACAAAGCACAGCAAATCAGCAAGGGTGAACGCGTAGCACAATTGGTCTTTCATCCAACACTACGCCCAGCAGTACAAATTTGCACCGAACTTCAAGGTACTAAACGTGGCTCCGGTGGTTTTGGACATACTGGAAAAAATTAAAAATCAATATACTACATTGGAGAATATTATGTCACAAACGTCAGCAAAATTTAATGCCCTTAAAGCAAGGGAAGAAGATCTACTTTTTCGCACCTATGGACGCTACCCCATCTCAACCATAAAAGGTGAGGGGTCATTACTTTGGGATGTTGATAATAAAGAATATATTGACTTGCTGGCTGGTATTGCCGTGACAAGCCTTGGACATTGCAACAAAGAACTTGCTCAGTGCCTAAGTGAACAAGCCCATAAATTATGGCATGTAAGTAACTTATTCTACCAAGAAGAGCAATTAGAACTGGCCGAAAAACTTCTTTCTACCTGTCATATGCACAAAGCCTTTTTTTGTAACTCAGGTGCTGAAGCCAACGAAGCTTTAATCAAGCTTGCCAGAAGATATATGCAACGAGTTAAAAAACGTGATGCCTTTGAAATAATTACTCTTAGCGGTTGCTTCCACGGGCGTACCCTAGCCACTGTGGCCGCCACTGGTCAAGAGCGTTTCCAAGATGGATTTATGCCTATGCCTGAAGGATTTAAACAAGTTCCTTGGGGTGATATGGATGCATTACGCGCAGCCATTACCCCTCAATGTGCAGGGATTTTAATTGAAGTTATTCAAGGCGAAGGTGGCATTCGCCCTATGACTGAAGAGTATATTAAAAGCATTGAAGCCCTTTGCCGCGAAAAAGATATTCTCTTCTTGGTAGACGAAATTCAAACTGGCCTTTGCCGTAGTGGAAAGTTTTGGGCCTTCCAACACTTTGACGTAAAACCAGATATTATTAGTATGGCTAAAGCCCTTGCCAATGGCCTACCCATGGGTGGCATATTAGCAACCGATACAGTAGCCGCTGGCTTTGAAGCTGGCAGTCATGCCACCACTTTTGGTGGTAACGCTCTAGTTGCTGCCGTAGCCAATAAATGCATTGAAATATTCTTGCGTGATAACCTTGCTGAGCGTGCCTATCAACTTGGCGAGGATTTTAAGCTAAAAACTCTGGCACTTGCTCAAAAACTTCCAGGAACAATTAAGGATATACGCGGAGCTGGGCTTATGCTTGGTATTGAGTTGACCTTTCCTGGTAAGGAAGTTTGGGATAAACTTCTTGAGCAAGGCTTTATTTGTAACTTAACCCAAGATACAGTTTTGCGTCTTCTACCCGCTCTTACAGTAGAGCAAGCTCACTTAGATGCTTTTTTAGCGACCTTAGAACAAATTTTACTAAGCCATAAACCATCTTAATTTAGGTTGTTATATGCAAATTTATGCTGGCTATATTTTTATTTTCATAGCAGCCACCTGTTGGGGGTTTTTAGGCATCTTGGGGCGTATTGCCATGAGCGAAGGTCCAAGCCCTATGGACGTAGCATTTTGGCGGGCCTTACTGGGTGGACTTTTGATGCTCTTACATGCAGCATATAAGAAGGATTTACGCATCCATAACCGTAGTGACTTTATGGTTTTTTGTCTCTTTGGAGTGTTTTCTATAGCCAGCTTCTTTGTGTCTTATCAATATGCTGTACGTGATGGTGGAGCACCACTAGCGGCTGTTCTTTTATACACTGCTCCAGCTTGGGTAGCTGTGTTTTCTCGTATTTTTTTTGGTTTGCGCTTTACCACCATAACCTTAGTTGCCATTGCCATGGCCTTAATCGGAGTTATATTAATTAGTGTATCTGGCATTGATGTGAGCAATATAAACGAGGCTGGCCCTGCTCTTACAGATTATAGCTTGGTTGAAAACCTAACACAGGGCCTACCTATTATGGGTATTTTCTTTGGTTTACTGTCTGGTTTTTTGTATGCCACGCAT
Organism: uncultured Desulfovibrionaceae bacterium; assembly: GCA_964368845.1. Lineage (GTDB taxonomy): Bacteria > Desulfobacterota > Desulfovibrionia > Desulfovibrionales > Desulfovibrionaceae > CAYJAD01. Next base: position 15,588 of record CAYJDF010000040.1, read on the forward strand.
TATGTTGTAACAAAAAAATATTTGGCAAATTATAGCGCGTTTACCCTTTATGGCTATAGTTCTTTGGTGGCAGCTTTGTGCATTTTACCTTTTGCTCATATCAATTTTGACCTTAGTGCTGTAGCTTGGTTAGCCATACTTGGTATTGCTTTTGTTAGTACATATATTGCCTACTGGACCTATTGTGAGGGTATAAAACGCTTAAACCCCACCAAGGCAGCAGTACTTGCCACACTTGAGCCAGTAGTTGCAACTATTGCGGCTTGGGCTATTTGGGGTGAGAGTTTTTCTGGCTTTGGTTGGTTTGGTGCTATCCTCATTGTGTTAACAGTGTTGGTATTACTTTTTGACGATAAAAAAAGGGCTCATAATCCATAGGTTTAATATGATAAGTTTTAGGCTTTTTTTTACTTTTTTAGCACTGAGCTTGTTGCTAACTACTGGCCAAGCCCAAGCCAATAGTCAAGAATTTACCATCAAAATATCAAAAGACGCCCCAAGAATTAATATTTTGCATACAGACTTTGTTTTGGTTGGTGATGCCCAATTACCTCCAAGTTTTACAAAGATTAGACAGCAATGGTTTGATGTAGAAAAAAAACACGAAAAAAATGTTTTTGAAGTAAAAAATATTCCCCTGCCCAGCCAACATAGAGAGCAATGGGCCAATTTATCAAAGCTAATACCTAAGATGGATGGCACAAAAAAATTACGTAATATTAATGGTTTTTTTAATCGTATTCCTTCGCGTGATGATGCCTATACCTACAAAGCTAAAGAATATTGGGCCACGCCCAAAGAGTTTTTGCAAAAGCGTGGCGGAGATTGTGAGGACTATGCCCTAAGTAAGTACTTTGCTTTACAATACTTTTCTTGGCCCAGTGATGACTTATGGGTTGTTTTCTTGCGCGACAATGTTAACTCCGGTATGCATGTGGTTTTAGCCGCCCGATACAATAAAAAAGTTTTTATATTAGACAACTTAAGCAAACCAGCCCAATTACTTATTCCAGAAGCTCAATATGCCAGTCAAGTAGATGTTGTAGCTCTATTTAATGCTAAGGGCATGTGGCTACCATTAAAATAAACTATGAAACAATACAATCAGTTAATTATAAATGTAATATTGCTTAGCTTATTAGTATTATGCTTTGGCTGCTCCAGACAAACTAATTCGCAAATCATTAGTGCCATGACAGAAGAAGGGTACACACCTAATGGTCAAAGTGTTAGTATTGGTCCACTACCCCACAGTGAAGAAGTTCAACCCTTACCAGACATTATAACAATACCCCTTAAAGCAGCTTTAACCGAGCATGGATATGTCATGCAAGAACAAGGCACTGCTGATGTACATGTGCGTGTTTATTGGCAAAGTGTAGGTCCATTCGTAACAATTAAAGAAAATCCTTTATGGGACTTTGGTTTTGGTTCGCGTGGTCCATGGCAAAGAGATCGTTTTATTAAGGAAGAGAAATTTTTACGCACATTAGTTGTCGAAGCGTGGAACAATGACGTATCTCAAGGTGAAGTCCTTGCCCCATTTTTGCAAAAGCCACTTAACTATGAGCAAGCCTTGGCATATTTACCAGCTAAACCTGCTCGACTGCTTTGGCGAGTGCAGGCTCGCAATATAGGTCGCTTATCTAATATTGACGGTGTATTACCAGAGTTAATCAATGCAGCTTTGCCTTGGATTGGACGTTCAATTAATACACAAGTTATAGTGCAAGAGGATTTAGGCACCTATGAACCCACTAAATAAATTGACTGTCACTCAAGTACCTAGATAGTCGACGCTGAAAAACAGATAACACTATTAAAATATTCTAATAAAATTGCCAGAAAAAAGGTGGCGTAGCATACTTTTTTGGCGATTTTATGACTCAAAAAAATGTTTTTCAAGCGACGGCTAACAAAATTTAAGAGTACTCAAGTTTTTCGCTACAAAAAAGAAGCAGAAATTCACTTCCTGCGACTGCAAAGCGGTGTTTGAAGTGAGCGTGCATTTCTCAGAAAGACATAGAAACGTCTTTTTCAGCATCGCCTAAATAGTGGCTAATGCCCCGGTGGTTGTGATTGAAATTCACGTGTATCGGACTCAACCTCAAGAATAGGCTTTTTAATAGGTAGGGGCAAGTTGGCCCACATTTCCAATGTATTAGGTATAAAATCTAACCTAAAATACCAGGTAAGCCCATCAAAATACCGCGTAAAATGAGAGGTTTTAAATTTTAATTCTTTTTTTACCTTGCTCATAGGGCCAAAAAAGTTACGCATAATGGCAGTTTCTTCACTACTCCATCTAAAAGTTCCCATTTGCATAAACTGCTCTATGAGGCGCAAAAACTGCCGAGCTCCTTCATTGCTTTGTTTGGTTTCTGGAAAGGTAACTTCCACACCAGTTATTACTTTATCTTGCATATATATGCTAAGTAACACACCAAATCCATAATCAACTAAGTAGCCTTGTTGTGTTTTGCGAGCATCTTTCAAAGTTACATAGCTCGTTTCGTACTTGCCCCAAAATCTTTGGAAAGACTCCCATAAAAATTGCGGAGCACTAGGTTTTGATTCTTGACTTTGACAAGCAAGCAACAAACTCAATAAAAGAAGCATGCATGTAAAAAGTATCATCTTGCTATATGATTTCATGATGACTTAGCCTCAGCTTCTGGTTCCCAAGGTGGTGGGGGCCGCCATACCCAAAGTAAGGCAAGCAGAGGAATTAAGCCCAAAGCCTCTGCAAGTAATCTATTTGTAAGAGGTAAGAGTAACCACCAAATTCCAAAGGCTATAAGAGGAACAAGTACAACCACGGCCCATTGCCATAAAGTTAATGGCTTAACCTTGTATTGGAAATATGATACGGTAC
>CAYJDF010000041.1:0-1386 GCA_964368845.1 uncultured Desulfovibrionaceae bacterium
ATGGATGTGTGAATGAGCAATGAATTTAGGCTCATAACATGGTTTGATGCATAACTGCCCCAGCGACCCTTATATTTACGTATTTTTAGTAAAGGTCGCGGTATATGTGGGAAGTTATTCAAAGCAAGGCTTAGGCGCTCATGAAAGACGCGCTCTGCTTGGCCTAGTAACCAGCGTTGAAGTACGCGTGTATTATGTCGCACGTCATCTGGACGTGTTGTGTGCAAAATAATATTATCATTATCTAAATGTACTTCATTAAGCTTTGGGTCATAAAATATTATGAGTGTGTATGGTGTACCTAGGTAGAAAATACTTTGACCTGTAGCTAAAGGACCTTGGTTTTTGCTCTCAAGTGTTGCAAAGTGGGCTAGCTTTTTTTGCAACCATTTTTTTTTGCGTAATACAAAATCATACACTTGGCTTTCGCAAATATCTTGAGGAACTTTAAGGCTTATTTCTCCGTTTGGGTTAATACTTAAGCAGAGAGTTTTACGTTTTTGTTTAATGTAGCTGTGAATACGAATATCGTGAATGATGGGCATATTTTGAGAATTGACTTTCTAATATGAACACAAATTAGTATTAAATTTGCTAGGATTAAAAAATATTTTTTACTAGCTTTTGATAAGCTTTCCAGCTTTTATACAATTCTAAGGGCTTAATTAACCAAAAGAAAATCTGCTTTATAGGCCGCAAAAAAAAGAAAAGTCTGGCATAGTTTTGTGCTCTTAGACGTTTGATTTTTGCTATATTTGCAGTCTGTGTGGTTGTATCACAATAAAGAGTATAGAGCTTTTTGAACTCTGTGAATGTAATCAAGCTGATCATGCCGTATTTCTTTAGGAAAGATAGATTGTGCTTTTCAGAGTGAATGCCTGATTGCTCAGGGTCTAAAAAAATAAAGTTATTCAAAAGCACGTGATTTGAAATTTCAATATTTTGGTCATTCCAATCAGTCCAGTCATAAAACTCTAAGTCATCAATATGTCTTTTGGCCCAAGAATAGCAAAAGTATTGTTCTGGGGCATAGCGCACCAATGAATCTGGGTTTGGAATTTTATTGGGATATTTCACTTGCCAATGAGATAATTCCTCAAGATTAAGCAGTCTTGTTTGTAAAAAATAGTCTTCTATATCTTTTTTCAGTCCAAAAAACCAAAAATCACTGGGGTGAAAGCAAAGGGGGAGATAGGTTTGTTGAGAATATCTAACTGAGTAAAGACAAGAGCATAAAACTCTATTCTCAAAAAAAGAATATTTTGAGTTGCGCTTAGGAAATTCATTAGTAAATGATAAAAAATTGTTACTCTTTAATTCTAAGTCTGTGCGAAGCTTTAAAACATAGGAATTTGTGGCCGCCTCAATGCCTTTTTGGGTAGAAAG
>CAYJDF010000041.1:1486-18033 GCA_964368845.1 uncultured Desulfovibrionaceae bacterium
TTATCGTTGTTAGCACCGGGTAGCTTGACCACAACGTTTTGTGTTCCATCTTCAAGGCATTCAAAGTCGGTTGCCTCATGCGGTTCCATGACAATTATATCTCCCGCACAATATTCAACGCCATTCATACGCACCCTACCATGTGTAATAACGGTAATTTCGGTGGCGATTTTGTGATAGTGCTTGCCTTCTTTGTCGCCACTATTATATGTCTTTACAGCTACTTCAACATCATTAGTTTTATAGAGGCTTGGCTCGAAATTTCCTACAAACCAACCCTTTATCATATCATTAAGTTTTGCTGTTTTCATTAAAACCTGTTCTTGATTTTATATTTATGTAGTTAGGTATACTTGCTTATCGGCTAGCTATATATGCATCTAAGTCTGCCGGCGTTCCTGTGCCATGCATTGCTTCTTTATCAATGGAGTAAATACCAATTTTTTTAGCCTTTTCAATGGCATAATTATAGACAGGGGCAACATAAAACTCGCTATTTACGCGATCATTTCTTACAAGCATATCTAAAGCATTTTCAACAAAAGTAGAGCCTTTTTCAAAATAGTAGATACCAACGGTGGCGTGATTTGAAATGACTTCCTTTTCGCGAATAAGGGTAATGTAACCTTGCTCATCAAGCTTGGCAAAACTCCATTTTGGGTCGTCATCTTCAAAGCAGAGCACAGATCCGTCTAATTTACGTTTTTTACTATCATCAACGTAATCCATAATATTCATATCCACAATTTGATCGGAGTTTGCTATGAGTAGAGGAGTATCATTATTTATAAGTCGATGTGCGTAAAGCACAGTGCAGGCTGCACCTTCTGTAAGTTTATCAACCAATACAAATTCCACATTATAATTGGATTTTATCCAATCAATTGTCTTTGTCTCTTGATGATAGTGCTCTGTGCGTGCTAGCAAAATATATTTGGCATTTGCCACATTAAGGTTATCTAACACATGACAAATCATGGGTTTACCCAAAACATCTATAAATGGCTTTGGTTTGGTATAGCCTTCTTTTGCAAAGCGAGAGCCAGCTCCAGCCATGGGAATAACAATATTTAACATAGTTAGGAATTCCTTTGAGCTATATAGTTTTCGTACATTTGATAAGTTGAAAATGAGACATAATCGTCCTTGGGTATTTCAAACATACCAATGTGTTTTTGCTCTAAAATCATCTCATTGAATGTGGAGCTTATGTAAAATAGACCATTGGTGGTTACATTTTTTTTAATTAATGAAAAACAAGCATCAATAAAGTCACTACCTTTTTTATAATAGGTACATCCAGTAGAAGCAATATCTGAAATAGGCCTTTTTTCGCTTACTTCAATTATCTCATTTTGTTCATTTAAAAGTATGGAGCTATATTTGGGATGTATTGCCCTAAAGGTAATGATACCTGCGTCTTGTTTTTTATCTCGAAACTGATTAACGGCTTTTGCTATGTCTGCCTTTATGAGTTGGTCACCATTTAATATAAGTAATTCATCATCATTATTTATTTTTTCTATGGCAAAAAGGGCTGTGCAAACTGCCCCCTTGGTTTCTCCGTCAACTTCTATTACTGCACAGCTTGGGCAAAGTAATTTTAACATATTGGCCAAGTAAAAATTTGTTTGATCTTGTTTTCTGATGATGCAGGTTATGTTATCGCTCAAGCTTGATAATGGCTCAACTATACGCTGAATAATGGGTTTGCCTTGTATCTCTAGCAAATATTTAGGGTATTGATGGCCTTTTTCTTGAAAGTCACCATTGGAACCAGCCATTAAAATTACAATATTCATGCAGATACCTTTTTTGAAAAACTAGTTATATGCTTCGATTTCTTTTATTTTGTTCATAATGTTAGTGTAGGTTACATCATAAATTTCTTTAACCTGTAATACATGTGCCCCACTGGCTTCGGCCGCACGAATACCATTGGGGTTGTCCTCAATAATAAGACATGCATCAGGCGGCAAATTAAGGCGTTGCATGGCTGTATTATAAATTTGAGGATCTGGTTTCGCTTTTATAACATCTTGATTAGATAAAGAAAAATCTAAATATTTTTGCAGATCCGCTTTTTCCATCATCATGTCAATACTTGCACGCACTGAGTTAGACGCAAGTGCTAGTTTATAGCCTTCTGCTTTTAGGCGTGACAAAGCATACTGGTGGTGGAAAAGTGGCTTACATTTTATATATACATGTTCTAAGGTATATTGTTGCTTTATATCATTAATAAAGCTGTGTAGGCCATTAGGAAGGCCATTTTCTAGTGATAGCATTTCAAGTTTTTTCTTAGTGGGTAGGCCATCAAAAGTTACAAGATGATCATAGCGTGAAATTGTATAGCCAAAAAGTTCAAGAGCTTGATTTAGAGCCTCATAGTGCCAATCCTTAGCTTCAATTAGTACGCCATCCATATCAAAGATAACAGCTTTAATTTTTTTCATTAAAAAAAGACTCCGCTTCGGTGGGGTAATCGGTACAAATCATAAGGTGTTTATGATTAATATTCTTGTATCTTGGCCAGATATTTTTATATTCTCTTTTATGGAGCTCAGGTGAAACAATGGCCACTTTTTTGCCTGCGTCTAAAAGTTTGTTTATATCTTCGGCATAAAACCAATCGGAGTTAAAACAATCTAGCCATATACCAGCAGCTTGTTCAAAAAGAATTGGAGATGGTATAATGTCACTTATGCCAGTAAAAACTTTTAAGTTTAACTTATGTTGTTGCACCATGTCTGGGATGGACATATCGAAAGTAAAGTAATTTGTGTGCGAATATTTTTTCAATAAGTTATTTATTTCACTAGCCAGACCATCTGATTTAATGTTTAAGGCAAGGCAAAGATTTCTGCCTGCCATTAAATCTAGTAAATTTTCAAAAGCTATTTCATGACCCCTTGGCATATCGTGGGCTATGACAATCTTACTGTCACAATCTCTAAGGTCAGTTTCTACCCCAAATCCGTAGTCAAAGGCTTTTGATAAAGCAAAAGGGGTGTTATGTTCTTCTTGTTTGGTCCAAAAACCTCTATGTGCCAAAATATCCATATTTGCCTTAAGTAGTAGTTTAAATTGTAACTTCTGTGTTTTATCTATAGGAATAGCATAACAAAAGTGCATAATCTTAAATTTATCAAAAAATATTACTACATTTTGCTTATCGCGCCTATATCTACATAGCAAATTGTAGCTTGTGTGAAGCAAAATGTAAATGTTTTATCTGATGGCTTGATAATGATATTTTAAGAAAATTTGATAATTATTTTCAATTAAAATTTTGAAAAAATGATAAAAGTTAAACATGTAGAATGTATATTGCAATGTTATGTTGCGAATTTTACCTTTAAAATGTCTTTAATTATACAAAAACTACTTGCCCCAATGAAGTACTTAGTTTATATTTTCACGAAGTCGAGGTAGTGTCTTTTAAGGCATTGAAATACAAAGGCTATGGGGTGATTTTTATATGGTTTGTCCTTTGTGTTTGAGTTTGTTTTTTTAACATTTTAATCCATGTTGTGGAGATTGCATCATGAAAAAATTTGCATTATTTGTTGTTGCTGCAGCTATGTTGCTAGGTACGGCTGTTCAAGCCCATGCGGAATATACCGGACCTAAACTTAAATTTAGAGTTGCCCATACAACCCCTCCAGGCAACCATATTACCTTAGCCTTTGATAAATTTGCTGAACTTGTTGAGGAAAAGAGTGGCGGAAAAATTAAGGTTCAAGTTTTCCCTAATGCTATTTTAGGAAGTGATCGTGTTGTTATGGAAAATGCTCAGCGTGGTTCCATTGAAATGGCTGTTGCTTCTACTCCTAACATGGCAAACTTCTCTCCAATTTTCCAAGTTTTCGATTTACCTTACATAACTTCACCTGAGCATCAAGAAGCTTTTTATAAAGCTATTGATGCTGGCCCATTGCATGAATACTTTGACAAGTTAAGTCGCTCCATTGGCCTTGAACCTATTGTATGGGCAGAGTACGGTTATAGAAACTTCTGCACAGTAAAAGAAGCAAAAAATGCTAGCGATTTAGCTGGTATTAAAGTGCGTACAACTGATTCTCAAGTAGAAGTAGAAGTTGCTAAAGCATTAAAAATGAACCCAACTCCAGTAGCCTGGGGTGAAGTTTACACTGCATTACAACAGCACACAGTGGATGGTGAAGGTAATACCTTCCCTCACCTTTTTGGTGCAAAGCATAATGAAGTGCTAAAATTCTGCATGGATAGTGCACATAACTATTCCATGCAATTAATGATGGCCAATAAAAAATGGTGGGATAAGCTTGAGCCTGTAACTCAAGAGCTTATCATGGCCGCTGCTCAAGAAGCCATTGATTATCAACGTAAGGTGCTTTACCCAGCTGACGAGAAAAAAGCCCGTGAAGGCTTTATTAAGTCCGGTATCGTTATTACCGACCTAAGCCCAGAGCAAAAAGCAGAATTTGTTAAGCTTACTGCTCCTATTTGGGATCAATTCAAAGAGCAAATTCCACAAGAGCTTGTAAAATTAGTTCAAGATACACAAAAATAGTTTGTAAGGCGCTGTACATTATTATTAGTGTACAGCGTCTTTGTTATTCAGCCCTTAATATCTAAAAGAGAGGTGGAATAGTGACTACAGAGCGCAATAAATTCCTACAGCTTGTGGATAATATAGAAAAGCCTTTTTTAGTTGTTGGAATGTTAGCAATGATTTTAATCATTACCTACCAGACTTGCTTTAGATATATTCTGTCAACAACCATGTCATTTCTTGGTGATGGTGATGTGGTTAACTTTTTCATTGGTCTAGGCTTTGATGGTACAAAAGAAACCTTTGCCAATTTAAGTAATAACGTCAGTAAACTTTCCGGCTTGGCTGTTTGGGCAGAAGAGTCTGCACGGTTTATATTTATCTGGACAACATATCTTGCCATACCCATTGCCATTAAAATGAGAAGTAATGTTCGGGTTGATGTGTTGTACAATAAATTGCCTGAAACTTGTCAAAATATAAGCTGGGTGGTTGTGGATGTATGCATGCTTGTGCTTACCGCTCTTGTAACCTACAACGGCCTTTTAAATATGCAAATGCAAATGGAGTTTCCACAATTTACTGCTGCATTGCGCATACCATATTATTTACCATATGCCGTATTACCCATTGGCTTTGGACTTATGAGTATTAGGCTTTTGGAAGACCTTTATACACAAACTAAGAAAATTGGTATTGTACAGGCTCTCATAGGTGTTGCTGTTGCTTTTGCTCTATTTTTACCCATTATTATTTCTGATGAATGGAATGCCATTGTATTATTATTCAGTTATTTTATAATACTTTTATTTGTTGGTGTACCCATTGCCTTTAGTCTTGGTGTGGCATCATTAATGACCATTTATGGTGCAGGTACACTACCGGTAGATTACTTAGCTGGTGTTGCCTTTACAGCCATTGATAACTTTCCCATTATGGCCATTCCATTTTTTATTGCAGCCGGTATCTTCATGGGGGCTGGGGGGCTATCATATAGATTGCTTGCTCTTGCAGATGAGTTACTTGGCGGATTAACGGGGGGGCTTGCCATTGCAAGTATTGCCACATGTATGTTTTTTGCAGCCATTAGTGGTTCTGGACCAGCAACTGTGGCAGCTATTGGTGCTATTACTGTACCCGCCATGGTAGAGCGTGGCTATGATAAAATGTTTGCTGCAGCGGTTGTGGCGGCAGCAGGAGCAATTGGTGTAATGATACCACCTTCCAATCCTTTTGTGGTATATGGGGTTACAGCTCAAGCTTCTGTAGGCAATTTATTTATTGCTGGTATTATTCCAGGTGTGCTTACTGGTTTGGTACTTATGGTTATAACATACATTATATCTAAGAAGAACGGCTGGAAAGGTGAGGAAAAACAAAGATCTATATCCTCAGTTTCTAAGGCTTTTTGGAATGCCAAGTGGGCAATATTAGTGCCCATAATTGTGCTTGGTGGCATATATGGTGGTATCATGACACCCACAGAAGCTGCTGCCATAGCTGCAATTTATGGCTTGATTGTGGGAATGTTTATTTATAAAGAAATTAATTTGAAGACTTTGTGGTCTACTACCTTAGAAAGTACCAAGATGTCAGCAGTAATTATTATGCTTATGGCCATGGCAACTATCTTTGGTAATATTATGACCTTAGAGCAAATACCAAGTCAAATTGCCAAGCTGATTTTAGACCTTACCAATAATCCAATTCTTATTTTGTTGCTTATAAATATTTTATTGTTATGGATTGGTACTTTTATGGAAGCATTGGCTGCCATAGTAATTTTAACCCCCATACTATTACCCTTAGCTACTAATATTGGGCTAAACCCCATTCATTTTGGTGTTATTATGGTTGTAAACTTGGCCATTGGCTTTATTACTCCACCGGTTGGGGTAAATCTCTTTGTGGCCAGTGGCATTGCTAAAGCGCAAATTGGGGAAATATCAAGGGCTGCACTGCCATTCTTGATTGCTATGATTGTGGTTTTATTGTTTATTACCTATGTACCGCAACTTTCATTGATACTATTGTAGCTTGTTAGGAGGGACTATGGACCTTTGTGATATATGTCTGCAAGAAACAGTGCAATATGTATTAGAAAAAGCCCGTAATGATGGTTTAGCACCTGTGACTATATCAGTATATGATCGAAACGGTTTGCCAGCTTACTTTGTGCGTATGCAGGGCTGTGTGAAGTTGGCAATTCCCATTGCTGCTGAAAAAGCTAAGACTTCGGCCTTAATGGGTGTGAGTACAAAGCAAATACATGCAAGGCTCATGGAAGAAAAGCTTAGCTTGGCTGACTTTTGTGGTGCTGCTACCACGAGCTTAGTTGGTGGAGTAGCTTTGATTTATGAGGGTAAGGTTGTGGGAGGTGTTGGAGTGAGTGGTAGAAAACCAACTGATGATGAACAACTAGCCCTATGTTTTAGTGAGGCGTTTACAAAGTTCATGCAAACCAACGCATAATAATATTTTCTAAATTTTCTTATGCTATATAAAAAATGTCCCTAGCCCTTGTTTGTAAGTGGGCTAGGGACATCTTTCGTATCAATTATTATCGCCCAAGGTCAAGTTGCATATCGCTTGGGGCTTTGATGGTAATGGTACGTTTAATAGTTCTAAGACTATCTGCTTCCACTTCCATTTTCCAAACAAAAGTTTGTTCTGGGCCTGTTTCAGGCTTTGGTTCATCGATATAGGTAATGCTCATGGCAGCATCTTCTACTTGAGTTTGTGGCTCTTCTAATATTACCTCTACAGCATTTTTACGCTTATTTTCAATGCTGTAGATCCAAGACCACTGCCAAGTTTGTTCCTTGCCAATGATGCCTTGCTCAGCGCTTTTACGTGTTTCTTCCTTGGTTTGCACTGTAACCAATGGGTCTATCCCAAAAAATACAACAGCTTCATCACCCTTGGGAGCAAAAGAACCTTCACCAGTCATAGTGCCATCTAATAAGAATGTCGCCTCACCCATGGGGTAAAACTTTCCGTCAAGTTTATGTTTAGCGCTTAGCCATACTTTATTGCCACTAACAAACGGTCTAGCAATACGCATTAGTGGGGCATTCCAATTATCTAAGCCAAGTTTGAGGGTGGTTATACCTTCGGGAATTTTGTGTACCTTGGACATATTCCAGCGAGCAAGTGTAGCACTAGGGTCAAATGTGGGCGCAGCATCATTGGCAACCCCACGAGCCATCATAAGTTCTGGCATGTGTTTGGCGTAGACTACATTGGCATTGGATTTACGTACCACCCATGGACTAAGAGGCAAGGGAGCGCGCTCATTGCCTTGGGCAGTTGTTAACTCAAGATCAACATTATGCCAGTCAAGATCACTATTTTGTGTAATTTTTGCAAGTAACTCTACACTAACAGTATTATCCTTTGTGCTGGCATTAATAAAATATACAGGACTCCAAAAAGTATTGGATAGGGTATAGGCGTATGAAACTAAAATTTCAGCATTCTCTGGTAAATTTGTATCAATATTAACCACATATAATTGGCTACCAGTTAAGTTAGTGCCAAATTGTTCCGCTCTTTTTTTGGCAAGGGCTAGTTCTCGCTCTGTAGCGGCAATGCGCGTGCCTATGAGGGCTAAATCTGGACTAAGCTTTTTGGCATTTGCTTTATTAGTAGATGCATTGCTATCTTTAAGCCCTTCAAGTAATGCTGTTTGTTGAGCGCGTAAATTTGCTAGTGCACCAGCAAGGGAGTCATGCATGGACTCAAAGGTCACCCTTTGTTTTTCAACTGCCCCTTGAGGCTTAAAAGGAGGAGCTTTTTCTGCCGTCCAGCTTATAATTTGCCCTTGGAATTTACCTTGATGCAAAGGCAGTGACAATTGTATATTCTCAGCATCTTGAGGGAATGGTATCGTCAAAATCTTTTTTCCATCAGAAATTAAAACCTTAGCCAAGCATTCAGCATATACATGAGAATTTTGTTGGTTGATAACAACTTTATACGGCATAGCTGGAATACCGTTTGCGGTATCGTCGGCACTGCGAATTAAAGAAGTAACTACATTTTGCGCGGCCATGACTGGCATAGCATAGGCAAAAAAACATACACAAAAAAAACAAATTATTTTACGCATTATATTATCCTTTTTCCTCCCATCCAATGTGCCACCACACGTCCTTGCATGGTTTGGCCCAAGAATGGGGTATTTGAACTTTTAGAATTAAGATTTTCAGGGCTTATAACCCATTGCTCACTTGGGTCAAACAAGAAGAAGTTGGCCACGTCATTGGGTGCAAAGGTATTTTGGGGTAGATTAAAAATTTCGGCGGGTTTAGTGGCCCAAAGACGCTGTAAGTCTGCTGCATCCAGGACTTTTTCTTGCACCAACTTAAAGCTTAATGCAAGTGCTAGGTCAAGACCAGTTAGCCCATTGGGGGCTTCGTCCAATGGACAATCTTTTTCATGCTTAGCGTGTGGAGCATGATCTGTTACTAATATATCAATGGTGCCATCCTTAACGGCTTTACGTAAAGCTTCTCTATCTTCTGGGGTGCGTAAGGGTGGGTTTACCTTGGCATTGGTGCCATAACCCAAAAGGGCCGTATCATCTAATAATAAATAGTGAGGGCATGTTTCGGCTGTAACTTTTACGCCACGTGATTTACCCCAAGCAATGAGGTCAACTGCACGTTTACATGAAACATGGGCTATATGTACGGGTAAATTTAAGTATTCAGCAAGCAATATATCACGAGCTACTTGCATGGCCTCACCCACGTCTGCCTGACCTTTTACTCCCAATTTGCTACTGGTAATACCTTCATTCATATGAGTATTTTTAGCAAGTGAGGCATCCTCACAATGATCAATAACTATCATATTTAGGTCTGAGGCATATTCCATAATGCGGCGCATAAGCTCTGTATTTTCCATAGAGTGCCCATCGTTGGATATGGCTACGCACCCTGCTTCTTTTAATTCAGCAAGTGGAGCCATTTCTTTACCTAAAAGGCCGACGGTTGCTGCTCCAACTGGGTATACAAAAGGTCCATGAGGGAAGGCTTTTTGGGCTGCTTCACAAATAAAAGTTGTAACAGCGGCATTATCATTGACAGGGTTAGTATTAGCCATGCACATAACAGCACCAAAACCACCATGTATGGCAGCTTTAAGGCCAGAGGCTACATCTTCTTTATATTCAAATCCAGGCTCGCGTAAGTGCACATGGGCATCAATAAAGCTTGGAAAAAGCATTAACCCACTGGCGTCAAAGACCTCTGCCTCTTCTGGTATGGGTTTTGTAGCTGGTGTCATGGTTACAATACGTTCACCTTGAATGTGTAGATGTACTTCTGTATCAAGGTAATTGGCGTTTTTAATACATAGGATGGACATTTTTATTCCTTCTAATATTAAATTACAAATTGAATTAATCCTTACGATGGGCCAAAAGATATAATATGGCCATACGTGTAGCCACACCTGCCGCCACTTGATCTAAAATCAAACTATGGGAGGCATCGGCTACAGTGGGTGATATTTCTAGACCTCTATTCATGGGACCTGGGTGTAATATTTTTGCGTCTGGCTTGGCTTTTTTTAGATGTTCGGGGCACAAGCAATATCTACGAGCATACTCGGTTAGTGATGGTAGTAAACCTGCTTGCTGACGCTCTAATTGTAAACGCAAACACATGACTGCATCTACGTTTTCTATGGCTTTACTTAAGTCATTATACACAGTGACAGGCCAATTGCTTATGCCAATGGGTAGGAGGGTACGCGGAGCACAAATACGAATATTAACTCCTAACATAGTTAAAAGCTCTATATTAGAGCGAGCCACCCTGCTGTGAGCTATATCACCAAGAATTAACAGTGTTTTGTTGGCAAAACTCTTATTCCAAACTTGGCGCAATGAAAAGCAATCCAAAAGGGCTTGGGTAGGGTGAGCATGCCAACCGTCTCCGGCATTGACAATGCTACATGATAACTGTTCTGCCAAATATTGAGCGGCACCGCTGCTGGAGTGACGGATGACAATAATGTCAGGACTCATGGCCTCAAGGGTTAGGCTGGTATCTTTTAAGCTTTCGCCCTTGGCAATGCTTGACCCGCTCTTACTCAAACTGAATGTGTCAGCTGAAAGGCGTTTGCCTGCCATATCAAATGATGTTTTGGTGCGTGTGCTATCTTCTGAAAAAAATAAAATAACACTTTGCCCTTTTAGTATGGGCACCTTTTTGATGGGCCTTTGATTGATTTCTTGAAAACTACTGGTTAAATCCAATATATGTTGCACATCTTCTACAGAAAGTTGGCCTATATCCAATAAATCTTTGTGACCCCAGCGATAATCTTTATGTTCCATAACATGCCTTTTTTGTCGAAAAAAAACCCCCATAAATGGGGATAAAATATTAAAAAAATTTTTTATAACATATAGTTGGCATAATAAAAATCATAATTGTACCCTTAAAAAAATCCATACAAAAAGCACTATACCTTGCCGAGCCAAAGGTGTAAAGAGAAAGAAGAACAGCATAAAAATATTATACGTCTTAAAGGAGCATTGTTGTATATGTTGATTTCATTAGGAGTTTTTTTGCTTTGTGGTGCTGTGGCTGGTGTATTTGCTGGTCTTTTGGGTGTTGGCGGAGGTATTATTATTGTACCTATTTTGACAGCCGTATTTAGTTGGATGGATATTTTGCCTAATCATATACACCATTTGAGCTTAGGTACATCACTTGCGACTATTATGATTACATCCATATCTAGTGCTAGGGCACATAATTCACGTGGGGCTGTGCGTTGGGATATTGTTAAATCTATTGCTCCTGGTATTTTACTTGGCACTTTCTTGGGTGGCTTAGTGGCAGCTGATATTCCAGATGCATATTTAAAAGGAATTTTTGTTTGTTTTATTTATTTTATTGCGGTGGATATGCTCATTGGTAAAAAGCCTAGTGGACAGCGTCAACTTCCGGGAACTATTGGTATTAGCATTGTGGGTGGCGTCATTGGAGTTGTATCAAGTTTTGTGGGCATTGGTGGAGGAACCATGTCTGTGCCTTTCATGTCTTTTTGTAGCATACCTATGCATACTGCCGTAGGAACTTCTTCAGCCATAGGCTTTCCCATTGCACTAGCTGGCACTCTTGGTTATATTGTGGGTGGATGGGATGTGCCGGATTTGCCAGACTTTACCCTTGGATACGTGCATATTATTGCCTTTTTGGGTATTGCAACAGCTAGTTTTTTTACTGCACCAGTGGGGGCAAAGCTTGCGCATAAATTGCCTGTGCAAACCTTAAAAAAGTTTTTTGCAATATTTTTATTTGTTATTGCAAGTAAAATGCTTTGGGGGATTTTGTAGTAATCCACTCATAGCGGCGCATAGTTGTTAGTGGAAATAAATTTTCCAAACGCGCCATGTGGGTTTTGCTTAATGGTTAGACAGTTATCAAGTCTGTTCAATGAGTATCATATTAAAAAATTGGATGCATTAAGACCATGGTTTTGAAAAGTACGTATAATCCTAAGCTTGCCGAGTCTGTATTGTGGAATTTATTTCTTATTACAGTTGGTGCTCTTTTATACTCTATAAGCATGCAAGCCATAGCTGTACCACAAGGCTTTTTGTCTGGTGGTATTATGGGCATATCAATGCTTATCTGGTATAATACTGGCTTATTGACAGTTCCTATTTGGTATTTTGTTCTTTGTATTCCCATTACAGTTTTCGGTTGGTTTTTTGTGGGGCGAATATTTTTGTTGTATTCGCTATATGCCATCGTTTGCACAAGTGTTTTTGGTGAATTTATTAACTTTCAAATACCTGTAGACCATGAACTTTATGCAGCCGTTTTGGCTGGTATAATTAGCGGAGCTGGTAATGGTATGATGCTTCGCACCCTTGGTAGTGCTGGGGGTACTGATATTATTGCAGTGGCTATACGCGAACGTTGGAATATTGCTGTTGGTAAAACTAGCTTTATTATAAATGCTTGTATTTTTGCTCTGGGAGCTTTTACAGTTAAATTAGATACAATCATTGTATCTACAATTATGGTTTTTATTACAGCTAATACATTAGAATATGTACTTAAATTGTTTAACCAACGCAAAATGGTTTTGATTATTTCTGACCATGCTGAAGTTGTATGTGAGGCAATTTTATTAACTCATAAATTTGGTGCAACCTTAGTGCGTGGTAAGGGTGGTTATTCTGGTAGTGACCGCGACATTATACTTACCGTTACCAATAACATGGCTCTAAAGCAGTTGGAAAATTTAGTGTTTAATATTGATGAACATGCAATATTCATTGTCGAAAATACTTTCTATGTATCTGGTGGTCAATTTGCTCGTAAAGTTTACAAATAATAGTAAGAAGAAATAATTTAGAGGATATAACATGTTGTTTAAAAACTATAATACCCGTCAATGCCAAACTAGTATAGCCTGTCCTTCATGCCAGCAAAAGTTATTAGCAGTCAAAGCTTGACGAGCTATTATTATGCGTTGCGTGCAATGCCAAAAAGAATTTCCACTTAAAGATTTTGTGCAATATATGGATGAAGAACTAGAGACATTTTTGGAAGCTAGTTTTTGCGATAGAATTTAGATTTTTACATGTTACATGACTATTTTGTGTTGCTATGGTGCTTATTCATTATAGTATTCATAGAATTATTTATTCTTGGCAATGATATAAAAATAGTGTAGTACAATTGTAAAGTTCACATGCTTTATTTTGTGTTTTGAAAGCACAAGTCAAGCCTACCGGAACTATTGAATTAACATTAAGATTTATTAAGAGAATCTCTGTGAAAAAATCGTTTTTTACATCCTTCCAGTTCAAAGTTACTATGACTTTGCTCATACTAGTTAACGTGCCATTTGTGTTCGTAGCTTTTCTTGGATTAGACTTAGTAAAAAACGCCCTAACTCACGAAAAAGAAAATAAGCTTGTGGCTATAACTCGCGTACTGGATTCGTTTTTGGGTCCAGGAGGTTTTCAAGAGATTTTAGAAAAAAATCATAGTGACAGTTTTTCTCGGCAAGATAAAATATCAGAGTTAAATAATTATCTTCGTGATATTACAGACAAGGTTGTTCAGTCATCTGAAGGTCTTGGAGCTGGATATTACTCAAAAGAGCTAGATGCTATAATTACCTATGGTCCATCCTCAATCTATGATTACACAGTAGGCTTGCCCATACCTGCCGAACATCCTGGACGTCAGGTTATGGAAAATGACGACCCAAGCATAGCCCGCGGCACCATGGTGCGTGGTAATATCTTAAACGCCATGTTGCCTATTATCCGTGAGGATAAAATTATTGGCTATATCTGGGCCAACGAGCTTGAAGCGGATGTTTCAGCCCAGCTTGATGAGTTTGTGCGTGATGCCGAATATGTTATGCTAGCCAGTTTTGTTTTATCAGCTATAGTTTTGATTTTGCTTTCACGTCGCACTGTACGAGATATAGATGATGTTATCACAGGTGTGACTCTTATACAGGAAAACTTGTCTTATCGCATGCCACCACTTAAAGGTGAACTGGGCGATGTAGTTACCAGCATTAATGAAATGGCTGCAAATGTGAGCAAGGCAACTCAAGAAACTGAGCGTGCTGTGGCGGTTTTGCAAAGCGTTATGAATAATATGGATGCAGCTATTATAGTGTGTGACCCAGGTACGCATCGTGTAGTATATGCCAATCCTTATGTTTTAAAGCTTTGGAATATTGAAACAATAGGTGATGATGCTTGTTATGAAGCACTTTATAACCGTACAAAACCCTGCAAGGATTGCCCATTAATGCACCTTTTTGAAAATGGTGTTCCTGTTTATGAGCCTATATATCGCGAAAAGCATGATGCAAAGCTTAATCGTGATTTCCTTGTGGCAGATAGGCTTATATCTTGGCATGATGGACGTGTTGTGCATTTGCGCGTTGCTACCGATATTACAGACCGCAAGGCTCTTATGGCCGCAGAAACAGCCAATAAGGCCCAGCGTGACTTCTTGGCGCGCATGAGCCATGAAATTCGTACACCTATGAATGGTGTTCTGGGCATGACACGACTTGCTATTATGGAAAATCCATCACCTAAACAGCACGAATATCTAAATAAAATTCAGTCGTCTGCTTCATTACTCTTAGGTATTATTAATGATATTTTGGATTTCTCACGCATCGAAGCAGGTGCTATGACCATTGAGCAAAAGCCATTCCAGCTGCATGATGTGGTGCACAAGGTATATGAATTAGTATTACCAAAAGCTCAAGATGCTAACACCGAGCTACTTCTACGCATAGATAACTCTGTACCACAAACTATTATGGGTGATAGTTTACGCATTTCACAGGTATTATTAAACTTACTTGGCAATGCTACTAAATTTACTATCGACGGAAGCATTGACCTTGTCATGCATGCCACCACATTAAGTGACCAAAAGTTACGTTTGCATTGTGATATTATTGATACCGGTATTGGTATGAATGCTCAACAACAACAAGATCTTTTTAAACCATTTTCTCAAGCAGATACATCCACATCACGCAAGTTTGGTGGAACTGGTCTTGGTCTTTCTATCTGCAAGGCTTTAGTGGAACTTATGGATGGTCAAATCAGTGTGAGCAGTGAAGAGGGTAAGGGTAGTACTTTCTCTTTCTTTGTGGAGCTTGAAATCTATGATAGTACGCAGCATGATATTAGCCTTGAAGAAAAACCGTGGGACAATGTTCGCTATGATGGGTTACGCTTCCTTTTAGTAGAAGATAACTTGGTTAACCAAGAAATTGCTCTAGCCGTGCTTGGAGAGTTTGGTATCGACGCTGATGTGGCTGACAATGGTAAGGATGGCGTTGAAGCATTTATGAAAAATGATTATGCTTTAATACTTATGGATATGCGTATGCCCATTATGGACGGTGTTGAGGCAACATTAGTTATACGTGGTAGCGATAAACATGACGCCAAAAGTGTGCCTATAGTGGCCATGACTGCTAATGCCATGGAAGAAGATAGAGAAGAAAGCCTTGCCATTGGTATGAATGGACATATAGCTAAGCCCATTGATATGGATGAGGTAAGACGCGTGTTTTATGATTGTCTAGTAACAAATAAGGCCAAAAATAATTCTTAGTATTACCTAAGAAAAAATATGGTTTAGCTTAAAAAATATCTATATATCAAAGTAATAAAAAGTAAGGATAGAGCTGCAAAAAGACAGTAGCGCACAACACTTACCCCAACTCTAATGGCAATGAGCGCACCTAGTTGATTGCCCACAATACTTCCAATGGCACACGGTATAGCAAGGGCATAAAGTACCACCCCCCCAGAAGCAAAGGCGACTAAAGCACCCACATTAGACGCAAGATTAAAAACCTTAGTAGTCCCTGATGCGTGTACAAGGCCAAGGCCTAAGAACATGTGCAGAGCAAGAATAAAGAAACTTCCTGTGCCTGGGCCAAAAAATCCATCGTATACGCCAATTACTATGCCAATTATACTTACAACTATTTTTTGTTTTTTAAGTGGCATATCCACATTATCACGCATGGATGTCCGCCCAGATAGCAATGAAAAAAGCAAGCCAATGGGAAGCAAAAATGCCATGACCTTACCTAGCATGCTACTCTCTACTTGTAAGGCAAGCCATGAACCAAGTATACCCCCACTAAATGAGGCAATGAATCCATATGGCACAAGGTGTAAGACAATAAGTTTATTACGTAAAAATGGCCATACTGCTGTTAGTGAACCTAAGGAGCTTGCAAATTTATTTGTACCTAGAGCAAAGTGCGGAGGAATATTTACTAGCATAAGCGAAGGTATAGTAATTAAACCACCCCCACCTGCTATGGAATCAATAATACCTGCACCTAAATATATAAAAGCGCACAGTATAATGGTAGATAATTCTAATTCCATGTTCTCTCCTAAAAAACTTCACATAAACAGCAAGGGCAACATATATATACTATACTCAAAATACAAGTATTATTT
>CAYJDF010000042.1:0-17858 GCA_964368845.1 uncultured Desulfovibrionaceae bacterium
GATCGCTAAAACTGTTATTTTGTTCAGGGTCAAGAACTTCTAATAAAGCAGAAGAGGGGTCACCCCTAAAATCAGCTCCTAATTTATCAAGTTCATCAAGTACAATGACAGGGTTTTTTGTGCCACTTTGTTTTAGGGCTTGAATAATACGCCCTGGCATTGCTCCAATATAGGTACGGCGATGGCCGCGAATTTCTGCCTCATCGCGCATGCCACCCAATGAAAACCGTTGAAACTTACGACCCATGGCTCGTGCAATGGAGCGGCCAAGTGAAGTTTTGCCAGTACCGGGAGGTCCTACAAAGCAAAGAATAGGCCCTTTGGAATTGGGGTTTAGTTTGCGAACACTAAGATACTCAAGGATGCGGTCTTTGATTTTATTTAAACCATGATGGTCTTCGTTCAATATTTTTTCCGCGTGTTGAATGTCTAAATTGTCACGGCTAATTTTCTTCCACGGTACTTCTACAAGCCAATCTAAATAGGTGCGCACCACATTGGCCTCTGAGGAGTCAGAGTGCATTGATGAAAGGCGGCGAAATTGCTTATCAGCTTCTTTGCGCACATCCTTGGGCATGCCAGCCTTGACTATGGATGCGGCTAAGGACTCCATGTCATCTTCGTCATTTTCTCCGCTGCGTTCACCAAGTTCATGGCGTATGGCTTTTAGTTGCTCGCGCAAGAAATAATCTTTTTGAGCTTTGTCCATGCCTTCACGGGCAGAGGATTGAATGCGCGCTTGCATGGTGGCTACTTCTACTTCTTTATTAAGCTGAATATTAACCAAGTTTAAGCGTTCTAAAGGATCTAAGGTTTCTAAGATGTTTTGGGCCTCTTCAATTTTAATACGCAAGTTGGCGGCTATAAGGTCTGCAAGACGCCCAGGTTCATCTACACTTTGTAGCACTCCAACAATGTCAGTATTAGAAATGCCGCGTAGTTCAAGTATTTTTTCGCTTTGTTCTCTAACAGAGCGCAAGAGAGCTTCTGTTTCTGGTGTTGAGTGAAAGGGCATTTCTTCATGCAAGCTTACTTCAGCTTCCATAAATGGCTCTGTTTGTATAAAGTGCTTTACACTTGCTCGGCTCATACCCTGCACTAATACTTTAATGCGCCCATCGGGCATTTTGAGCATGCGCATTACATTAACTACTGACCCAAAAGAATAAAGGTCCTCTGGGCCTGGGTCTTCATCTTGCTCGTCCTTTTGGGTGCAGATAAAAAGGTGTTTATCTTTTTCAAGGGCTGCTTCCACAGCTTGAATAGATTTATCACGACCAATGAAAAGCGGTAAAATCATGTAGTTAAAGACCACAACATCGCGCACAGCCAGTACTGGCAATACTGTAGGCAATGTACCTTCTTCCACAATTGGTGGAGTATCGTTTTCATCAGTTTGATTGGATAATTGATCAACATTATCGGCAATTTTTTCTATTTCTGGACTAGGCGCAGCTTGGCTATCCAAATCCAATTTTATGCTCTTATTTTCATGATCGGACATATCAAATCTCCTCTCTTTAAGCTTTGCTGGTGCAAAATTAACTATACTAAAAATATTGGTTTAATAAAATACTTCGGCATTCCCTAGCCGTTATAATAATATGCTCCACAAAACGTATATTCATGCGTGGTGCAAGCTTGCGCAATTCTTCCGTGATAATTAAATCTGCGCGCGATGGATTAGTATTGCCACCGGGGTGATTATGCACCAAAATAAAACCATGTGCCTTTCGTGCAAAGGCTTTTGAAATAACATCTCTGGGTGTTATGGATATATTATCCAAGCTTCCTTGGCATAAACATTCCCACCCAACACAATGATTGCCAGCATCTAGTAAGGCCATCCAGCATTCTTCATGGCTACGTCCGGCAAGTCGCTTTTGAGCCGCTCTGGCCACATTTTGTGGAGTTGCCAAAACTTCTTTCTCTAGTAGTGGGGCAATGGCATGCCTTGCCATACACTCGCGCAATACTTGCCAAAGAGTCCACAAGCCTGGCCCAAAACCTGTTACATCTTCCAGTTCTTCGCGACGCGCATCTAATACATTGCGTAAAGTCCCAAAACGTAAAAGTAACTGCTTGGCAAGAGGTTTTGTATCCTTACGTGTGAGTCCGTAACCAAGCAGTATTTCAAGTACTTCATAATCTTCTGCATGTTGCGGATCGCGTAAAAAACGTTTTTTTAGGCGTTGTCGATGGCCACTATGCAGGCTAATATTTTCTTTGCTCGATGACATATGTAAGCAGTCCTACAAGTTGTGCAAGGGGTAATGAAAAATATTTTATAATTTGTAATTAACAGGTAAAATAAAAAAAGTCCAATGGCATGAAAAAAAAGCCAATGATTTCATTTTGACACAAGAAGTAAGGCTGTTTTAGGTTAGTGAAATGATTACTATAAAATCACAATGTTAAGATCTTTGTGATTATGAAATTTGTGTTTACTTTGCCTAAGACAAAAATATTTTGACAAGATAATGGCAAAGCTAACATGGCTAAAAAGTTCAAAGTAGATGCGATTTACTTTTTCAGACATTTTTTTACACAACTTATTGTCAAACAAAGTTTGCTTAGTTATTCGACACTGAAAAACATGATAATTATCTGAAATAAATTATTTACATACTTAAAATGAACTCATAAAATTACCAGAAACAAGAGCATCGACTAGTTAGTCAAATTCCCTAAGGAAATTTGTCATAAAATTGTCAAAGCAGTATTCGGAACAAATTAACAGGGCCAAATTTCATATTAAGCAAAAAGTTGTACTAAGTCTACTACCATGCTTTCTAAAGCTTGCTCAGCATCGCAAGAACCACTCTTAACTTGTTGTTCTGCTTGCACAATAAGAGCAAAAATTTTTGCAACACCACTAAATCCGAGTTTTTTTGCCAAGCGTTCTTTTTGCTGGGCTACAGAATAGTGGATGTGAACTTGCTCCTTGGCTAGAATTTGCCATAAGATACGTGCTTCACGGGTAAGTAAAGCTAGAAGGGGAAAAAGTAATCCGGCAATATCTTTTTGTCCGCGATAAATTTCGCGCCATGCGGCTGAAATATTACCAGCTTGAATACAAGATATAAATGCGAAAATATTAGACTCGGGCAAATATGCCCCAATATTAATCATATCTTCACTAACTTGTCCTTGGTCAGCAAGGAGCATAAGTTTTTGAATTTCGCCATCTATGGCTGTGGCGTCAGGTAGGGTAGAGCTACAAAAAGCATCCAAGGCTTTGGGGTCAAATTGTAGCCCACAGGCTTTGGCTTTTGCTAGTACATGGCGTTTAAGACCTTGGGCATCAAGTCCAGCATGTTGCCAAAAAAAACCTTTTGATTTTGCTGTATTAATACATGCAAGTTTATTGATGTGAGCTGGAATTTTTGCTTGCCCTTTTTCAAAGGGCACTTCTAGACAAAAGATGGGCCAAGTATCACTTGCAATGGCTTCCAGAGCCTCGGAAAGATTTTTCCATGTAGCCGCTGGTAAGTTTTGGGCATTACGTACTATTAGTAATACAGGAGTGCTAAAAAGTCCTTGTAGGGTTAGATGCTTCCAAAAACTTTGGGCTAAATCATCATCACCCCAATATACATGCCGTTGCCAAGCCCCCCCCCCTTTGGGAGGGTGAGCTTGCACAATATCTTCAATATGTTCTTTAATGAGGCCAGCGTCAGGACAGGCACAAATATAAAACACCGGCCTTGACATAACTAATACACTATCCCGCTACAATATTAACAAGCTTATTGGGAACAATAATAACCTTGCGAATATTTTTGTCTACTAGGTGTTTTTGTACACTTGGGTCGGCAAGAGCTTGCTTTTCCATTTCTTCCTTGGGGCTATCCACAGCAATATTAATCTTACCACGTAGCTTACCATTAATTTGCACAACCACAGTAATCACATCTTGAGCCATGGCTTCTTCTTGCCACTTAGGCCAAGGGACATTAATTATGCATTCATTATGCCCTAGGTCTTGCCATATTTCTTCGCAAATGTGGGGAGTAAATGGAGAAAGTAAGGTGAGTACTGTGCCCATAGCCGAAGAAAATACCTTATGTCCAACCTTGTCCTTATGTAGAGTTTCACGCGCAAGATACATGGTATTGACCAATTCCATAATAGCTGCAATAGCAGTATTTAACTGATATTTTGCAATATCGTCTTGAACTTTTTTTACGGTCACATGTTCTTTGCGGCGTAGTTCTGCTGCCACCTCATTATTGGCATCTTCTGCTGTGGACGAACAAGCTGTCATGGGCATTAAATAAGCACGCTCTTCATAAAAGAGCCGCCAAACGCGATTTAGAAAACGCGATGACCCTTCAATACCGGACTCTGACCAGTCAAAATCTCTTTCCGGTGGTGCAGCAAAAAGACAAAATAGGCGCACTGTATCTGCTCCGTATTTTTCAATCATAATGCTTGGATCAACTACATTGCCCTTGGATTTTGACATTTTTGCGCCATCTTTTAAGACCATACCTTGAGTGAGTAAGTTTGCAAATGGTTCGTCTAAGTCAGGGGGGTAAAATCCTAAATCGCGCAAAGCCTTGGTGAAAAAGCGAGAGTAGAGTAAATGCAAAATGGCATGTTCGACCCCGCCAATATATTGGTCCACAGGCATCCAGTAGTTAATAATATCTTTATCAAAGGGTGTATTTTCATTACGGGCATCGGCATAGCGTGAGAAATACCATGATGACTCTACAAAGGTGTCCATAGTATCAGTTTCGCGCCTTGCAGGCTTATTACACTTGGGGCAGATGCACTCATAAAATGATGGAGTATCTGGTAGTGGAGAGCGTCCATCTACCTTGGTTTTAACATCAAGAGGTAGTATAATAGGTAAATTTTCTTCTTGCTCCGGAACAACACCACATAGTTCGCAATATATCACTGGTATGGGTGCGCCCCAATAACGCTGGCGCGAAATATTCCAATCACGCAAACGATATTGCACTGTAAATGTCCCAAGATCCTTGGCTTCCAAGGCTTTAGCCACGGCAATTTTGCCTTCTTCACTGGGTAAATTATCAAATTCACCAGAATTGAACATGATACCAGCCCCAGTCCAAGCTTCTTGCATCTTGGTAACTTCAATGGGTGGGGTATCTTGGGGTTGAATTACTGGCACTATGTTTAAATTATATTTTTTGGCAAATTCAAAATCGCGTTGGTCATGGGCTGGAACTCCCATAACTGCACCGGTGCCATAGTCGGCTAAAACAAAGTTGCCAAGCCAAATGGGGATTTTTTTACCACTAAATGGATGCACACAATAAGCTCCTGTGGCTATGCCTTCTTTTTCTAAATTATCTGACTGGCGGTCTATGCGGTCCATATTGCGTATGCGTTCGATGAATGCGCGTACTTCATCTTCCTTATCACTGCCAGTAATTAAATGCTCCACTAAGGGGTGTTCGGGAGCAATGGTCATAAAGGTTACCCCAAATACAGTATCTGGCCTTGTGGTAAAGACGTGTATTTTAGTGGTATCCGCAGTGGGTTTTTCTAGGGGAAAGGCAATGTCAGCACCATTAGATTTACCAATCCAATTATGTTGCATGGCAATAACACGCTCAGGCCAGCCATTTTGTAATACCTCAAGGTCTTTAAGTAACTCTTCTGCATAGGCTGTTATGCGCACAAACCATTGTGTTAAATCTTTTTGTTCAACTTGACTATCGCACCTCCAGCATATGCCTTCAATTACTTGTTCATTAGCAAGCACAGTATTGCAAGATGGGCACCAGTTTTGTGGTGCCTTTTTACGATAAATTAAATCCTTTTCCAGCATTTTTAAGAAGAATAGTTGTTCCCAACGGTAATATTCTGGCACACAAGTGGCAACTTCGCGACTCCAGTCATAGGAATAACCTAGCCGCTTTAATTGGGTACGCATATTATCAATATTGGCAAAGGTCCATGCGGCTGGGTGAGTATTATTTTTTATGGCTGCATTTTCTGCTGGTAAACCAAGTGCATCCCAACCCATAGGGTGTAATACATTAAAACCATGCATTCGCTTAAATCGTGCTACTACATCGCCAATGGAATAATTGCGCACATGGCCCATATGAATGTTGCCCGAAGGATATGGAAGCATCTCAAGCACATAATACTTGGGCTTATGGCTATGATGATCACATACAAAGTTTTTATTTTCTTCCCAAACTTTTTGCCATTTTTCTTCAATGTGGCCAGGCATGTATTTTTCTTGTGTCATGAGAATATCCTTAGTTCATCATTATATTAGATTTTAACAGCAATCTTTCCGCTTTCCAAAGCCTTGGCAGCGGCATCTAATATACCGTTGACAAAAGAAAGTGCGCTTTGTTCTCCAAATTGGCGCGCAAGTTCTAAAGCTTCATTAATAGCAACCTTAGTTGGAATATCACTTCTATAAAGCATTTCAAAAATGCCCATGCGTAAAACAGTAAGCTCAATACGCCCCATACGATCAAGACGCCAATTATGTGAAAATTGTGTTATAACATCATCAATTTCTACATTATTATTCCAAACTCCACTTACTAATTCCCATGCAAAACCAGCGGGCTCTGCAAAATCTTCGGTTTTACTATCTTGGTCTGGAGATTGATAATAAGCCTTTCGTACATCATCAATGCTTTGAACTTCAGCAAAGGATATAGCATAAAGCACTTGAAAGGCTAAACTACGCTCGTGGCGTCTGGTATTTTTTTTTGACATGAAAACTCTGCCTTTAATTAAAACGAAGCGTCTTAAAAGTTAGGCCTAAAAAATGCACTATAGGCTAACCCTATAAATCATATAATTAGTTAATACTTGCTTATGTATAAGCTAATTATATTTGCTCCAACACCCTAACGGTCTCAAGTACAGCAGAAGCAGCTTCCACACCCTTATTACCAGCTTTAGATCCGGCACGCTCAATGGCTTGTTCTAAATTATCGGTGGTCAGAAGTCCAAAACCAACAGGCACACCATAATCTAAAGAAACATGAGCTAAGCCCTTGGTGGCCTCAGCAGCTACAAAGTCAAAGTGTGGAGTAGCTCCACGAATAACAGCACCAAGAGCAATGATGCCATCACTTTCTTTTTTTGCAGCAATTTTTTTGCAAACTACAGGCATTTCAAAAGCACCCGGAATGCGTACAATAGTAATATTTTCTTCCAAGCAACCGTGGCGTACAAGGTAATCTACCGCTCCACCTACCAAGCGATCCACAATAAAGTCGTTAAAACGTGTGGCAATAATGGTAAATTTTAATCCATCGGCTTTAAGTTGTCCTTCAATAGTGCGTAACTTTGTCATATACTTCCCCTTTATCTATTGCAATTGTTTGTAAATAAATGCCCCATTTTGTCTTTTTTGGTGCTTAAATAGGCTTGATTATCTGGGCAGGCTTGCATTTCAATGGGTACACGCTCAACAATTTCAATGCCATACCCTTCAATTCCCACAATTTTTTTGGGATTATTGGTTAACATACGCATCTTGCGAATACCTAAGTCCACAAGAATTTGTGCTCCAGTGCCATAGTCACGCAAATCAGGGGCAAAGCCTAATTTTTCGTTGGCTTCTACTGTATCATAACCTTCATCTTGTAGGGCATAAGCCTTAATTTTATTGGCAAGTCCAATGCCGCGCCCTTCTTGACGCATATAGAGCAACACTCCGCATCCCTCTTTTTCAATTTGACGCATGGCTGCGGCTAATTGTCCACGGCAATCGCAGCGTAAAGAACCTAGCGCGTCACCGGTTAAGCATTCACTATGCACGCGCACAAGGACGTCTTGCTGATCGGTAAACTCGCCCTTTACTAGGGCTAAATGTGTACCATTTTCCATGGCATTTTCATAGGCAATCATTTGAAAATCACCAAACATAGTAGGTAGGTGGGCTTCAGCTACCCTTTGTACTGATACTTGCCCGCGCTGCATGCGATAACGTATAAGGTCCTTTACAGCGGCAATTTTTAAATTATGTTCTTTAGCAAAAATTTCAAGCTCAGGTAAACGAGCCATCTCACCATCATCATTCATAATTTCGCAAATAACCGCTGCGTCTTTACAACCTGCAAGGCGAGCTAAGTCGACACTACCTTCTGTTTGCCCAGCGCGAACCAATACTCCACCTGGGCGAGCGCGTAACGGAAAAATATGACCTGGTGTTACAATATCTTCTTGGCGCACATTATCAGCCACAGCAGTTAGGATGGTTGTAGCTCTATCCTTGGCAGAAATACCTGTGGTCACACCATGACGCGCTTCAATGGATATGGTAAAATTTGTGCCAAATTTTGAACCATTGCGCTGAGTCATAAGGTCTAAGCCAAGGGTGTCGCAACGCTCTGCGCTGAGTGGCAGGCAGATGAGTCCTCGCCCATATTTTGCCATAAAATTTATGATTTCAGGAGTAACATGTTCGGCGGCAATGGTTAAATCACCTTCATTTTCGCGGTCTTCGTCATCTACGAGGATAATCATCTTTCCTTGACGTATATCGTCAATAGCTTCTTGTATGGTACAAAGTGGCATATTTTGTCCTTTATTATGCTAAATTAATTTATAAATTAAAATATATCTATTTAAATAAAGCCATTTTCTGCTAATAGTTGTAAACTCACCTTACTCTTAGCACTCTCTGCTTGCCAGGGCGCAAGTAAGTGACGCACATATTTTCCTATAATATCTGTTTCCAAATTTACAAGGCTACCCACTTGCCAATGTTTAACCGTGGTACTGGCCCAAGTTTCGGGTATGATATTAACCTCTAAAAAATCTGCTCCACAATTATTTATTGTTAGGCTAATACCGTCAAGCGTAATTGAACCTTTCTTAATAACCTCAGGGGCAAAGTTTTGTTCAAAGCTTAAACGTACACAACGTGACTCACCAACATTAGTAATACTGGCAACTCTTGCTTGACCATCCACATGACCACTTACTATGTGTCCGCCCAAACGCTGCCCAAGGGCAAGGGCACGCTCTAAGTTAACAATACTGCCTTGCTTTAAAGCTCCAAGGTTGGTGTGTTGCATGGTTTCAGTTGAAGCATAGGCATTAAAACTACTATCTTTGCCACTTTCCACGGTTAAGCATACACCGTTAACGGCAATGGATTCGCCAATTTCAATATTTTCTAGTGAGAAAAGAGCTTGGATAAATAAACGTGTTTCTTGCCCTTTTTGTTGCACAGAGCGCACTTGTCCCGCTCCATTAATAATGCCTGTAAACATTATTTAAGCCTCATGGTAATGTGCATATCTTGATCACATAAATCATAATGAGTAATACGAAGTCTAAGGGCTTCATCCATATTAAGCGGGCTTCGTCCAGTAAATATGGGGTAAGCCTCATTATCTCCCAACACACTGGGGTTCAAATGTAGATGAAATTCATCAATAAGGCCCTGCTCCAAAAAACTAAGTGCAAGCTTACCGCCACCTTCACAAAGAGCATAGTTACAGTCAAGTTCTGAGCGTAAACGTTCAAGTAAAGCTTTAAGTGATGGTAATGGTTTTAAGGCAGAACTTGGATTTTCTGTCCAAACTCTAACTCCCAATTGTTCTAAAGCCTTGGCTCTGGGTGAAGCAGCAGCGGCAGGTGAGGTAAAGAAAATTGTTTGCTCTGGGCGATGTTTTAAAAGGTAGTTATCAATATTAGCTTCAGGCAAACGAGAAGTTACAACGCAAGCCAATGGTTGTGGCATATCTTCCGCAGCATCATGCACAGTTAAGCGTGGGTTATCACTACGAAAAGTTCCACCACCAATAATAATAACCCCACCGCAAAGTGCTATGTTGGCACGTAAAGTTTGTAACTTTTTACGCGATTTATCACAGCTTATCCATTGCGAATGTCCACTACGCGTAGCTATGCGACCATCAATAGTACTGGCCATTTTTAGCATTACATAGGGGCGCACACCATCTTGGCGAACCAAAAAATCTGCTACCAAATCACGACAAAGTTCTTCCTCAATGCCAAGAGTTACTTCAATACCCTGACTTTGTAAAAACTCTAAACCACCTGCGGCTTTTGGGTTGGGGTCACGTATGCCGATGACCACATGTTTAATGCCGGCTTCTACAATGGCGGCTGTACAAGGTGGTGTTTTACCATGATGGTGACAGGGTTCAAGGGTAACCACCAAGGTACAATTGCTTGTGCCTATATTTTTTGCTTTGGCATCTTGTAAACATTCAATTTCAGCATGTGGACCACCATATTGTTTATGCCAGCCTTGAGCCACAATACAATTATCCTTAACTAACACTGCACCCACCACAGGGTTAGGGTAGGCTGTATATCTTGTATCCTTGGCTATGGTAACGGCATGACGCATGTATTTGGCAAAAAAATCTGAACTCATGCAATTTGTCCCCCATAGGGATGTTCCACTTGCTGCAAGCTAACACCAGCTTCAGCTAGTAACTCAACAGCTAGATCGTCAGGGTAGTATTCAACATAATAAATGTGACGCACTCCACAGTTAATTAACATCTTACTACATTGTACACATGGGAATGTTGTACAATAAAGCTCAGCTCCACCAAGGCTTGAACCATGCAGGGCGGCTTGAATGATAACATTTTGCTCAGCATGTAGACCACGGCATATTTCATGGCGCTGACCAGAGGGTATACCCATTTGCTGACGCAAACATCCAATGTCAAGACAGTGTGCAACACCAGATGGTGCACCATTGTAGCCTGTGGCAAGGATGTGCTTATCCTTTACAGCAACGGCTCCTACTTTGCGTCTGCAACAAGTACTACGCTCAGCAACCATATAGGTGATGCGCATAAAATATTCAGGCCATGGTATTCTATCCATAAAACATACCCCTCAATGTTCAATACATCATTCTACATGCTAAATGCTTTTTTGCCAAGAGTTGAAGAGGGGTGTTTTAAATTATCCTTTGTATTAAATAATACGATTTTCAACCATATGTCCGTAAAAGTTTATTGATGAAAAGTGCTGTTGCCAAAAGTAATAAAAAGGTAGATAATTATGTTTACCTATTCAATGCTTTGAGGTAGGGCAAGTAAGGAGAGTTTATGAGCAAAAAATGTGATCCACTAGCTAATTTGAGACAGAGAAATCAGTTGGAACGACTTGTGGATTTTATTAATGAAGTTGGAATGTTGCGCCATACTCCACGCACTGGATATCAATTTTTGGGTACTGGGTCAGAAAATGTGGCTGAACACTCTCATCGTGTGGCTGTAATAGGATTTGTTTTGGCAAAACTTGCTGGTGCAGATATAGCGCGCACGGTTTTTCTATGCCTTTTTCATGACCTTGCAGAAGCGCGCACGGGAGATTTTAACTATATTAATCGTATATATAATACTGCCAATGCTCGATTAGCTTTAAGCCATGCCACAGAGGGCACAGGTTTACAGGATGATATTTTAGATTTTTGGGATGATTTGGAGAGCTATGCAAGCCAAGAGTCTATACTTGCACATGACGCAGACCAGCTAGATTTGATATTTAATTTATGTCGTGAAAGTGAAAATGGTAATCAATTTGCTGATAAGTGGATAAAAAATGCCTTGGGGCGCGTGCGTTCTGAACAAGCTAAAGAACTTGCTCAAGTAGCCGTAAAGACTCCGACGTCTTATTGGTGGTATAATGGGCCAGATAATGGTTGGTGGGAGCGTAAATCTTAAAGTTTTTAGCATAATTTTTTGAAATATTAATTATGAGGTTAGGATTATGAATATTCGAGGAAAAATTTTATATGCCATGATAGGTGCGGTGGCACTATCCATCATGGGTATTTTGGCCATGGCATCATATGAAATGAATGCTGTTTTTGTTGATAACTATAAAACCAATAGCAAGGCCCAGTTGGACCGCATGGATGGCTTTGCGCAAAACTTTTTTTCCTCAGCCAAGTCCATGGTAGAGTATTTAGCCTCGTCTAATCTTATTCGTGATAATATTGACAATATTTCAAACTTTGTAGATGCCAAGGAGGCCGTAACACCCATTGGCGCAAATTTTATAGGTCCAGAACGTGAAATTTATAATGAGCTTTTACGCGTTAACAAAGCCTATCCTGATTATCTCTTAGTTTATGTAAGTAATAATGCTGGGGGTATTACACAAGCCCCAGATAGTTCGTTAAGTGTTGGCTTTAATCCGAGCAAGCGACCTTGGTATTTGGATACAGTTAAAGCAAATGGTACAATTTTAACCGAAGCATATATTTCTGATACTGGTGAAGCAGTGTTTACTGTGGCAACTCCCATAAAAAATAATAATTCTAAAATCACAGGTGTTGCCGCTATTGACATTTCTTTAGCCACTATGACCGAAGAAACAGGTTCAGTACAGGTAGGTTCTACTGGATATGTGCTACTGGTTGATAGCTTAAGCCAAGTAGTAAGTGATCCCAAAAACTCTGGCAATAATATACCAGAAACTCAACGATGGCTTGGCAAAGCCATTAAGGATCTTCCTAGTGATGCCTCAAAAGCATTGCAAGAACTACGCGACATTAAAGATGGTTATAAGGAAGTTGTTATCAATGGTACTGAGTGGCTTGCCTATATTATAACTACACCAAGTAATTGGAGCATTATCATGCTTCAAGAACGAGATGAAGTGTTTGCGGGCGCAATGGATGTAACTATTATTATTGGTATTGTTGGTGCTATTATTGCAGCCATCATGCTTATAGTTGCCTGGGCTGTGGCTAATTCCATAGCCAATCCCATAGTAAGGCTTGCTCATGCATCCCATTCTGTGGCTGAAGGTGATTTAAATGCCATACCGCAGGATGAAAAAGCCTTTACCGGTGAAATTGGGCTACTACATAGAAGCCTTATTAGTATGGTTAGCAAATTGGTAGATCTTATAGAAACGGCAAATAGTAAAATTAAAGAAGCTGAACAATCATTACAAGAATCACAAAAAGCAAATGAAGCGGCAGAAATTGCCAAAAAAGAAGCGGAACATGCTAGAAGTGAGGGCGCACAATCCATAGCAAATCAAATTAATACTATTATTGAACAGTTAACAAACTCTGTTGGTCTTCTTGCCACAGAAACCGCAGAGGCTGGAAACAAAGCCCAAGAGCAACAAGATCGTGTGGACGATACTGCTATGGCCATTTCGCAAATGAGTGAGTCGGTGGCAGAAGTTACCAGCAGTACTGCACGCACCGCAAGTATTGCCGAAGATTCGCGCAAAGAAGCTCAAAGTGGTAAAGAGTTGGTTGTGGCTTTGGTAAGTAGTATGCATGAAATTGAAAGCAAAGCCCAAGGTATGCAACAAGGTCTTTCTGCTCTTAAATCACAAGCAGTTGATATTGGACAAATCATGAACATGATAAGTGATATTGCTGACCAAACTAATTTACTAGCCCTTAATGCTGCCATTGAAGCAGCACGCGCTGGTGAAGCTGGCCGCGGCTTTGCCGTGGTTGCCGATGAAGTTCGTAAGTTGGCTGAAAAAACTATGGAAGCTACAAAGCAAGTAGAAACCACTGTTTCTACAATACAAAATAGTGTTGATGAAAATATGAATAATATTGAACAAACCGTAAACTATGTTGGAGAGTCTACCACTGTTGCACAAAATGCACAAATATCATTAGCGCAAATTGAAAGCATGGTAGAAAACACCGCTAATGAAACAAGATCTATTGCTTCAGCTTGCGAAGAACAATCTGATTTTATTGAAAAAATTAATAATAGAACTGAAGAGCTACGCAGCCTTACAAATAATGTAGCAGAAAATGCTCATGCTTCATACAGTGCAGTGCAAGGGCTTGAAAAACTAGCCAATGATTTAAATGTTATTATGGATGACCTTCAAACCGATAAGTAGTTATGTAGTATCATAGAGTAAATGATGGCAGAATTAAAAGTTATACCAGTTAAAGACAAGGCCCAAATGGATATGTTTATGGCCTTGCCTAAAGCAGTGTATGCTAATGGCCCTTTATGGGTTCCTCCCATAGAAAAGGATGAGCGTGCGCTTTTAACATATGGTAAGCATCCCTATTGGGAGCAAGCCAGTGGACAACTTTTTTTGGCTTTACGTGGGGGGCGTGCTGTGGGCCGCATAGCTGCCATTATTGACCATAATTACAACGCATTTGCCCATGAGCTTTGCGGTGCATGGGGTTTTTTTGAATGCTTTGATGATATGGAGGCTGCTCACGCTTTGTTTGTGGCTGTGAGTACTTGGCATAAAGAACGTGGTATGCAATTTATGCGCGGTCCTCTTAATCCCTCTACTAATTACACTTGTGGTATGCTGGTACATGGGTTTGAGTTAGCCCCAAGTATTATGATGCCTTGGAACTTTGCTTACTATCCAAAGTTTGCAGAGCGTTGGCATATGCGTAAAGAGCAAGACTTGTTTGCCTATGGCTTTGAGAGTGATAAGGTGAATATTCCCCCTTGGTTATATGAGCAAGTTGAGGATACTAAAAAGCGTAATGAATTTACCAAGCGCGTATCAAGCAAGGCTACTTTAGCAGAAGACATACATACAATGCTTGATATTTATCAAGAAAGTTGGGCTGATAACTGGGCCTTTACCCCCATGCCCATAGCTGAAGCAAAGCAACATGTGCATACATTAAAAAGTGTTTTAGACCCTGAATTTTTTGTTTTATTTTACCATCAAGGACGCCCCGCAGGTGGTATGCTTGCCTTACCCGACATGAATCCACTACTTAAAAAACTTGATGGTAAAATAGGTCTTAGTGCTCCGTGGCATTTGTGGCGAAGCCAAAAGGATTTACGTGCACATTATCGTTTGCTTTTGCTTGGTATACGTAAAGAATATCGCCTTATGGGCTTACCTCTATTAGTGCTTGATTTTATGCTAAATAAGCTTAAAACGAACCCAAATATTTTAAGTATTGAGGGGTCGTGGTCTTTGGAAGATAATGTTGTGATTAATGATTTAATAGAAGATTTTGGTGGTATTTTAACAAAAAGATACCGCATTTACAGACGAGAGCTTGATTATATATGAGCCAAAAAAAAATTCTTATAACCGGTGGTACGGGCTTTGTGGGCAAGCATCTTTTACATCACCTTAATCAAGGCGATGCACAACTTTCTTGCTTGGTGCGTAAAAGCTCAAATCGTGTAGGTCTTCCATCCAAAGTTCAAATTTTTGAAGCAGATCTACAAACTGGCCAAGGACTTGATGCGGCTCTTGCAGGGCAAGATGAAGTAATACACTTAGCATCATTACTTTTTGGTTTGGGATGGCAAGACTATTTGCAGGCCAATGTGGGGGCTTCGGAAGTTTTAGGGCAAGCCTTAGCACGCCATGACAATATTAAACGTGTTGTATTTGTATCATCGCTTGCGGCTAGTGGTTCATGTGCCGTATCTCCTGGGGTTACCGATGCAGATTTGGCAAGACCAGTTTCTGCCTATGGTTGGTCTAAATATATGTCTGAGCAAGTTCTTAGCAAGTATTGTGGGCAAAGGCTTGTAATATTACGTCCACCCATTATCTATGGTTCATATGACAAAGGCCTATTGCCTTACTTTAAGGCAGCGCAAAAGGGTATTATTATTACTCCTGGCTTTAGGCGATCTTTCCCCATTTCTATTATCCACGCCAAGGACATGGCCAATGTTATTGAACATGCCCTCTTGCCAGAGGCAGAAGGTATTTATCATTGTAATGATGGAGCAGAGCATACTATGCAAAGTCTTGGCCTTGCTATAGCTAAAGTGCTTGGTCGTAAAGCAAGGTGCATT
The DNA here is from genome assembly GCA_964368845.1 of uncultured Desulfovibrionaceae bacterium. Classification (GTDB taxonomy): domain Bacteria; phylum Desulfobacterota; class Desulfovibrionia; order Desulfovibrionales; family Desulfovibrionaceae; genus CAYJAD01. The sequence goes on from CAYJDF010000042.1 coordinate 15,753, forward strand.
GGACTTCCTTTACCCATTATGGGCTTAAGTGCTGGCCTTATGAGTTTGGGAGCAGTTTTATGCAAACCATTAAATTTACGTCCACCATCTTGGAATTTAGATAAATTTCGTGAAGCACGTGAGCCGGGTTGGCTTTGTGCGGGACAGCGCATTACAAAGCTAGGCTTTAAGCCCAATGTGACCCTTGAGCAAGGTTTATATGAGGCCATAAATAGTTATAAAGAACAAGGCTGGCTATAGCATATATAAAATAAATGTTTTTTCATGTGTTTTATTCTGTTAAGTAAGGAAAATTATGTCCATATCTTCATGTTTTAAAGCCTATGATGTGCGCGGCACATATCCAGAACAGTTAAACCCAGCTCTCACTTGGGCCATTGGTCAAGCCTTGGTTAAAATTTTTAAGCCACAGACTGTAGTTATTGGCCGTGATTGTCGCTTATCTGGGCCGGATTTATGTGCTGGCTTGGTGCGTGGTTTACGCACACTAGGTGTACATGTGACCGATATTGGACTTTGTGGTACAGAAGAAATTTATTATGCAACCTTTGCTCATGGATTTGATGCAGGCATTATGATTACCGGAAGTCATAATCCAAGCCAAGATAATGGCCTTAAATTCGTACGTAAAGGGGCTATACCCATTAGCGGCGATACAGGTTTGTTTGATATTCGCGACCAAGCCTTAGCCCTTTATGAGCGCGGTCAAGCTGCCATGCAAGAAGATAATCCTACGCTTAGTGGCATGTATGAGCAGACTTCATTTCGTAAAGAATATGTAAAATTCCTCTTGGACTATGTAAAGCTAGACCCCAAGAGCAAGTTAAAAATTCATGTCGATGCCGGTAATGGTTGCGCTGGATTAGTTATGCAAGAGCTCATACCACACCTTCCATTTGAGATTACCTGTGCACATATGCAACCCGATGGTAATTTCCCCAACGGCATACCTAACCCGCTTCTACCAGAGCGACGCCAAAGCACATCAAAAGCAGTACAAGACCATGGAGCAGATATGGGTATTGCTTGGGATGGGGATTTTGATCGTTGTTTTTTTTATGATGCCAAGGGTAACTTTATTGAAGGCTATTATTTGGTGGGACTTTTAGCCACCAGTATTTTAGCTGAATTTCCTAAGGCAAAAATCATCCATGACTTACGCCTTGTTTGGAATACACAAGATATGGTGCAAAGAGCAGGTGGTATAAGTGTGAATTGCAAAGCCGGGCACGCTTTTATTAAAGAAAAAATGCGCGCCGAGGATGCGGTTTATGGCGGAGAAATGAGTGCACATCATTATTTTAGGGATTTTTCCTATTGTGACTCTGGCATGTTACCCTGGCTTTTGGTAGCAAAGCTTATTGTGCAAAGTGGCCAAAGCTTAGCAGAGCTAGTTAATGATTGTGTGCAAAAATATCCCTGTAGTGGTGAAATAAATCGTAAGGTTAAGGATGCATCGTTGATTATGGCAAAAATTAAACAAATTTATGCTAAAAACGCCATTAAACAAGATGAACTTGATGGTATAAGTATGGAGTTTGCCGATTGGCGTTTTAATCTACGCGCATCAAATACAGAACCACTTTTGCGTCTTAATGTTGAAGCAAAAGCAAATGCAAAACTTATGCAAGAAAAGACTAAAGAGCTTTTAGCCTTGATTGATAATTAACAAAAAGGAGAAAATGATGAAAGAAGTTATTTCCACAGCTAAAGCCCCAGGTGCTATCGGGCCTTACAGTCAAGCCATACGCAAAGGCAATATGCTCTTTGCCTCTGGCCAAATACCTCTTGACCCTTCCACAGGTAAGGTGGTTGATGGTGATGCTACCGCACAAGCTACGCAGTGCTGCAAAAATGTGGTTGCTATTTTGGAAGCTGCCGGCCTTGGTACAGCAGATGTTGTAAAAACCACAGTATTTTTAACTGATATGGCTAACTTTCCTATGGTTAACGAAGTGTACAAACAATACTTTACTGAACCATTCCCAGCTCGTTCTTGTGTGGCAGTAAAGCAATTGCCCTTAGATGTATTGGTAGAGGTTGAAGTTATAGCCATGTATAGTTAGAGCTGATGAAATTATTATGCTGCCTGCATTAGCTGGTGGC
>CAYJDF010000043.1:0-5755 GCA_964368845.1 uncultured Desulfovibrionaceae bacterium
TCTAAGAGGTTTTTATGAGTATTCCAATTTCAAAACAAGGCTTTAGCCAATTAGAGGTTGAGCTAGAACGCCTAAAAAGTGAAAGACCAGCTATCATCCAAGCTATTAAAGAAGCACGCGAAGAAGGCGACTTGCGCGAAAATGCTGGCTACGATGCCGCGCGCGAACGCCAAGGTATGAACGAAGCACGCATTACCTATATTGAATCACGTATGGGGCAGTTCCAAGTAGTGGACCTTGATAGCCTTAGTAGTGATAAAATTATTTTTGGTGCTACGGTGGAAGTTGAGGATGTTGACACTGAAGAAGTTAAGTTCTTTACCTTACTTGGTCCAGATGAAGCTGATTTTAATAATGGTTCTATTTCTGTATTATCTCCCGTTGGTCAGGCTCTTATTGGAAAAGAAGAGGGAGATGAAGTAAGCATTGACATCCCACGTGGACGTGTAACATATGAAATTATTTCTATAAAATTTCTTGGTAGCAAGAGGAAGTAATAGTTTTATTTAAACCACCACAAATATCATGCCCCAAAACACATCGTGGACATTTGCCATAATCACTCTTGGCTGCAAAGTAAATCAATATGAAAGTCAAGCCATTGCTGAAACTTGGCAAAGCCTTGGTGGCACAGAAGTTAAAGAGCTGCAACACGCTGAAGTTATTTTGCTTAACTCCTGTGCCATTACTGCCAAGGGTGAACGTGACACAAGAAGCGCTCTTTATAATATAAAAAGAAATAATAACAATACATTACGCATATTAAGTGGTTGTGCGGCAAATTTGGTTGCATCTAGCATTGACCAAGATTACTTTGACATTGTTGTACCTGCAAGGGCCAAGGCCACTTTACTAAAAGGACCTTGGCAGTTTAAGGATAATCCACAAATATTACCTAATCAAAGCTCTAATCCCTTTGGGGCAGACGGCTTTAACATAAATTCATATGGTCGCACTCGGCCTATCATTAAAGTGCAAGATGGGTGCTCGCATGGTTGTACTTATTGTATAGTTCCATTGGTGCGCGGACCTAGTATCAGCAGAGCTCCAGAGGAAGTACTAGCTGAGGCTAAAAGACTTTTGCAAGCTGGTTATTGTGAAATAACATTATCCGGCATAAATTTGCATCATTACGGGCGGGATTTATCTCTACATCATATAAATGATTTTTGGGACTTAGTTCAATTTTTAGACCGCGAACTTGCACCTCAATTTGCCACAAAGGCACGTTTACGAATATCATCATTAGAGCCAAGCCAAATTACCACTAAGGGGCTTGATATATTACAGAGTTCACGTTTACTATGTCCCCATTTACACCTATCACTACAGCATGGTAGCAGAAATATACTAAAAGCCATGGGACGTGGACATTATAAAATAGAACCGCTAAAAAATTCTATAAAAGAGCTACGTCAAAGCTGGGAATATATGGGCTTGGGGGCCGATATACTTATGGGCTTTCCTGGTGAAGAAGATACTGATGTAAAGCAAACACTGGAACTTGTTGGTGAGCTTGCATTAAGTTATGCTCATGTTTTTCCATATTCCAAACGCCCTGGCACTAAAGCCAGTACCTTTAAAAATCAGGTGCCGCATGAGCTTAAGCTAGCTCGGGCCAATGAGGTGCGTCAGTTGGTTGAAACTCAAAAAACAGCCTTCTTAAACCGCTTATTGCAAAAGCAATATTTAGAAATTATTATTGATAACACTCAGGAATCATGCCAAGAACATCCCAAAATATATAAAGGAATTGATGCTCACTATGCTCCATGTCGTATACACTTAAGTGAACGCCCCACTAACGGTATTATTAAAGCAAAGGCTATAAGTATTAAAAATCAAACTCTTATAGTGAATATATAGAGAATTAACATGGAAAAGTGCCGCACATTACTAATAGACCCACATCCACTGCTCATAGAGGGTTTACGTAGCTTACTAAGTCCATATCCAGACATAAAAATCATTGGTGATGCAAACTTAACCCAAGACGCCTTAAGTCTTGCCAAGGAGCATAAGCCACAGTTAATTATTATGGAGATTGAACAACAAAAACGGCTAAGTTTTGTGAAATCACTACGTAATTTGCTACCTAATGCGCGTATATTGATTTACACTATGCACTCTGACCAACGCTTTTTATTAGAGCTAATCCAAATAGGAATTTTGGGCCATGTTACTAAAAATTCACCCATAACTGTACTATTACAAGCAATACAAATTGTGCGTCAAGGGCAGGCTTTCTTAAGTTGTAATGACCCTGGCGGGCATTTAATTAGCCTAATGCGCAAGCGAATTGAAAACCCACACCCTGAAGATCTTACTATACTTTCCAATCGTGAACACGAGGTTTTTTTGCTATTAGCCGATGGAATGCCCATACGCCACATTGCTCAAACCCTACACCTTAGTCCCAAAACCATTGAAAGCCATAAATATAATATTTTCCACAAGCTGCATATAACATCTCTAAGCGAGCTCATTAAAATAGCCCTAAGGCATGGTTTAGTACAAATCTATTCCTAGGCATTTTGCTTAAAATTATAATGCATATTAGGAAAATCCCTTATTGTGCTTTTTTTCTCAAGCTATAGACTTTTATTTGAGGATGTTGAATACTGAACTGGTATAATTCATAGAAGGGGGTATACATGCCTATCCGTAAAATTCTAGGTTTTTGTGGGCTTTTAATTCTTTGCTTTGCAAGCATTGCCTTAGCTGCTGAACCAAGTCCGGAAACTCAAGCTGCAGCTCAAGCAGCAGGAGAACAAATGGCACAAGCTGCCGCAGATTCTGGCATGCCATGGTGGTTTTGGCCGCTTGCTTTACTAATTTTCTGTTTTGTTCTTGGGGTAATAGCCGTACTTGCAGGTGTAGGTGGTGGTGTACTTTTTGTACCCTTAGTAAGTGGATTTTTCCCTTTCCATTTAGACTTTGTACGTGGTGCAGGTCTAATGGTTGCTCTTGCCGGAGCTTTAGCGGCTGGGCCTGGATTACTTAGGCTTAACCTTGCAAGCTTACGCTTAGCTCTGCCTGTGGCTTTGGTAGCATCAACCTTCTCTATTGCTGGTGCAATGATTGGTCTTGCTCTACCAACTCACATTGTACAAATCTGTTTAGGTGTTACCATTCTTGGCATAGCCGTACTCTTACTTCTTGCTAAAAATTCTGTAATGCCTACAGTTACTAAGCAAGATGCCATTGGCTTAGCCCTTGGTATGAACGGTTCATTCCTTGAGCCAACCTCTGGAGAGGTTGTTAGCTGGAAAACACATCGCACCCTCCCTGGTATCTTACTCTTTATAATTATCGGTCTTATGGCTGGTATGTTTGGACTTGGAGCTGGCTGGGCCAACGTGCCTGTGCTTAATCTGCTCATGGGCGTTCCGCTAAAAGTATCTGTTGGTACATCAAAATTCCTACTATCCATTGCTGATACTTCAGCAGCTTGGGTATATCTAAATCAAGGTGCAGTTATTCCAATGATTGCAGTTCCTTCTATTGTTGGCCTCATGGCTGGATCTGTAGTAGGGGTGCGTTTACTTGCTTTAGCTAATCCTAAATTTATTCGCTATATGGTAATCGGTGTACTTGGCTTTGCCGGTGTTCAAGCTCTACTTAAAGGCCTAGGATAAGGAGTTTATCATGGAAAATAAAGACGTAGCAGCATCACCTGCGCAATTGCGCTATGCTAACTTATTACACTATGGCTCATTGATTGGTTTTATAGTCATGGTGGTGACATTTATAATGTACGTTTTTGGCTTAAGCCTTGCCTTACCGCATGTACCTGTAAGCGAACTTGTAGGCACTTGGCACTTAAGCTCAGCCGAATTTAATGCCCTACACACAGTACCCAAGGGCTGGGGCTGGACTAACTTACTACTTACCGGTGACTTTGCAAACTTCTTGGGTATTGCTATTTTGGCTGGATTAACAATAGTTTGTTATGTTCAACTAGCTATTGACTTTTTCCGCGCCAAGGAAACACTTATGGCCGTTATAGCCACCGCTGAAGTTATTATCCTAACCGTAGCAGCCACAGGTATTGTAGGCGGCGCGCATTAGTAGTTAATTCTCATTATAATAATTTATAATCCTAAGGGAATTCTTTTTAATAAAGAATTCCCTTAATCAAATGACAAACCCTTTTTGGGGTTTGTGCCGCCTAAGGCAGACAAGCTGCCTTGGCAGTAATTCACAAAAATCAATCATATGACGGTGCAAGTAAATTGCACCTATTCTTGATTTTTGGGTCGTGATGACCTTGTCAGCACTCTCAGGGAATTCTTTTTAATAAAGAATTCCCTTTTTTCTTTACATTGCAACTAAGCTCCTATACATTGCTTGGAGCTAGGGGAGCCGCAAGGCTGAGAGTTGGATTTTCCTTGACCCTTTGAACCTGACGCAGATTATACTGCCGTAGGGAAGCATCCTTCCTATATGGCGTACTGCACAATAAATTGGAGCCATATATGTCTATTTTTATAAAGAACAAAGCTTTATCTGAAGTTGCCAAAATGCATCTATCACGTCTATGCCAAGAAGAAGGTCTTGGTGAAGACTTAGTGCGTGAGGCCATTGAGCAAGGCAGCATGGTTTTGCTTGGTAACCCCAAGCATAAAAACATAAAGCCATGCCTCATAGGTCAACCTTCCAGAGTTAAGATTAATGCTAACCTTGGCACATCGCCACTTTCACATTGCCTAAAAAGCGAAGAAGAAAAGCTAACAACTGCTTTGCAAGCTGGAGCGGATACAGTAATGGATCTTTCTATTTCTGGCGACCTTGATGAAGTGCGCCAGAAAATATTAAATACCTGTCAAGCTCCTTTAGGTACGGTGCCAATCTATGCAGTGGGACAAAAACTCCTTGATGCAGACCAAAGCATAGCCACTATGACTGTGGATATGCTGCTTGATGAAATATTAAAACAAGCCCGTCAAGGTGTTGATTATATGACTGTTCACTGCGGATTAACTAAACGTGGTGCTCAGTGGGGTGATACCTCAGCAGATATGGCTGGTGGACGCGTTATGGGCATAGTATCTAGGGGTGGATCCATGTTAGCACGTTGGATGCTTGAACATGATGAAGAAAACCCACTATTAACCCACTTTGAGCGCATTTTAGATATAGCCCTTGAATATAACGTAACACTTTCGCTAGGTGATGGCCTTCGCCCAGGTGCTGGTTGTGATGCTGGTGACGCGGCCCAATGGGAAGAGGTGCTAACTCTTGGTCGTCTTGTCTTACAAGCAAGGGAGCGTGGTGTTCAAGCCATGGTGGAGGGTCCTGGGCATGTTCCATTGCATGAAGTTGAGGCACAAATTAAAGGAATAAAAACCCTTACCCACAATGCTCCCCTCTATGTGCTTGGCCCATTAGTTATAGATTGCGCCCCTGGTTATGACCACATAGCCGGTGCCATTGGTGGAGCCATTGCCGTACAGGCTGGAGTTGACTTTTTATGTTATTTAACTCCGGCTGAACATTTAACTCTACCCAATGCCGAGGATGTATATGCTGGGGTTATGGCCTCACGTGTGGCTGCCCATGCTGGTGAAATTGCATTGAAAAAACCACAGGCTTTGGCCAGAGAAAAACAAATGAACTTGGCTCGCCGTGCCCTTGATTGGGAGAATATGTCTAAGGCAGCTCTTGACCCAAGTATGCTTGAAAAAAGACGCGAAGACCACAAACAAGAAGAAGTTTGCGCCATGTGCGGTAAATTTTGTGCTGTAAAAATGCT
>CAYJDF010000043.1:5855-17837 GCA_964368845.1 uncultured Desulfovibrionaceae bacterium
ACAAACAAGAAGAAGTTTGCGCCATGTGCGGTAAATTTTGTGCTGTAAAAATGCTACGCGATCGCGAAAATAAATAGTCGACATTGAAAAACATGATAATTATATGAAATAAATCATTTTTATAGTTAAAATACATGAAGACGTTTTTTTCAGTACCGACTAAGCAATAAAAAAACTGGGATAAGCAAATAAACTTAACCCAGTTTTTTCTTTTTCACATGTATAGTTTAATTTCACCACTAAACATCAATATCATAAATATATTTATTCTTACTCCTGCAACCATTAGTAGGCCAATTTTGTGCAAGCTCACTTTGCATCACTTTATCCATATCTTCCACAATTTTCATTTCGACCTTGCCGGCCTCGGCAAAATTTCTCAAAATAATCATTACTTCAGTATGCGTCATACCTTTTCTGTAGGGGCGATTTTCTGTAAGAGCTTGGTACATATCAATACATCCCATAAGCCGTGCCTCAAAGCACAAACTACCTGCATCAAGCTTTAGGGGATAACCTGTACCATCTAGCTTTTCATGGTGCTGTGATGCCCAATCGCAAACTGTTTCCATGCCTTCCACCATACTTAGCAGGTCATAAGTACCCTGCGCATGAGTTTTCATAATAGTAAACTCATCTTCATCTAGGGGAGCGGCTTTTTCCAAAATAGTTGCTGGAACCATAAGTTTACCTAAATCATGTAAATGAGCAGCCAACATGAGAGTTTCAGTGCGCTGTTTATCAAAACCATAGTGGTTACTCATAATCTCTGCTGTACGAACCAATCCTTGAGAATGTGTTGAGGTAAAGGGGGACTTTGAATCAATAATCCCAGAAAATACACAACCAAGCTCAAGTAATTGCTTTGTACTAACTTCTTTTAGCATAGGGGGGAGTATTTTTTTAATGGTTTTATCAATTTGATCATCTTTTAAAGTAAATAAAAAATCTTCATCAATGCAGTCAAAAAACGCTTCAATTACCTTAGGAGAGTATAGAATACCGCTTTTTTCTGCTAAATGTGCAAAAAGATCTTGGTAACCATGCACTTCATTACCCATATTAAAAAGTAGGTCTGCATTGTCTGCCAAACGCAAGATAGCAGCACGTTCACTTATTTCATTACCGCGTAGGCCAAGATAGCCACTACCATTCCAATTTTCATGATGCCACAGCACAATATTTTTTACATCACCTTGAAAAAATGGAAATTTACTAACATTACGTTCACCTAGGTCACAATGCTTCCACATACCTTGGTCAGCGTCATTATCAAATCTAATATCAAGGTTAGTTTCAGTTAAAGCACTATCATGCAACACCGCACAAATGGTCATATCCATAATTTCTACTTCATTCATACCCATATGCTGACAAAGAGCCGCACTAACACAAGCCACGCGCCTACAATGATTATGGCTTACCCCAACAACTTCTTGCTCCACAAAATCAAGTGCAGTTGATAGCGAAAATAATAAAGATGAAATATCCAAACGCATTTTATTTAATCCTGTTTTATTAGTACTAACTTGATACATTATATTAAAAAGAGAATATTTTTCATAATGTTGATTTAGTGAAAAATAATCATTTCCGCCGTATGCAGTACAAAAAATCCTTGCTGACGTAAAGTAAAATATACTAAAAAAATCGCTTTTTATACTTGATACAATAATGCCAAACCATTGATACTGTATTTTGAAAAATATTTATCTATCTCAAAAATTATCACGGTAATCTAATTTCAAGTTTATTTATAAGAAATTTTATTTGAACAGTAGAGTGTGTGAAGTTGGGGAATGTTTTTTGAACAATTTGCGGCGAAGGAGCGAAGCGAAGGTGCTGCAGCGTGAAAAAAACTTTACCGAACTTCACACACGGACGTATAAATTTTCAAAATTAGAATACCGTGAAAAATTATCAGCTATGCACAAAAAAAGCTTGCATCTAGCATACGTTCAACGTAACCTTGAATGCTGATAATGTTTTAGTACTTCCTGCACATTAAACAGCAGGAACATAATTAAAATTTTTTTAACGCTATAAAAATATGAATAATAAAAATAATATAGCACCACAACTACCACCTGAATTGGCAACTGAATTTTTAGATGCCATGCCAGTCTGTTTTAGCTTTTGGAACAAAAATCTTGAAGCAATGTATTGCAATAAAGCCTATATTGACCTTTTTGAACTTAAGAATGTAGATGAGTATAGGTTACGTCACAGTGAATTTAGTCCAGAATTTCAGCCTAATGGACAAAAATCTTCTGAGCTCGGTATACAATACATTAATCAAGCCTTAAAAGAAGGACGTTGCCAGTTTAATTGGACACATCAAAAACCAAACGGAGAACTCCTATCCACGGAAGTAACCATAGTAAAAGTAATATACAGTGGAGAAACATATTTTTCATGTTACCTTCGTGACCTAACTGCCACTATAGCTAACGAAAAAAAGATTGCTCATTCCAATGCCCAAATTCAATTCATGCTAGACACCATGCCTTTGGCTACACAAACTTGGTCACAAGACCATACTCTACTTGATTGTAGTTTAGAGTGTGCACGGTTATTTGAATGCAAGGATGAACAAGATTTCATTGATAACTTTCTTTCAATCATACCTGAATTTCAACCTAATGGTCAAAGATCCATTGACACTATCAATCAATTTTTAAATGAAGCATTTGAAAATGGTCATGCACACACAGAGTGGATACATGTAAACTTAAAAAATGAGCCTATACCTTGTGACATAAGAATAATTCGTGGCACTCTTAGCGGTGAGCCAATAGTTATAGTCTACATTCAAGATCTACGTATCCACTATGAGCAAGTGGCAAAATTACGCACCGCAGAAGCGTATAATAAATTACTGTTAGATGCCAGCCCCTTAGGAACCTTGATTTGGGATGAAAATTACAACCTTGTGGGAAGTAATGAAGCCATTGCCAAAATGTTTGGCCTCAATAAAGACCATGAATTTGTTGACCATTTTCTTGAATTAATTCCAGAATTTCAACCAGATGGAACTAAATCACTAGAGAAAATGCAACAATATCTAGAAGATGGTTTTGAAGGAAATTATATCAAAGCATACTGGGTTGGGCAAGACATTAACAAAAACCCCGTCCCCACAGAAGTAAGCACCATGCGTGTAATGCGTGATGATAAATATATGCTTGCCGTATATGTAAAAGATTTACGCGAAGTTGAAGAGTCACGCAAAAAAATTCAAGCGGCAGAGCAATTCAGTCACGCCATACTAAACGGTGTTCCCTTAGCCATAAGTATTTGGAGTAATGAATTTAAAGCTCTTGATTGTAATGAGGCAATGCTAAGCCTCTTTGGCTTTACTTCAAAGAAAGATTTTTTCAAAAACTCATATACTTGTATGCCAGAATTACAACCCGATGGCACCAATTCTTACTTATTATCACGTCAAAAATTTACAGAAGCTTGGAATAGTAAACATACAACTTTTGAGGTGGTAGGACAAGATACTCAAAAAAAATTAATACCACTAGAAATAAAGCTCGCGCGCTCTGTTGCCGATGGCAGAGATATTATCATAAGTTACATGCGTGACCTAACTGAAATTAAAGCAAGTATTAAAAAAATACAAGATGCAGAAGAACGCTCCATGGCTGTTCTTAATAGTGTACCGCTATGCATAAATCTTTTTAATAAAAATTGCGTACTCATAGACTGCAATCGAGTAGGATGGGAGCTTTTTGGGTATACCAGTAAGCAAGAGTTCTTTGATAATTTTACGAATTTGTTTCCTGAGTTTCAACTCAATGGTCGCAGATCTGAAGATATGGTGCGAGAAGCACTTATTGAAGCCATGGAAAATGGTAATTCAAGAGTTCAATCCATAGCCAAAACAAAACAGGGAGTGGTTATACCTTGTGATGTTAAGCTAGAGCGTGTTTTTATCCACGACGAGCCCATGATTATATCATACGTACAAGATTTACGCGAAATTAATGCTGCACTTGATAAAGCCAATACTGCCACCGAAGCCGCCCAAAAAAGTGCTCAAGCTAAGAGTGAATTTTTGGCCAATATGAGCCACGAAATCCGTACTCCCATGAACGGCATTTTAGGGCTTTTGCACATTTTGTCACACACCGACCTTCAACCACGCCAAAAAGATTATGTAGAAAAAAGCCTACTTTCAGCCAATAATTTATTACGTATTATCAATGATATACTAGATTTTTCTAAAATTGAAGCTGGTAAGCTTGAAGTAGAAAATATACCTTTTTCCATTCATGAGGTATGCGATGAACTGCAAAGCCTCTTCATGCCAAAGATTAATGAAAAACATCTTACATGTCACATTAATGAAAGTGCTTATGCCACAACCACAGTCATTGGTGACCCAATACGCTTAAAACAAGTATTAACAAACCTTATAGGCAACGCCATCAAATTTACTCATGATGGGCAAGTTTGTTTGATGGTAGAAACTAAAATACACGAAAATAAAGAACTTCATTGTACATTTCATATTAAAGATAGCGGTATTGGTATTAGTCAAAAGGAAATTAAAAGTCTTTTTAATGCATTTACCCAAGCTGACACTTCTGTTACGCGTAAATATGGCGGTACTGGCCTTGGGCTAATTATATCAAAGCGCATTGTGGAAATGATGCAAGGTAAAATTTGGGTGGAAAGTACCCCAGGCGTAGGTTCTACTTTTTCATTTACGGCTATATTTAAACTAGCCAAAGCAGAAGATTTAGAAGATAAAGTTAATACTTTGTCCATACCAAAGATTGAAGACATGAACCGTAGTGCGCATCTTTTGCTGGTAGAAGATAATAATATCAATCAAATTATAGCTGATGAACTATTAAAAAATGTTGGCTATACACTTGACATTGCACAAAATGGCCAAGAAGCTATTGATATGTTAGAGAAAAAGCACTACGACTTAGTACTCATGGATATTCAAATGCCTGTCATGGATGGTCTAACCGCCACCAAGACAATTCGCCAAAATCCAAAGTTCGCTAATTTACCCATTATTGCCATGTCTGCCCATGCCATGACCGGAGATAGAGAAACCAGCCTTGCCAGTGGCATGAATGAACACATAACTAAACCCATTGATCCAGCCATTCTTTATAGCACACTTGACTATTGGTTAAAAAATTAATCAACCCCATTGGGTGATGGCCCACTAACTAAAGGTAATTTTTTATCTTTCCAGTCATATATACCGCTTGGCATTATAAATACATTAGAAAACCCAAGTTTTTTCATTTTATTATAAGCTTTTTGAGAACGAATACCTGCTAAGCAATATACTACATATGGCACATTGCGATCTAATTTTTTTAATTCCCCTTCAAATTCAAGCCTATAAATATCTAATAACTGTGCACCTTTAATATGCCCTTCTTCATATTCTCTTGAAGTTCGCACATCTAAAAATACCATATTTGGCAAGGGATTTTTAAGAAATTCAACAGCCATATTGCTTGTAATTTCAAAGTACTCAGCAAAGGCACTCCTTCCAAAAAATAAACTCATTACTAAACACAGCGATAAAAAAATGTATCTGCTCATTTCCAACCCTTTTAATATACTATACTTGGTACAATCTTTATAATGGCACAAAACCACTTTCCAAAAAAGCTATATCTACTATCAGTAAATTACATTTTATATACGATTATATAACGATTAAAAGACATTTTTGAATTTAACCAGATCAATATTTTGGCCTAATAAATACCACTAATTAGCTTGAATTCCATGTTTTTTTAAAAGTTCATAAAAATGTCCGCGTGAAACTCCAGCTATGTAAGCACATTGTCTAATGTCACCACCAGCCTGCGTCAAAACTTTATAAATATAGTTATATTCTGCTCTTAACTTCCACTCTTTGAGTGAAGGCAAGTTTTGCTCGTTAACTGAAAAAACAGCATTCGAAGCCTTGTTTTTAGATATAACATTATCTTCATGAAAGCCACGTGCAATACTAACCCGCATATCAGTGGGTAAATGTATGGTAAATAACTCTTTTTCATCCTTAGCAGCCACACAGGCCCGCTCCATGCTATGCATAAGTTCACGTACATTACCAGGCCAAGTATAAGCATGCAAAGCTTCAATAAAATGAGCTTCCATAGCCTTAATAGGCATCTGATATTTTTCACAATAAAAACTCACAGCATGGGATGCCAATGTCACAATATCTTCTTTGCGTTCTCGCAAAGGAGGAATGCGAATAGTCATACCTTGCAAGCGATACAATAAATCTTCGCGAAAATGTCCTTCTTTCACCAAGCGAGGTAAGTCCTTGTTAGTCGCAGCCACCAGCCTAAAATCACTAGAAACTTCTCCCACACTACCTACGGGTCGAAAACGCCTAACCTCCAAAGCCCGCAAAAAGGCTTTTTGCATAGAAAGGGGTAACTCCCCCACTTCATCAAGAAATAATGTTCCACCATGCGCTGCCAGTAAAAGTCCATCCTTAGCCCGATCTGCACCAGTAAAAGCCCCTCGCGCATGACCAAAAAGATGACTTTCTAACAAATTTTCCGGCAAGGCTGCACAGTCCACTGCCACAAACGGACCTTGAACGCGTAGAGAGTTTTGATACAATGTTTTAGCAAAAAGTTCCTTACCAACCCCCGTTTCACCCAATAATAAAACATTTACATCACTGCGAGCTGCATCATACAGGCGTGAAAAAGCAGCATTTAATGCATCACTGGTACCTACAATACCCGACCGATCTAGCTGCTTGGTACTTTTTTTTAGGGTGCGACTCATGCGATGAGCCATAGTTTGTTTTAAGACTTGTAAGAGCTTTTGCACCCCAAATGGTTTTGGCAAAAATTCACAAGCTCCTGAACGCAAAGCCATTTCTGCAGCATCACCATCACCATGTCCAGTAATAACCAATACATTTGGCCAGCCCGGTAAACTCAAAATATCTTTAAGTCGCTCTATACCATCCCCATCAGGCAGCATCTTATCCAATAGTACAACATCTACCCCATGCTGCCCAAGAGACAAACCTTCAGCCAAGGTTGTAGCCTGCAAAATATCAAATCCAAGACGCGTACCCACGTCAGAGATTAAAGCCTGCAAAACTGGTTCATCATCTATAATCAATAATTTTGGCAATATATTCTACCTCTTATACTTTCACCCAGCTACGCTATTATTTTTTAGCAATTCAGTATAGGTTGACTGATGGGCCTTAATCAAATTACTACAATCAACAGCTTCACCAGTTTTTAATTTGGCTTCAATTTGTGCGGCCTCATGCTGTAATAGTGTGAAATATAAAGTACCTGCGGAGTTTTTTATGGCATGAGCCAAGTTGATTAAAAGCTCAGCTTGATATTGTTCAAAAGCCAAGCACAGCTTATCATGCTGAGTTTTAAAATCACTTATCCAAACTTGTATAAGCTTATTTAGTAATTCTTTATCTCCATCAAGAGCTTCCAAGGCCTTGTCATACTCAAAAATTGCTAAATCATCATATGGACTTTGCTGATTAAACTTTTGCGGTACGTATTCTGATATTAAGTTCATAATTTCCTTAGCTGGAACAGGTTTAAGCAATGTCTTTGCTATGCATAATTCTTTAAGACGGTTTTCTTCAGCCTCTATAACAGACGCACTCATTAAAACAATTGGGGTGCTTTGATATTTTGATATACCACGCACATGTTCAGCCGTACTTAAACCATCCATGCCAGACATGCGCATATCTAACATTATTATGTCAATATCAAATTGAGTCAAAAGTTCTAAAGCGTCCTCACCACTTGCAGCCATATGTACAATACAACCCATTTTTTCCAGTACAGTATGCACAAAATAGGCCGTAACAGTATTATCTTCCACTAAGAGTACATGCACTTGGGAACACATTTTTGTATTATTTAGTTTAACGGCTTGCACTGTATCTTCTACACATTCACCAACACCAACCGGCAATGATATGGTAAAGCTTGTACCTTCACCTTCAATACTATAAACTGTAACCTTGCCCTGCATACGGCTGACTACTTCTTGGACAATAGCTAAACCAAGTCCAGTACCTGGTTTATCACTTTTTGTGACAGCTCTCCCACGCTCAAAACGTGTAAAAATATGCGCTTGATCTTCAACTGCTATACCACAACCGCTGTCAGTTACTTTTAAAAATAACACATCATTTTTAAACCATACATCAATGGTAATAGTACCAGTTTCTGTAAACTTCACAGCATTATTAACAACATTACCCAAAACCTGCCGAATTCTAAAAGCGTCACCAATAATATACTTAGGTACACCTTTTTTTACCTCAAGCACTAGCCCCAAGCTCTTGGATAAACATGAAGGTAAAAATAATGCACAACATTGCTCAAGCTCCTTGCGCAAATCAAAACTATGCAAATTTAGATGCATCTTATCTGCATCTAAAGCTGCATAGTCAGTAATATCTGACACCATTTCTAACAATGATGTACTGGCAATATGCAAATATTTCAAAATCTCTTTACGTTGTGCCTCCGGCATATCTTGCGAAAGTAGTTGCGTCATACCCAAAATACCAGACAAAGGAGTACGCATATCATGACTCATATTAGCCACAAAACTTTCCTTCATTTTTTCTTTAGCTATTTTTAACTGTTCCTTGCGATGCCGTAATAAACTAAATCCAGCAATGCCAAATGAACCAGCAAGAGCCATAAAGCCATAGGCCAAAAAAAGAGTAGCATTTTGTTCTTGAACAATATGTATTACATCTTGAGCATTTAAATTAATGCTAATACCACCAAGCACACTACCTACAGTATAGTTTTTATGACAAATAAGGCAAGATTCAATGGCATATAAAGGTTTCAAATAGCGAAAAAATATTTTATCTTTTGAATTTTTTTCATAAGAATATACTTCTGGCTGGCCCTTTGCATTTATCTCAAAGGCTCTGGTTTCCCACTCATCTGCCTTATTTTCAGGACGTAAAGGATTTACACTAGTAATCTTAAAATGTGCACCGGGTAAATTGCTATCCTCACTAAGTTGCCTACTCATATAGGCTGGATTTATTAAAACAAAACGTGTTCCATCAGGCATGGATACAGAACGGCTATCTTCTGGCAACCACTTATTAGGTACACCAAAGTCACTCTCGCGCACATACACCCCACCATGCTTAGCATTCCAATTACGCGTATCAAGAACAAATGTATATAAATTCTGGGCTTGAGTTAAGAGTTGTTCTTCCATATGCTCTTTATTAATTGAACTGGAATTATGGTACAACAAAGCCACAAATAAACACCACAATACACTAAAAATACAAACATACTTAAATCTATGCCCGTACTCTTTGAACCATGTTATCATTTTCTCTTGCTTGTCATACATAGCTGAAAATTTGTCATATTTTTCTGAAAAAATCAATACTAGGAATGCCTACTTATAAACTTTTTTTACTTTTTTTATCAAAAAATACATATATTTTAACCATCAAAAACAATTCATTTAATAACAGTTTGAATATATATACTTTTCCAGTCAACAAATCTCAACATATTATAAAATAAGCTATTTTTACATAGCATTCTTTAAGACCTTTCTTTTTGTGACTAACGGCACAAATATTGTAATAGCTCCTCAGTTAGTATCATCATAGGGTTGATACAAGAATTAAGGAGGTAATGTATGGGAACATCTCGCCACGGTCCGTGGCTAAAAATGGTGTTGCTAGGCATTGCTGTGGGTGTTGGTCTTTTTGCAAGTGCCGCTGTTGCTATGCAGTACACTGATCAAAGGCCTTTTTGTTCCAGCTGCCATGTTATGCACAAGGCAGGGGTAACACATAAAATGTCCACACATGCCAACGTGTCGTGTAATGAGTGTCACGCGCCCACAAACCTAATGAGCAAAATTCCTTTCAAAGTCGCTAGCGGCATGAAGGATATTGCATCCAATATGTCTGGCAAGGATGTAGCCTTAGATATTGGAGTTTCTACCAAGGATGTGGTTAATGCTAATTGTAAATCCTGCCACGCTATGACCAATATGGGCGTAGCCAGCATGGAAGCAAAGCCTTACTGCGTAGATTGTCACCGCAATGTAGCGCATATGCGCAAAAAGCCCATCAGCACAAGGATGGTAGCCGATGAATAAGAAATTTGTATATTTTAGTCTAGTTGTATTGGGAGTTTTTTGCCTGATGCTGGCGGGGGGCTGTAGTGATACTAGCACCGACCTAGAAACACCAAAGTTTAAATCCGGACTTTCTAAAGACGAGATTGACAACTCCGCATTTCAAAAACCCTTCCCAAAACAGTATGCCACATTTGAGAAAAATGCTGAGAATTCTGTTATGACAGAATATAAGGGTTCTGTGCATTATCGCAAAAATGACGATTTTTCACCCCTTCCAAAGGGTTATAAATTTGCTCAGCCATACCTTAAAAATCTATGGCTTGGCTACCCATTTAGTTATGAGTATAACGAAGCCCGCGGCCACACCTATGCCATTGATGACGTAGTTCATATTGACCGTATCAATCGTTTCTCTGAAAATGGTGCACTACCTGCCACTTGCTGGAATTGTAAAACTCCTAAGATGATTGAATGGGTTGCCGAAAAGGGCGACAAATTCTGGTCTAGCAATTCCAACGAATATCGTGACAAATTAGATGCACGCGATCATACCATTGGTTGTGCCAACTGCCATAACCCAGAAACCATGGAACTTCGCCTCTATTCTGAGCCTCTAAAAGATTGGCTCAAGCGTAGCGGTAGAGATATTGAAAACATTTCTCGCAATGAAATGCGTACCCTTGTTTGTGCCCAGTGTCACGTTGAATACTACTTCCAACACAAAGACAATGGCCCAGCCGCAAAGCCAGTATTCCCATGGGATAATGGCTATGGTCCTGAAGATATGTATCAATATTATAAGAGTCATGGACCTAAGAATGGTCAATTTGCAGACTGGACTCACGCTGCTTCAAAATCACCTATGATTAAGATGCAACACCCTGAATATGAAACTTGGATCGACGGTCCTCACGGTGCTGCTGGCGTATCTTGCGCAGATTGCCACATGGCCTATGAACGCGTTGATGGTCAAAAAATATCCAGTCACTGGTGGACTGCTCCTCTTAAAGATCCTAACTTAGCTGCTTGCCGTCAATGCCACGCAGATAAGAGTGCTGAATATCTAAAAGAACGTGTTCTGTACACCCAAAAGAAAACTTTTGACCAACTACTAAAAGCTCAAGAAATCTCAGTTAAAGCCCACGAAGCTGTGCGCCTTGCTGCTGATTATTTTGGCGAAAAAAGTGCAAACTATGATGCACTTATGACAGAAGCCCGTGATATGGTCCGCAAAGGCCAATTATTCTGGGATTATGTTTCTGCAGAAAATAGCGTTGGCTTCCACAATCCAGCCAAAGCTCTTGATACGCTTATGTCCTCCATGGAATTTAGCCAAAAAGCCATTGACCTTGCAGGCGAAGCAACCAACTACGGTATAAGTGCAGCCCTTGCTGGCGACATTAAGACCGTCGTGCCTCCTATTAAAGAACTTAGTCGCAAACTCCAACAAGACGCCGAGTTCTTACAACAGCATCCTTGGACAAAACTCTTACCTACACTACCTCCAGCCGAAATGGTGTGGGATGGACAAAAAAGAGTTGGTGATGCAAGCAAAACACAATAAGTTACATTTTAACCATCCACAATAAATAAAATGTAACAGCCAATGCCTATGCCGACTCCGAAACTGGGGTCGGCATTAGCGTTTCAAACTATGCTTGATTTTACAATGTGGTTTGAAAGATAAAAAAATTTAAATAAGTGCATTTTTTACTTGCAAGCTTTACAACTTTAACTTAAATATATTCGTCTAAACGGAACGTGGCGCAGTTTGGTAGCGCGCCTGGTTTGGGACCAGGATGCCGGGAGTTCAAATCTCTCCGTTCCGACCACGAATTT
>CAYJDF010000044.1:0-4507 GCA_964368845.1 uncultured Desulfovibrionaceae bacterium
TGTAGATTGGACCACGACCTTCGCGCATTTCGCGAAGCATCATGTGGTTACGTAAACATGTTGGGATAATATGACCCTTAGCATAGCCACGCTCTTCATAAGGCTTAAGCATAGCAGCGTTGGTGGAGCAATAGTCTTCACCTTTAGCGTTGGTAGCTTTAGCTTTAAATAAGAGGAACCATGCACCAACTGGTCCGTAACCGTCTTTGAAACGAGCAGGTACGAAGCGGTTTTCCATCATGGTCATTTCAGCACCAACTTGAGCACACATGGTATAGGTGGAACCTGAGTTCCATACAGGATACCAAGCACGGCCAAGACCTTCACCAGTTGAGCGTGGACGGTACACGTTAACAGCACCACCAGCAGCTACAACCATAGCGTTGGATTTGAAAATATGAACTTCGTTTTCACGAAGGTTAAAGCCCACAGCACCAGCAACACGGTTAGCTACTTTGTCGTCAAGAAGTAATTTCACAACAAAGATACGTTCCATGATGCGCTCTTCACCAAGAGCATTTTTTGCAGCTTCAGCTACGATACACTTGTAGGACTCACCGTTGATCATGATTTGCCAACGACCAGAACGTACTGGGTCATCACCATTACGAAGGCTCTTGCCAGCAGCTTTAGCGGCAGCACCGTCAAGGTTATGTCCGTGCTCGTCCTTAATCCAGCATGGTAGACCCCAATCTTCGAAAAGATGTACAGAGTCGTCAACGTGGCGGCCTAAGTCGAAGATAAGGTCTTCGCGCACTAGGCCCATAAGGTCTGTACGCACCATGCGTACATAATCATCGGCATCATTTTTACCAAGATAGGTATTAATGGCAGAAAGACCCTGTGCAACAGCGCCTGAACGCTCTAGAGTAGCCTTATCAACCAACAAAATTTTTAAATCTGGGGCAAACTTTTCGGCCCAGCGTACTGCTTCAAAAGCTGTACCACAACAACCCATACCGCCGCCAACCATCAATAGATCAACTTCATGCTCTTTGATCACTGGTTCGGCGATGGCAAGACCTTTTGTACTTTCCTTAATAGGAATCATAGGCATAACAAAATCTCCTTACTCGCATGGCAGCAGACTAGCGGCCGTGTTCCATTTCCGTGGCAGACTTATCGGCCTCGGCAATTTCAAATTTCTTGCCCAAGGCTTCCTTGGGTGCACCCAACGCAGTTTCGGTGAACAATAGTTCATTTTCCAGATCCGTAGGTTCTGGATGGCCTTCAAAAGGTTTAATAGAACCTTCTGGAGTCGTGCGAATAGGGAATTTGAAACGCTTTACATTGCCATTACGGAACTTAACAGTCCACATGATAGAGTCGGCTGAACGCATAGGGATACAGGTACCACCCATGGGAGCAAAGTCAGCATAAGGACGTGCGGTGATAGCACCTTGCGGACAAATTTTTACGCAAGAGTAGCATTCCCAGCAAGCATCTGGTTCTTGGTTATAAGCCTTCATTTCCTCGGGATCAAGAATCATGAGGTCATTAGGACAAATATACATACAGGCAGTCTTTTCGCCACCCTTACAGCCGTCACATTTGGACGGATCGACAAAAGTCGGCATATGTATCCTCCAACTTTTTATAGTGTTAATGGTAAGTCAAGCCTAGTTGCAACACCCCACTGGTGAAGCCTAAAAAGGCAGGAACTTCCAGCCTTTTATAAAATCCACAGTGTTTTCAATATCTTTATCAAATGCAAATTTAAAATATCAATAGTAGTTTCATTCGTCAAGTGCTAAATGTAATTTTTTTCACAAGCTGTTTTCAGCACAAATAAACCATAACCTAATTTTTAACTTGAGTCTAGCCTTGAGAGAAAATTTATTTATATTTTTTTGGATACAAAAATTTTTTTTAACCTTAAAAAACTATCATCATGAATTTATGAACTATTAATAAGGCTAGGTCAGCTTTTATGGCTTGCCTTGGTTACTTTTTCACGCTAGAAGCAAGAAGCAATTGGTTACAAATAATTTTTTTATAAGGCTATTTTCATGATAAAAGACCAAAATACTAAAGAATACAACGAAATAACTGAACAAACCACACAAACAGAGCAAGGTGAGCACGAATTTAAACCTCGCCCACCTCGTAACTCCAACTTTGATAACCAAGGTCCACGTCCAGCAAAACGTCCTCCTTTACGTGAAACCATTATGAATATGGATAAAGATATTTTAAAAATGCTTGCTAGACGTTGCAACATTATTGATAAAATGAAAGCTAAACATGGACATCTTGACCCGCGCGAAGAAAAAACCTTGCGCAATTCATGGGAAATGCAAGCCACACAAATGACCCGTGACCCAAGAATCATTAAACAACTCTTTGCCTTATTCCAAGAAATTGAATTTTCGGCCAAACCACAATATGGCGATGAAAAACGCAGTGCTTTTAATCTTGCACCCACCAAGGAAGCCATGGATATGTGTATGCATGCGCCCTTGGTTAGCAGACGAAGTCGTCTTTATCTAAACCTTGCTGGAGCTTCTGGATCTGCTTTAATATTGCGCCCTGGGCTTCTAAGCGATGCTGATGTTGAGTGTATTAAGATGTTTAATCAATGCGCTACTTCCTTAGCTTGGGATGATGACGGTACCATGCGTTCAAGGGAAGGTGGTGGTTTATCATTGCCAGATAAGGTAATTTTTGTGGGCGATGATGCACTTAACTTCTATCTATTGCTTGGTCATTATGTGGGCACAGTTTCGCGTGCAAAATTCACAGGAGAATCTAACCTAAAGCTTGCTGATTTTTCAAACTTACGTCGCTTTTTACCAGCACTTGGGGTGAGACTTTCCAATGCTATACCAGGTACACTTGGCTTTCCTTTACGTATTGAATGCTCTGGTATGCTTCCTAGCGAAATTGTCATTCCAAATGACGTGGATGCTGATATGGTCCTTGGTTTAATTTTAGCTGCACCATTTTGGGAGAAACCTGTAAAATTTGATTTGCAGCATCATGCAAAAGCTCAAGATATTATTGAAGAAGCTGTTAGTGTTCTTGAGCCTTGTGGAGCACAGTTTAGTTGTGTGGAGCATATCATTAGTGTAAGCCCAAGTTCTATTAAAACCCCCAAAGAACCTGCCCTTGGCATGGAGATGAGCCTTGCCGTTTACTTGCTAGCTTTAAGTGCAGTAAGTTATGGTAAAGTTGAACTAAATGGTATTTGGCCAAAATGTACCCCAGCAATAGAATTACAGAAAATACTTGAACAATGTCTTGTACAAGTACAGATAAATTCTGACCAAATAATATGCACAAAAACAGAATCCAAAGCTCCGCAAGAATTAAAACTTGATGCATCACAACTTGACACAAGGTTTGCTCCTTTAGCTCTTGCCCTTACATTAAATGCAGCTTTGCGGGGTGAAAAAGCCTATCTTCCAAACTTTGCAACTCAGATTGATAGTGAACATATACAATTATTTATATCCCATCTTGGCTTTGAACTAGATGAAAATAACATGCTTAAAGCTGTCACTGACTTTGAAGACAGTGATATACCATTTACCGCACCATCGGTATATTGGGCCATGGCATACGCCTTATGCGCCTTTGCTAAACCAAATTTAAAATTGAGTAATCCAGGTATTGTTACAACACTTTACCCTCAGTTTTGGAATTTATACAATACCTTACCAAGTCCACAAATCAAAAAAACTGTTGCGGAGCCCGTAGATGAAAAACCTGTCCGACGACGCATTATTGCCGCAGACCAAGACGGAATTGGAAGCGGAGATAGTGATAATTGATAACATGTTAGAGGAAAACGCCGCTGCATTGCGCACCTTGCTTGCAGCGGAAGACCCAGCCGCAGGGCTATATTATGCTCAAGATATACATAAATTACGCCAAGAAAAGCTCATGCTCATGACCAGACGCGAATTGCGCCAAGTACGTATAAGACGTTTGGCCGTGGAAAATGAATAATTTAAGCTAATACTTATAGACCTATCACTATGCATAAGCTTGAACAAAATAGCATTATTCTCATCACTCGCTATCCGGAAATTGGTAAGGTCAAAACAAGACTTATTAAAAGCCATGGAGAGCAAGGTGCATGCTACCTACATGAGGCTATGACTAAATTCACCTTCAAGCAATGCCAAGAACTTAATATTAATACTGAAGTGCACTATCTTGGTGGTGATGAGCAAGCCATGCAAGGTTGGCTGGGTGAACAAGACACTAATGCAAATACTCCTGAAACAGGCAGTCTAAAGAATGTAAGCTTTATTCCTCAAGTAAAAGGCGACTTAGGTGAAAAAATGTTTGCCGCCCTTGAGCATGCCTTTAGTAACCTGCTAAGGGCTTCGTGTAATTTTTCACAAGATGCTTGCAAAAAGGTTTTGATTATTGGCAGTGACTGTCCTGACAATCGAAGGGATAACATGCAATATGCTCTTGATTTGTTAGACCATACATCGATTGTACTTGGGCCAAGTCTTGATGGTGGATATTACCTCATAGGTTTTTCTACTCATGC
>CAYJDF010000044.1:4607-9411 GCA_964368845.1 uncultured Desulfovibrionaceae bacterium
AGGTTATTACCTCAACTTAATCAAGCCTTTGCGGTGGAGATCATAGTTTCAGATGGCAAAAGTACAGATCAAAGCATTGATATTGCAAAAAACAATGGGGCTATAGTATTAAGTTCTGAGGCATCGCGCTCAAAGCAAATCATGGACGGTGCGGCAAGGGCCAGCGGCGAGATATTACTTTTCCTCCATGCCGATAGTGAACTGCCCACAAACTGGGATATACTTGTACGCGATACTCTTATGCATGACCGATGTAGTCTTGGTTATTTCCGCTTTGGTATTAAAGAAGAATTTTGGACTAAGCCTATCATTGAATGGGGAGTAGATTTTAGGTGCAGGTATTTTCATCTACCCTTTGGTGACCAAGGTTTTTTTGTACGCAAAAAAGACTTTGAGGCTTGGGATTTACCACCAGTACCCATTTTAGAAGATGTTTTCTTGGTCAAATGTGCACAAAAACATGGACAAATAGTGGGCCTATCCGCTACCCTATTTACCTCTGGGCGACGCTGGCTCAAGCATGGTGTTATACGCACAACCATTATCAATGCAAGTGTCATGTTGTGCGTCAAAATGGGTATGGATTTAACAATAATTAAGCAAGCTTACCAGCAAGGGAAAAATCCCCTTTGGTATTATATATGTCCCCAAAAGTTAAAAACACATTAAAAGGTAAGTAAATGAGTCATCAACAAAACAACATGAACGATGCCGTTATTGGCGTTATTGGTGGTAGTGGATTATACAACATTGAAAACATTAAAAATGTACAAGAAGTGAGCGTTAGTACACCATATGGAGAGCCATCAGAAGTTTTTGTATATGGCGAATTAAATGGGGTGCAAGTCTATTTTTTATCACGCCATGGCAGAAATCATAAATTCTTGCCTTCAGAAGTACCCTATCAAGCAAATATATATGCATTTAAAAAATTGGGAATTAAATATCTCATCTCCATCAGTGCCGTGGGTTCCATGCGCGAAGGCATACCCCCACGAGATATGGTAGTGGTTGACCAATATATTGATTTTTCAAAAAATAGAAAAAGTACATTTTTTGGACAAGGTCTGGTGGGACATGTTTCTATGGCAAAGCCCACTTGCGAAGTACTTGGAAAAATATTATTTGATGCGGCCCAAAACGTACTTCAAGGCAGTGCACAAAGAGCACATTTGGGTGGCACTTATTTATGCATGGAAGGGCCTCAATTTTCAAGCCTTGCTGAGTCTAACTTTTATCGTAGCATGGGAGTTGATGTTATTGGCATGACTAATATGCCAGAAGCCAAGCTAGCCCGCGAAGCTCAAATTGCTTATGCATCTCTTGCCATGTCTACCGATTATGATTGTTGGAAGAGCAATGAAGAAGATGTAAGTGCGGATATGGCCCTTAAAAATATGCGCGCCAATACTGAAAATGCTCATAAAATCTTAGAGATTGCTATAATGAAACTTGCCAAACAACTACCTAAGTCCATTGCGCACCACGCTTTGGACATGGCTGTATTTAGCGACTATAATCACCTTAGCCAAGAAAAAAAGGATTTACTAGATTTCTTAAAAGGTAAAAAGTAGTTTGCCACTTTAATAGCAACTATGAGTAAAGCAAATTCCTTCATCCTCTTTGCATTGGTGGTATTGATTTGGGGTGCAAATTGGAGCATCATTAAACTATTGGTAGAAACGGTGCCACCAATTTGGTCAACAGCCATACGCTCAGGCATTGCAGCCCTAGCCTTATTGATTTTGCAAGTGTCTACCAAACAATTGATTATGCCCAAGCTTCATGACCTACCAGCCATTATTATTGTTGGAGTTTTTCACATTACAATTTTTGCTTCGCTCATGGCCATTGGACTACAATACACTACCGTTGGTCGCTCCGTTATTTTAGGCTACACAACCCCACTTTGGGTAACACCGGCTGCCATAATCTTACTTAAAGAACCTTTGCATAAGCTTAGATTGCTAGGTGTCATCATGGGTATTATTGGTGTAGTTGTGTTATTTGCTCCGGCCATTGGTAGCATAAGTACAAGCACAGTGTTACTTGGAAATGCCATATTACTTGCCGCATCCTTTTCTTGGGCCATAACTATTGTAAGCATTAAAATAATTAAATGGCACTCCACACCTTTTCAGCTAGTTTTTTGGCAAACCCTTATGGCCACTATTTTAACATCACTAATTGCTTTATATTTTGAAGGTGTACCTAGCTTTGAAATAACTAATAGTGTCATTTGGCTATCAGCCTATAATGGACTTTTGGCAACAGCTTTTGGCTTTTGGGCTATGACTGTTGTTAATCGCAATTTACCAGCCATAGTTACTTCCCTTGGTCTTTTGGCAACCCCTATAACTGGTATTGCATTTTCGCAATATATCTTGGGTGAAGCTTTAGATACGCAACTAATAATTGCAGGTGGATTTATTATGCTAGGTATAGCCCTTGGCTGCATAAGCCCTGATACTAAGAAAGAATCAAAAGCTTAAAATATTCTTAAAATCACACCCCAACTGTCATCATTTTTTGCTTATGTTTAACAATTAAAAAACGTCATTTGCTCCATTCAATTAAATGATTATAATTGAAATATTGTAATATTATAAACTACTATTATATAAAGAAAAAAATTTCTAAAAGTGAAAAAAATTGCTCCAAATTCGCCAAAATTTGCAAAGAAAAAGTTGACAAATTACAAGTCATATGTAAGAAGCCAGCCACCAGCTAACTAAAAAAACTAACGTTAAACTCCATGAGACCCCGCGTAATGCATTATGTAGGAAGTCTCCAAAAAACATAACAAGGTTCTTATGTCTAAAAAAGTAATGAAAATTATAATTCCGGCCATCATGTTGTTAGGTATTTTTGCCCTATGGTTTGCAGAAAAACAAAATCAACCCCCAGCTATAGAGCTTGCCAATGCCCATAACAACCCATTTAGTCTAAATGCCCAAAGCATAGATTTGGACGCGTTGAAAAAGTTAAATGTGCCCATCATAATCGACTTTGGTGCCGACTCTTGCATACCTTGTAAAGAAATGGCTCCTGTACTTGTAAAGCTCAATGCCGAAATGCAAGACAAAGCAATCATTAAGTTTGTTGACGTGTGGAAAAACCCTAAGGGAGCTGAAGGATTTCCTGTACAAGTAATTCCCACACAAATTATTCTAAACGCTGACGGCACACCCTATGTACCAAAGCAAGTTAGTGATATTCAATTTATAAAATATAGCATGGATAAAACTGGAGAGCATGCCTTTACAGCTCACCAAGGTGGCCTTAGTGAAAATCAAATGCGTAACATTCTAAAAGATCTTGGCGTACAATAATGGATGCACTACTAACACAGCTTTCTGAACTTTTGGCAAGCTCCACTTGGCTTGCGCCCTTCATAGCTTTTTTAGCTGGGGTCATCACATCCTTTACACCTTGCTCTCTATCCAGTGTGCCCCTAATTGTAGGATATGTTGGTGGAACGAATAACCTTGGTGGTGAGCATGATACAAAGCAAGCATTCATATTATCAGTTATTTTTGCCTTAGGTAGTGCTTTGACTTTTACTATTTTTGGGGTACTTGCCTCCCTTGCCGGAGAATTGATTGGCACTGCCGCCAAGTGGTGGTTTATTGCCTTGGGTACATTAATGATGCTTATGGTATTACAAATGCTTGGTATTTATCAATTTATACCATCCATGAATTTAATAACCAAGAATAAAAAGAAGGGTGCTATTGGGGCTTTTGTGGCAGGTATCTTAGGCGGTCTTTTTGCATCGCCCTGCTCCACACCGGTATTAATTGTGCTCATTGCAATAGTTGCAGGTAAAGGCAGCCTTGCCTTTGGTATCATGCTTTTTTTGCTGTATTCATTGGGGCATGGTATTTTAGCTGTTATAGCTGGTACATCGGTGGGGTTTGTGCAAAAGCTATCCCAAAACGATAGCTATGCCCATGTGGCCAAAGCCCTAAACATAACCTTGGCCCTTATTTTAATGGGTATTGGTTTTTATATGTTCCATCTGGCTTTTCAAATGTAGCTAGCCCATGGCTATTTCAAGGGTCTCAATTAATTTATCCACATCTTCTACCTTGCTACTCCACGATGTCACAAAGCGAATAGTATGCTCATGCTCCTGTTTACTCCATGTTTCAAAGGCGTGACTTTTAGCCAAGTTTTTTACCACCTGAGTTGGAAGTATAGGAAATATCTGATTGGTAAATGTAGGTATGAGTAGAGATACATTAAGCTTTTTAAGAGCAGTATCCAAATATAATGCCATATCGTTGGCATGTTT
Source organism: uncultured Desulfovibrionaceae bacterium (assembly GCA_964368845.1). Taxonomy (GTDB): domain Bacteria; phylum Desulfobacterota; class Desulfovibrionia; order Desulfovibrionales; family Desulfovibrionaceae; genus CAYJAD01. The sequence continues at coordinate 8,905 of CAYJDF010000044.1, forward strand.
AGCTAAGTCATAAAAAAGATTATTTCTAAACAAAGCTTCAAATTGCGCTCCAATAATCCAGCCCTTGGCAAGTAGTGCACCACGCTGCTTGCACAAATAACGAAAATCCCTTTGTATATACTCATTCACAAGCACCAAAGCCTCTCCAAATAAGGCTCCATTCTTGGTGCCACCAATATAAAATGCATCACAAAGGCTGGCCATTTCTGCCAAACATGGTGTGTCTTCGGCGCAAGTTATAGCCACCCCAAGACGTGCACCATCAACAAAGAAATATAAATCTAATTCTTTGCAAACATTAGATATTTCCCTCAGTTCTGTTTTAGTGTAGATAGTGCCAAGCTCTGTGGATTGTGAAATATAAACAAGCTTTGGCTGCACCATGTGCTCATTGTCATGTATGACGCAAAGCTCTCTAATTTGATCTGGTGTTAACTTACCATTAGGACAATTTGCTGTAATAATTTTATGTCCTGTAGCCTCGATTGCTCCTGTTTCATGTACTTC
>CAYJDF010000044.1:9511-14765 GCA_964368845.1 uncultured Desulfovibrionaceae bacterium
AACCTTGGGCAAGATGGGTTTGGTAATATGCTCATTCATACCACAATCAAGGCTTCTTTCCTTATCTCCGGTCATGGCATGGGCTGACATGGCAATAATGGGCAAGGTGGTAAATTTTGGATTTTGGCGTATGACTTTGGTGGCAGTGAGTCCATCCATAACAGGCATTTGAATATCCATGAGTACTAAATCATAAGATTTTTGCTCAAGCATGTCTATAGCTTCTTGACCATTATGGGCAATATCAAGGGTATAGCCCACACTTTTTAACAATTCTTCGGCAATGAGTTGGTTAATCTGATTATCTTCCACGAGCAAAAGATGTCCGCTGCGCTTATCATCATGCGCTACAGTGATATTACGCTCATTAATTTTAGCATTAGCATCTGCCAAATTAAATACAGCATCAAAAAAGAATGTAGAGCCCTTGTCTACTTCACTTTCAACCCAAATACTACCTTGCATCATGCCAATGATGCGCTGAGAAATAACCAACCCAAGACCAGTTCCGCCATATTTGCGTGTAACTGAGGTGTCTGCTTGGGTAAAGGCCGAAAACAACCTATCAATTTGATCCTCACTTAAACCAATACCACTATCTCTTATTTCAAAAAGGCAATGCATTAATCCATCACGCTGTGTAGCTTTTACATCAAGGCTAACTTCACCCTCAATGGTAAATTTAATAGCATTACTTAGGAGATTAAGCATAACCTGCTTTAAGCGCAAAGGGTCGCCCAAAATTGGTACTGTTGAATGCTCTCCCTCTTTCATGGTGAATTTAATATTTTTTTCTGCTGCCATATGTCCTAAGAGACTTTGCACCTCTGAGCAAACATTATGTAGGGTAAAGGGAATACGCTCAATAGCAAGCTTACCTGCTTCAATTTTTGAAAAATCTAGTATGTCATTGATAATACGTAGCAGTTCCTTGGCAGAAAATAGACTTTTATCCACATAATTTTTTTGAGTAACATCAAGATTGGTTAACTCTAAAAGCTGCAAAAGACCCAAGATGCCATTCATGGGGGTACGTATTTCATGGCTCATATTGGCTAAAAACTCACTTTTAGCCTTGGCACTTTGCTCTGCAATTTCTTTTGCCTCAAGCAAAGCTTGCTCATTTTCATGAATTTCTTTCAGCATGGCTTTTTGCTTACGTAAGTCTTTTAAATATGTAATAAGACCTTTCTTGCCCCCATATGATGTACGAGTCACAAGAACTTCCAGTGGAATTTCTTCACCAGTAAAGGCGTGTAAAGTAATCACTTCGGTTGTTGCCTTACCATTGGCATTGCATTCTTCAATCATTTGCACAAGTAAATCTTGGCTTCTAACACCATTTGGTTGAAACTCCGGCAAGGTCTTATGAAAATTTTGTAAGTATTCTTCCTGAGTTTCAAAACCAAAGGTATGAGCACCCTCAAGATTAGTATAAATAAGATTAGAATTTTCATCCCAAAAATGTACACATATAGGCAATGAATCAAGCATTAAAGTATTGCGTAACTCCGCTTCCCTAACCAACTCTTGTGTTGCTCTAAGTTCCCGTAAATCCTTAGCATATGAAATTATCACGTCTTCACCACTAAGACTAACCCGCACAAGGATAATTTCCATGGGTATTAACTCACCCTCTGAGTCAAGGTGTAGCCACTCAAAGCGTTTATATCCATTCTCTAAAACATACATATGATTAGACATAATAGTATCAGCAGAATGATCACCATTGGGTTGGTACTCAGGGCAAAGGGTACGCATTTTCTCCATAAACTCACGTTTACTACTGAGCTTAAATGTCCGTAATATCTCTTGATTACAATCAATAATATTACCATCTTTATCCCAAAAAGTGGCACAAAGTGGTATGTTTTCAATAAGCACTGCATTGCGCTCTTCAATGCGTGACATTTGTTCTTCAATGGCTTTGAGTGCTCGCAAGTCCCTAGCGTAAGCTAAAAGTACATCCTCATTTTTGTACTTGGTTCGTACTAGGCTAATCTCAACTGGGCATGGTTTACCATAGCGATCTAAGTGCATCCATTCAAAAGTATAATTTCCCTGCTTAAAGCCAGTACTTAGCACGCGCTTAAAAGCATCCTCAGAGGTTTCACCATTGGGTTGAAACTCTGGTGATAAGTGTGAAAATTCTCTTAAATAGTCTCTTTTATTATCATAGCCAAGTAGCTTATAAGCGGTACTATTGGTATCAATAATCTCAAAAGCTTGGTTTATTAAATGCGCACCAAATGGCATACCATCAAGCATGGTACGCAATACTTCTTCTGCCTCTTTGACTTTTTTTTCACTCATGATCAAAGGGCGCATATCATAGCTAAAAATTGCTATAACATCTTTATAATCGTGCCACACTCTAACAAAGGTCATACGAACTGGTATGCTGTTATTATGAATATCGCGCCATATCCAAGAACGATCAACGCATACTTCATTAAAAGCATTAGTTATTTCTTTATTAAAAAGGCTTAGTGACTCTTGACCATCTTCTTGATATGCTGGAAAGAGTAATTCTGAATTTTGTAAACAATCCTGCCTAGATGCATAGCTCAAAAGTTTAACAAAGCTTTCATTGCAATCCACCATCTTAAAAGCATTCGTAAAAAAACATATGGGAGTTAGTGTGCGGTAAGTTAAATCGGTAAGAATAAAAGGTTTTTGAGCTGGGCCAAGAAAAATATCTATTTCATGTAAAACATTTTGTATTTGCAAAATAAATATATATTCACCTTCGTGGCGTATATAACTTACTAGATATTGTGTAGCAATATCATATTTATCTCTATGTTGCCATTTAAACTGACGCACACCTTGTTGCAAAGACTTGTTACAATTATAACGCAAAACATCTAAAAAAAATGCATTCTCATCCAAAATTGATGCAAGAGAATTTTGCCAATATGCACTGCACTCAGCGGCATTATCAACACTAAAGTATTTATAAAAACTTGGAGTAGCATAATGAATATGCCCATTAGCCGATACACAGGCCAATGGCAAAGGATTACTAGCATAAAGACCAGTTAAAAAAATACTGTAATCTTTTATATTTGAGTTAGGTGTAGTCATATGTTTCGCATGTAATTATTTATTTCAGACTTAGAGGCATTTTTGCACTCAATCTTTCGTATAGCGTAAGGTACTTTATAAAAATTCCCACAGGGACACTATATAATCATCTAGGCAGTGTCAATGCTTGCTTTGGTCTACAAAGTTTAGCACTTATCTGCAAATATTTCTAAAATAAAATCTTTATCTTTACATTTATATAATATTATTTTACACCACGTCCCATGGAATTAACTGACTATATTTTTTTACTAACATGGTTTGGTGCTGGCTTTGTTAACGGTATTAGTGGCATGGGTGGAGCTATGCTTGCTGTGCCTATTTTAATTACCTTTATGCCGCCCACCATTTTATTTCCTTCAACTTGCATTGTCACAACCATACTAACTGCATACATAGCTTGGCTCTATCGTAAAGACAGCGTTTATCCCATAGTAAAAAGGTTATTCATTGGGGCCGTACCTGGTGCTGTTGCTGGATTGGCCTTACTTATTTACATTAAGGCTCAATATATTCAGCTTCTTGCAGGTGCAGTCATGATTGCATTTGTATATTTACAATTTTTGCGCGACCGCCAAGCCGTCACCGTAGAACGGCACGAAACCCTTGGTAAAACTCTTTTTATTGGATTTGGTTCTGGTGTGCTTATAACATCCATCTCCTTTGGTGGCCCTTTGCTTGGAGCATACTCACTATATCTTGGTTGGCCCAAAACTCGATCTGTTGGAATTATGAATGTTTTTGCGCTGATGGCCTTTGTTGTGGCTGCTATTTTTCAAGCCAGTGCCGGACTATATACTCCTGACGTCTTAACACTTGCTGCCAAAGGTGTTGTAGCAGGGGTTTTAGGCGTTGCTTGTGCTACACCCTTAGTCAAAGTCATATCTCAAAAAACTTTTAAATTTATTATTCTAACCCTCATTGGTGTGGGGGGGGTAACTTGTCTTTGGCGCGGACTTGGATTGTAATAAATACTGTTATCAAATAAATATTTTAAATTATTTGCCTAAAACATCCACCAATTGTGTTTAACAACATTTTATCTTTGTTTTTATCTTCTACTCACTAGACAATTTTTTATTCCGCATATAGACTAAGTTATTGCTAAAATACTTGTATCATGTGATGAGGATAAAATCATGCTTCCTATTATTACCGATAGAAAAATAAAAATTGCAATTGTAGGCTGTGGGCGCATTTCTAAAAACCACTTCCTCTCCATAGAAAAACACTATCAAGACCTTGAGTTAGTTGCGGTTTGTGACAGTGATCTAAAAATCGCCACTGAATGGGGTAAAAAATATAATGTTCCAGCCTATGAACATTATTCTACTATGTTACGTGAATGCGATTTAGATATAGTTTCTCTATGCACCCCTTCTGGTATGCATGCCAATCAAACCATCTTGGCAGCAAAACATGGTAAGCATGTCATCACCGAAAAACCCATGGCTACACGCTGGAATGATGGCCTTAACATGGTGGCAGCTTGCGACCAAGCCGATGTGCGTCTTTTTGTAATAAAACAAAACCGTCACAATAGTACTTTGCAACTTCTAAAACGCGCCATTGATGAAAAACGCTTTGGTAGAATTCATATGGTTCACCTAAATGTTTTTTGGACTCGTCCCCAAGAATATTATGACTCAGCCAAGTGGCGTGGTACGTGGGAGATGGATGGTGGTGCCCTTATGAATCAGGCTAGCCACTATGTGGACTTATTAGAGTGGCTAATAGGCCCCATAGCAGATGTACAAGCCATGACAGGAACACAATCACGCGATATTCAAGTAGAAGATAGTGGAGTATTAAATGTACGCTGGCGTTCCGGTGCATTAGGTTCTATGGCCGTAACCATGCTCACCTATCCCAAAAATTTAGAAGGATCTATCACTATACTTGGTGAAACTGGGTCTGTGCGCATAGGTGGTGTGGCGGTTAATGATATTCAACTTTGGGAATTTGCTAACAGTATGGATTATGACGAAGACATAAAGACCGCCAATTATGACACTACATCAGTTTATGGTTTTGGCCACCCACGTTATTTTAAAAATATCATTGATGTTATGCGCGGAGTAGCAGAACCTGAAACCGACGGACGAGAAGGATTAAACTCACTAGAAGTACTCATAGCAGCCTATTTGAGTGCCAGAGATAATAAGAC
>CAYJDF010000044.1:14865-17807 GCA_964368845.1 uncultured Desulfovibrionaceae bacterium
CTCATGAATGAGCTTGCCATAATATTTAATAAAATGAATATTGATACCCTAGACGTATTAGAAGCCTCCGGCACAAAGTGGAACTTCTTACCCTTTCGCCCAGGGTTAGTGGGTGGGCATTGCATTGGCGTTGACCCATATTACTTAACATACAAAGCCCAAGAGTTAGGCTATCATCCTGAAATTATTTTAGCAGGACGTCGCATTAATAGTAATATGGGCAAATATATTGCAAGCACATGTGTTAAAAAACTTATTGAAACCGACTGCAATGTAAAAAAAGCCCGTGTGGGTATTCTTGGTTTTACATTTAAAGAAGATGTACCGGACATTCGCAATACACGCATTATTGATATTATTTTGGAACTTCAAGAGTTTGGTATCAATACCCTTGTGCATGACCCCGTGGCCAATGCTAAAGAAGCCGAGAATGAATACAATATAAAGTTACTCCCCCTAAGCGAGCTGAATAATCTTGATGCGTTAATTTTGGCTGTACCGCACAAATCATTCAATAATTTAGGGATTGAAGAAATAAAGAAATTATTTGGGCATAATCGTGTCAATCTCATTGATATTAAGAGTGTTTGGAATAAAAAAACCATGCAAGATGCCGGTTTTAACTTATGGCGTTTATAGGTTAGCATATGCAATTTATTGACCTTAGCACACAGCAAAAACATATACGCAAGCTTATTGATGAACGCATCAAAGCTGTACTTGATCATGGACATTATATCATGGGTCCAGAAGTCAAAGAGCTAGAAGAAGTTTTTTGTAACTTCACTGGTGCTAAGCATTGTATCACCTGTGCTTCTGGCACTGACGCTCTACTCATGCCCCTTTTAGCTTGGGGTATTGGGGTTGGTGATGCTGTTTTCATGCCGCCTTTTACCTTCTTTGCTACGGCAGAAATGCCAAGCCTTTTGGGTGCAACACCTATCTTTGTGGACATTGACCCCAAAACATTTAATATGCGTCCAGACTTATTAGAAAGGGCCATAGAAGCTGTACTTAAACAAGACCCCAGTATTTACCCCATACCCAAGATTGCTTGCCAAAAAGCCCTTCGTCCAAAAGCCATAATTCCGGTGGATTTATTTGGACAAGCTGCAGATTACGCATCAATTTTAAGTATAGCTAAAACTTACAATTTATATACCCTTGAAGATGCGGCTCAAGCCTTTGGTGCTTCACAACACACTAAAATGACGTGTAACCTTGGTTGTGATGCTGCTGCAACAAGCTTCTTTCCTGCTAAACCACTAGGGTGCTATGGTGATGGAGGGGCTATTTTTACCAATGATGACAATTTGGCAAGTGTTTTACGCTCTATTCGTATTCATGGCAAAGGAATAGATAAATATGACAATGTGCGCCTTGGTATCAATGGTAGACTAGACACAATACAAGCTGCTATCTTATTAGCTAAAATGCAAATTTTTGCTCAAGAAATCAGTGCGCGCCAACAAGTGGCTACATACTATGCCAAAGCCTTAGACAATATCACGCAAATTACTACCCCACATATTTTAGCCGAAAATATTAGTGCCTTTGCTCAGTATTGTATTTTATTGCCCGAAGAAAAACGTGACTATGTAGCTAGGCATCTAAAAGATAAAGGCATTCCGACCAATATTTACTATCCTAAGCCACAGCATATATTAACAGTTTTTGAACATCTAGCTTATGCAGAAAATGACATGCCAACAGCCATGCAAACCGCAAAAAACATTCTTGCTCTACCCTTCCATCCTTACCTTAGCCAAGAACAGGTAGAAATGGTTGCCACTGCCATAAAGGAAGGACTAGCATGAACAAAGACTTTTTTGTACATGAAAGTAGCTATATAGACGACAATGTAAGTATTGGAGCTGGCACAAAAATATGGCACTTTTCACATATTATGTCAGGCACAAGCATTGGATGTAATTGTAATATCGGGCAAAATGTTGTGGCAGGTCCAGATGTATCTATAGGTAACGGTTGCAAAATTCAAAACAATGTTAGCATATTTAAGGGAGTAACCCTAGAAGAGCATGTTTTTTGTGGACCGAGCATGGTTTTTACCAATGTGTTTAATCCTAGAGCAAATATTAAGCGTATGGATGAAGCTCGCCAAACCTTGGTAAAAAAAGGGGCCAGCCTTGGGGCAAATTGTACTATTGTTTGTGGTGTCACCATTGGTGAATATGCTTTTGTGGGAGCAGGAGCAGTAGTTACTAAAAACATCCCAGCACATGCACTAGTATATGGCAATCCAGCCCGCATACATGGCTATGTGTGCCAATGCGGAGAAAAATTAAACAACCTACTTTGTCCTGCATGTGCATTAGAATATACACAAAAAACAGGCCACTCTGATGCGCTTTGTTTGGCTGACAAAACATAAATTATACTATGTACCTGCCTATTATATAAGAAGAAACTAAGACATATTATTTGAGGAATTATGACAAGCACAAATTGTAATACCAAAAATATCTGGGCATATACCCATCCAATTATCTCTGAAAAATGCAAATCCTTATTTGATTCTAACCAGCATGCCCTTGCTGTTACAACTGGGATTGAAGAAATAATTGAACGTATTCGCAAATTTAGAGATGCTAACGGCTTAGAAGAAATTAGTGATGATACTCAAATGCTAAAAACTACCTTTGATAAGGAAGGTAATAATTTAAAATTTAATGCCTTATCCAGTATGGATGAAAAAAATATCCAAGAAGGCTACACCAAAATTTTTGATGGGGTTATGCAAGCCATGCGCATTAATTATGAAAATAACCCCATGACTGCCGAAGAAGCTATGCGCAAACTCATGCTTATTAGCGACTTAATGTTTAAGATTGACGATGCTTTAGCCCTTATTTGGAAAGACTCAAGCCTAGCTAGTTAAAGTAATGGAGAATTAATTAAATAATTCTCCATTATAGAGTGCT
>CAYJDF010000045.1:0-3184 GCA_964368845.1 uncultured Desulfovibrionaceae bacterium
TTTTAACTGCACTTAGTTGACTAAACGCACAACCGTTTTTATATAATCTTCCTAAGTCTTATTTACGAACAAAAAATTAAACTATAACTATTTAATATCATAAACTTTATAACATATTGAGGATTAATATGCATTATACAGGTCAAGTATACAGACACCCCATTGAAAGCCAAACCCCACTGTTAGAAGTGACAGCTGGTTGTTCACACAATAAATGTTCTTTTTGCACCATGTACCGCGAAACACCATTTAAAGTTTCTCCTTTAGACCATGTGGAAGAAGACTTAAAAGAGTTAAAGGCTATTGGTCATCCCATAAAGCGAATTTTTTTGGTTAATGGTGAGCCTTTTATTTTATCTTTCACAAAGCTTAAAGAAATTGGAGAGTTAATAAATAGCTATTTTCCAGAAATAGAAACCATTACCTGCTATGCTTCCATAAAAAGTTTAAAAAACAAAACCTTGGAAGAGTTAAAAATTTTGCGTTCTTTAAAGTTTAATGAACTTCACATTGGTTTGGAGTCTGCCTACGACCCTGCCTTAAAACAAATGAATAAAGGTTTTACCGTGCAAGAAGCTTATGAAAACATAGAAAAAATTACTAAAGCAGGCTTTGATTGGGATGCCATAATCATGACCGGTGTCGCAGGTAAGGGTAATGGCAAGGTGCACATTGAGCAAACAGCCAAACTGCTAAATAAGTTTCCACCATATTTGGTGTCATTAATGTCTACCTCTGTGGCTGATGGTACCAAGCTTGCAAAAATGCGTGATGCTGGTGAGTTTATTGAATGTACCGAGCGCGAAAAAATTGAAGAAGAAAAACTTTTGTTACAACTACTTGACTTAGATCAAGCCTACTTCTTCGGTGGTCATTACTATAATTTAATTCCCATCAATGCACCCCTTGCAGAGAAAGAAAAAATTATTTCACATATTGATAAACAACTGCTAAGATTAGACCAAGATTTATTGGACGGATCATATCAACGCGATAATATATAGTATTTTAAGAGGATTTTTTATGAAAACTATTTTAATTACCGGTGCAACAGACGGTATAGGCCTTGAAACGGCTAAATTATTTACTAAAGAAGGGCACAGGCTACTTATTCACGGAAGAAATCAGGCTAAGCTTGAAAATATAAAAAATGAACTATTAAAGCTTAATAGTGATGCTGAAATAGAATTATATTTAGCAGATTTTGCCATTTTACAAGATGTATTTAGCATGGCTAATCGAGTACTTACACAAGAAAAAAAACTTGATGTACTTATTAATAATGCTGGTATTTTTGTGGTTGCTGAGTATGAAGCTATAACAAAGGATAAGTTTGATATTCGTTTTCAGGTCAATACCATAGCTCCATATATTTTAACTAAACAGCTTATGCCTTTACTCAGTATTGGCAGTAGGGTTATCAATCTTGGTTCTGCTGCGCAAGCTCCAGTAGATTTGCAAGCCTTAACCCTGCATACAGCAATTTCTACCAATGAAGCCTATGCCCAAAGCAAATTGGCTTTAATGATGTGGTCCATGGAAATGGCCGAGAGTCCTTCCAATAAAGCCACCATAATTTCGGTGAATCCTAAATCCTTTCTTGGAAGCAAAATGGTTCATGAAGCTTATGGACAAAAAGGATATGATTTAAGTATTGGGGCTGAAATACTTTACAAAGCTGCCCTTTCTGATGAATTTAAAAATGCCAATGGTATGTATTTTGACAATGATTATGCAAGGTTTTCCGATCCACATCCATTTGCACTAAACAAAAATAATCGTCAAGCTCTACAAAATGTCTTAGATGCAATTGAGCAAAATCCATAAAAAAAGAAGCACTTGGTTTTAATCTCCAAGTGCTTCTTATAATATTAAACTCTACACTATTAGATAGCTGCACGCGAAGTAGACAAAGTGTATACCTCATGCGGGTCAAGGATAAGAATAACTGAACCATCGCCCATAATTGTGGCACCTGAAATGCACTTCAAGTCCCCAAGATAAGATCCAAGTGGTTTGATAACAACCTCTTGACGCTCCAATAACCTATCAACAACCACGCCAAGCCTGCGGTCATTATCATGAATAACCACCACAGATAAGACATCTGGCTCTACTTCTGGTTTTGGCAAATTAAGCATCTCAGATAAATCTACAATACCAAGCACTTCTCCGCGCAATGTAACTGCCTTACGTCCCTTAATATCTGTTAAAAGCTCAGCTTCAATCTTAGTTGTTTCAGATACAGCATCTAAGGGTATAGCAAACATTTCATCGGCCACATTAACCATAAGCGCGTCAATAATGGCCAGAGTTAATGGTAGTAGTAAGGTAAAGCGTGTGCCCTTCCCAATTTCTGAGGAAATATTTACACTACCTTTAAGGTTTTTAATATTAGTGCGCACCACATCCATGCCCACACCACGACCAGATATATCGGTAATGGTTTCGGCTGATGAGAAACCAGGTGCAAAAATTAATTCCATGGCCTCACGGTCATCAAGTTGTTTTGCATCTTCGGCACTAATAATACCTTTACGAATAGCAACTTCGCGCATCTTGTCTGGGTCAATGCCCTTACCGTCATCCTCGATCTCAATGGCAACAGAGTTACCCTTGTGAAATGCACGCAAGACCACGCGCCCCTTGGCTGGCTTGCCAGCGGCCTCACGGTCTTCTTGTGATTCAATACCATGGTCCACAGAGTTACGAATAAGGTGTACAAGTGGGTCACCAATGACCTCCACAACACTCTTATCAAGTTCTGTTTCTTCGCCTTCCATAATCAAATCCACTTCCTTACCACTTTTACGCGACAAATCACGCACCAAGCGCGGGAAACGAGAAAAAACAGAAGCTACAGGAACCATGCGCACCTTCATAATTGTATCTTGCAAGTCATCAGAAATACGCGCCATGGCATAAGTCGTTTCTGATAAACTTTGGGCCACATGAGATATATCAATTTCAGCGTTTTCATCTTCTAAAGAACGTGCAATCAATGTATAACGATTTCTATTGATGATAAGCTCACCAATTAAATTCATAAGATGATCTAGCTTTTCGTGATCCACACGAATTGTGGATGAAGCAGCCTTAGGAGCGTCCTGAGCAGGTGCAGCGGCAGGTTTTGCGGCCGCAGTAGGCTTTGCTGCCGTTGCAGCAGGCTTTGCAGCAGGTGCAG
>CAYJDF010000045.1:3284-17733 GCA_964368845.1 uncultured Desulfovibrionaceae bacterium
GGCTCTGACTTAGCTTCTGGGGCAGGCTTAGCTTCTGGTGTTGGCTCTGGCTGAGCTGCATCTTCTTTGGCTACTTCAGCTGATTTTTCTGGCTCTGGCTGGGCAGCCCCAAGAGGAGCAGCGTCTATCATTTCTTTTATAATATCCACTTCTTGAGAAAGCATATCCAGCACTAAGGAAAAATCCATATCTGCTTTGCGTGCAGACTCAACAATACCTGCGGTACGCTCAGTATATACTTTAATATCAGGAAGGTTTATAAAATTGCAGGCATTTTTGATAGCTACAAGTGAGCGATAAATGGCATCTACTGAAGGCTTGTGATTACCATCACCCTTCAAGGTTTCCATGGCCGCGCGGATAATTTCCATCTGTTGAGCCACAGTTTGCCTAAACATGCTTACATCATCTTCTTCCATACCTACAGGTATAATAGTTGGAGTGACCACCTCAGTGTCACTGGCTTTTGACACCACAACGTCGGCAGTGGCCTCTTGTGGTGGAGCATCTGAAGTATTAGTAGCTTCAGCACTTTCATACATACTACGCGGCAACATAATAGGTCCACCTGCCAAGGCTTCACGTAATTGGTGTAAAACTTCTGCTGTATCAGGAGGTTGTACAGTACCTTGAGCCGCGTCAATATTTAATACCAGCACCTCCATAATATCCACAACAAAGAGTAAAAGGTCAATAAGCTCATGACCGATGACCATTTCACCCTTACGAATATTATTAAGTAAGGTTTCAGCTTCATGGGTGAGACTATTTAAGTCATTGTAACCTATAATTCCACTATTTCCTTTAAGGTTATGGAAAAAGCGAAATAGGTCATTAATCAGTTCGTCCTGACCTTCGGGTTGATTTTCTAGTTGTAGTAAACCAGCATTCAGATTTTCTACTATTTCAGTGGACTCATCAATAAAATCTTTTAAGTGACCTTCACCAAAGGCGGTCAGTTTATATTCTGGTATACGAGATAAATCTGCCAACCATTCTTTTGGGCTTTTATTAATTTTTACTAAATTGGCTTCGGCACTTACTGCAGATTGTGGGCTTGCATTATTGGTTGAGTTTTCAACATTGTTTTGTTCTACCACGTCAACAGATTCTGTGGTGTGCTCTAAAACGCTGTCTGTTTCAGCAGCTTCTTCAATACCAGCATTTTCAGAAACAGCCCCTTCAACTGCTGCCCCTTTATTTTCCATAAGTGTGTCAATTTCAACAATAATATCTTCAATGGGCACACCTTCATCGCTGTTATTTTGCTCTAAATTATCAAGCATCTGGCGCAATGCGTCGGTAGATGCAAGAATAATATCCATAATACTTGAAGTTACAACCATATTGGCATTACGTAGTTCATCAAGTATATTTTCGCAACGGTGAGCTAATTGATTAATTCTATTTAAACCAAGGAAGCCAGAAGCCCCCTTTAGCGAATGCATGGGACGAAAAATTTCGTTGAGCAGTCCTAAATTATCAGGCGCTTTTTCAAGTTCCAATAAATTTGGTTCAATAGTTTCAAGATGCTCACGTGCTTCAATGATAAAGTCCGCAAATAACTCGGCATCCATAAAATCTTGACTCATAGCATACCCTTAAGCCTAAAAGTTTTAAATAAGTAAAACATAGCACAGTTAAGTTAGCTAATCGGCTATCCGAGCAACATCTTTATATTACGCACCATTTTTTCAGGCTGAGCAGGCTTTACCATATATAAATTAGCCCCAAAACTCATCCCAGTTTGAATATCTTTCTCTTGACCTTCGGTAGAAAGTACTATTATTGGAGTATCTTGATAAGCATCTTGCTCACGTAATGTTTTAATAAAGGTAAAGCCATCCATACGTGGCATGTTAACGTCAGTGATAATCAAATCTACTGCTGCTCCATTATAAAGCTTTTCAAGACCATCCAAACCATCTTCGGCAGTAGTAACCTTAAACCCTTCTGCTTTCATAACAAAAGCCAATAGGTTACGTATGGTTTTGGAGTCATCAACTACTAAGATATGCTTGCTCATATTCTATCCTCACCCTACAATGTTGTGGTCTAAACCTTAAAAATTAAAATGCTCATTATTAAAAGCAGACTAGATTTGAAGTATATAATCCACTATTCTGTCTATGGATAAAATACCAAAGACCTTGTCGTTATAATCTAAAATACCGCATATATATTCAGCATTTGCGCCAATTTGTGCTTCCACATTCCACGAAATATCTTTAATATCAACAGTCTTCATAGTTTGAATTTTATCTACAATCAGCCCCACTTGAATACCCTTACGATGACAAATTACAATAAAGCTATCATCTGTAATATCAGTGTGTTGAGAACAAAGCATTTGTTCAAGGTGCAAAAGTGGTGTCACCCGTCCGCGTAAATTAATTATACCGGCCACAAAATCTGGCGAAAGTGGTAAGCGTATGGGTTGCATAAAATTTATAACTTCTTGCACGGCCTCAATGGGTATGGCATATAGCTGCTCTTGCAAATAAACAAAAATCATTTGCAATTGGGTTTTTTCTTTTAATTCTTCTTCAAGAGGTGGAACATCTGGAATTTGCCCAAAGCCCTCACCAAGATTTATCCCAAGTTCGCTAGCACCTTCAACACCGACATATTTTTGCAAAAAAGCATGCTCAGCGGCAGTGATGTCATCATTTTGCTTAGCAGTAGGTTCACCAAAATCTTGGTCTTGAAAATATTGCTCCGGAGTTTTTACCATAATGTTAGTACTTCTTTGCTTAAAGCTTCATAGGCAACGGCTCCACGCGTATCTGGGGCAATATCATATATTGATGCCCCAAGAGCACTTGCTTCGCGAAAGCGTGTATCAATTCCAATAACAGTTTCAAACATAGATGTTCCCATTTTATGCCGCATAAGCTCCAAAACGCGTGTACAAGCCTTAGCTCTTTTATCATACATGGTTGGTAAGGTTTTATAGCGTATTGGCTCTGGTAAAACTTTATTCAACGTCCGTATGGTATCAAAAAGTAATTTTAATCCATGTAAGGCCAAAAAGTCTGTTTGAATTGGTATAATCAACAAATCAGATGCAACTAGCGCGTTTACAAGTAAAATTCCCACATGCGGAGGGCAGTCAATTAAAATAAAATCATATTTACTTTTAACAGGTGCAATGGCCTCACCAAGCACCATGCCTTTACCTTTGCGCTCTTGAAAATCAAGTTCAAGCTCAGAAAGTCTAATGCTACCAGCCGCAAAATGCAGGTTATCTACACCCACTGGCTTTGCTAAACGTTGCCACACAGCCTGCCAATGTTCTTTTTCTGCTAGGAGCAAATCATGCAAGGTTACATCTTGCTCTTCTGGATAAAGTTTAACATGCAGTGAAGCACAAGCATGTGGGTCTAAATCTAAAATTAATACCTGCTTACCTTGCCTTGCTAAAGCCATACCAAGAGTCAAAGTAGTAGTAGTTTTGCCAACTCCTCCTTTTTGATTTGCTATGGCAATGGTTTTGGCAAGCATTAAGCCCTATCCTTGCTTACGATAAACGATTATACCTGTATAATGCTCTGGTACAAAAGCACGACTAATATTATGCAAAGACTCAGAGTGCCCAATAAGTAATGCTCCTTTGGGCATAAGGTTGTCATAAAAAGCATTAATAACGCGCTTTTTCATATCATCGTCAAAATAAATTATTACATTACGACAAAATACAATATGCGACTTTTCAACTCTAGCTAATTGCACCCTATCATTTAAATTAACCTGATTAAATGACACCAATTTTTTAACAATGGGCGAAATAGTATAAGTCTTTTCTTTTTGGATAAAGTATTTACTAACTAGAGGCTTAGGTGTAGTGCGTAAAGTATATTCCGAGTAAATACCTTTTTGAGCTGCTGCAAGTACAGCCTCAGAAATATCTGTGGCAGATATTTTTATATCCCATGAACTTATTTCTTGTTTTAGCACTTCATGCAATATAATACCAATGGTATATGGCTCTTCACCGGTGGAACAGCCAGCAGACCAAATACGCAAACGCTTACGCCCAGCCTTTCGACATTCGTCTATAGCTTGTGCAAGTATTTTTTCTTGAAAAACACGTAGTTGAGGCGGATTCCTAAAATAGCTGGTTTCATTGGTGGTTACAACTTCAAACAGGCGATTAAGCTCGGTTCTTCTGCTGGCATCAAAACGCAAAAATTTATAATACTCAGAGTAAGACTTAAGCTTAAGCTCCTTAATACGGTTACTAAGCCTATTCTCCACTAAATACTTGCGGTTTTCATTTATAAAAATACCGCTTTGTTCATAAATAAAATCACGCAACTGCACAAATTCTTCGTTGGTGATTTTAAGCTCCTTATTAAAGGAAAGAGGTAGACGGGTGCTTGGTGTAGATGTCGACATATCTGTTACCCTACCTGTATTTTTTCTATAGCCGCTGTTGCAGCATGTTGTATTTCTAGATCATCATGCGACATAAGATTAAGAAGAGCACTAAAAGCAACATTACCACCAATGTCAGCTAATACCTCAATAATCTTAAATGTAACCATAGGTGTTGCATTTTGTAAACGCTCCACCAACTGCCCGGCTATAGTATCATTTTTCAAAGTGCCCAAGGCCTCAATAGCCCTTATGCAAACCCATTCATTCTCATCATCAAGCGCATTGACCAAATATGGGGTTAGAGTATCATCTTGCCTATTGCCAAACACGTCCACCACGGCAATACGAACATCATGGTCAGGATCTTTTAATTCTTTAAGTAAAGTATCCACATGGTCATGAAGCTGAATTTCCGGACTTGCAAATGACTCCACTGCCAATTGGCGCACGGTAGCACTTTCATCATCAAGTGCTTTTAAGATATATTCAAAATGTTTTTTTATACCGTAATTACAAAGCACATAAAGAGCCATAGTGCGTTCTTCTTCCTGACCACTATTAAATAAGTCAATGAATTTGGCCTCAAGCTCCTTAGTATGTAAATCAATACAAGCCTCAATGGCCGTGGTACGCACGTCAGCATAGTCATGTGAAATCATTGAAAAAATCTTATCTTGAGCGGGTACATATTTAAGATGAGTTCCAAGGCATAGCATGGAATTTTTTAAGACCTCACTATCATCATTGCGCTCTAGAATATCCAAAATAAATACAGCATCTTCTACAGTTGCATGTTTAGCCATGGAGCGACTTGCTAAACGCTGCCCATCGCGGTCTAAATTCCAAAAAATCTTACTAATGGTCTGCATGCAAGCGGCATTTGACATAAGCTCACAAGCTTCCAAAGCCACATTGACAGTTTTTGTATCCTTGGAATTTAAGAAAGCTGCAAAGGTATCATTATAGCCTATTGCCGCCAAAGTTTTAATGGCAGCCACATAAATATCATTTTCTGAATCCATTTTGATACTAAGAATAAAATCTAGAACATATTGTGATGATTGTGCATCACCAACAGTAGCAAGCCCCGACAAAGCTGCCATTTGTACACTTTCATCTTCATCGCTAAGAGCAGTACCCAAAAAGCCTTTAAAGCGTTCTTGATCCTTGGGAGAAAGCAAGGACAATGCACTTTCACCAAGAATTTGTACTATGGCCTTTACTGCTTTATGACACAAAACAGTATTGGCTTTTTCAAGGTAACGCAAAAGCAAGGGTACGGCTTTAATATTTTTTAATTCACCGATGGCATCAATGATAATAGACGCAACCAGTGGCGAGCAATGATCTAAATGCTGCACTAACATTCCGGCAGTTTCTTCTGCACGAATTTTTACCAAGGCATCTACAACAGAAAACTGCACCCAATCTTCATCATGCATTGCTTTTTGTAAGGCATCCACAGCCTCAGCATAACCCAATGTTCCAAGGCTCATAGCAGCTTGATAGCGCACATTTACCTCTGGGTCTTTTAATAATGCTTCACAAAGCAAGGGTACAGCTTGTAGGCTCTTGGTATGACCCAAAATATCGGACATAAAAATACGCATATCAGGGTCAACATCACGCAACAATGGCTGAATAGAGGTAATATCTTCACAACCTATTTCACGTAGAATATCCATGGATATATTCCGTAATGAAGGCGAATCGCTACGTAGGAACGGAAGTATTTTCTGAATGGTTTGTTTGCCCCCGATCTTACGCAAAGCATATTCTGCAGCTTCCTGCACCCCAATATTTGTGCTTTGAATATGCTTGCAAAGCACGTCAACACTATCCACTAAACGAAGCTCTCCGGCAGTAAAAATAGCATGCCTAACGATATCAATATCGTCACTATTTAATGCTACTAATACTTCTTGAGCATTCATATCTTGCGCATAGTCAGTCATATTATCCCCTACTTATGCTTTTACTGCTGCGATTATTGCACTTGCAACATCATCTATATCTAAAATCTGGTCTACTAAATTGGCATCAACAATGGCCTTTGGCATACCATAGACCACGCAAGAAGCCTCATTTTGAGCCATGATATACCCACCTTTTTCACGTAAAAGGCGAATACCCTCAAGACCATCACTACCCATACCGGTTAAAATTACACCCAATGACTTCCTTGGGTTACACTTTGCTATTGAATCCATCAACTCCGTTGCTGACGGTTTATAAAGTGCTGAAGTGGGATTTTCAGAAACTTCAAGCTCCATAAGCGGCCCGCGCATGGTAAGACGCAAATGTTTACCACCAGGAGCAACATATGCATGCCCAGCCTTTGGCCTTATGCCACTTTCAGCCTCAGAAACCGATATTTTACAAACACCATCCAAACGCTTGGCAAAAGGTCCGGTAAAGGCGGCTGGCATGTGCTGTGCTATTAAAATAGTGGCGGGAAAATTTTCGGGCAAAGCAGCTAGAACTTTTTGCACAGCAGGTGGACCACCTGTGGATACACCAATACCAATAATATCACGCGCACCCTTACAAGGAGCAAACACTTCTCTTTTAGCACCAGTTTCAAGTTTGGCAGACCTAGCATCAGGCTTGCGCATACCAAAACGCAACTGCAATAAAGCTTTCTTTCTAGCCAATAACTTTATTTTCTTAGTTAACTCACTACCAAATGTGGCACTATCTGAGCTTAAAGATTTTGGCAAAAAGTCTAACGCCCCAAGCTCCATTGCTTTCAAAGTAGCCTTTGCACCGTCTTCGGTTAATGAGCTTATCATGATAACTGGTCTTGGTTTGGTTTTCATAATGTGTCCAAGAGCAGTTAATCCATCCATTTTAGGCATTTCAATATCTAATGTCACCACATCTGGGTCAAGCTCATCAATTTTCTTTAAAGCTTCTTCACCATTATTGGCAGTACCAACAATATTTATATCTGGGTCACCCTCTATTAAAGACGCCAAAGCCTTACGCATAAATATAGAGTCATCAACTATTAAGACTTTTACCACAAGCAACTCCTAGATATAAGCAATGGGTAAGGTTACTCTTTAACAAATTGAAATTAAATATCTCAAAAAACAAATTTCTCATATGATACGCTACAGTGCAACATTTTACAAGCAAGAAAAATAACTTATAAAAATTTAATTTTATATCCATTTTTGTGCTTAGAAAGCAGTTTTTTCAAGAAAGTTTAGACTTTTTCTGGAAAAATAATAATTTTCAATATCTGAGAGCTAATTTTTTTTTGCGGTCTTGCGGTTTTTTCGCAATATATTTATTTGTGGCAATATATCTATAGACGATATTAAAAGCATTAAAACTAATTGCAAATTAGCATTAAGCCATTAAGGTTTTTTGATGGAAATGGGGGAAAGACCTTATAAATAAAGAACTTTCCCCCAAGAAAGCAATAAATTAAGCCATATCTTCAGTGAGAATCATATTTCTAGCAGCACCAGTTTCATCTAATCTTCTGACAGACGTTTTTGTTGGTGCATTATGCAAGGCCTCTGGGTCACTTAGCCCTAATTTCACCACATCTTCAAGTACTGCTGCAAAATCATCTAGGGTTTGTTTATTTTCTGTTTCGGTTGGTTCAACCATGAGGCATTCCGGCACAATGAGCGGAAAATACACTGTAGGGGCGTGATAGCCATTATCTAAAAGCCCTTTTGCCACATCAAGAGCGCGTACACCATCAGGTGTTGAGGCTACAAATTCATGAGCACAAATGCGATTATATGGTACATTCAAGAAGTTTTCTACCAATTTTCTTAAATAATTAGCATTAAGAACAGCATATTCTGCAACGCGGGTTAACCCCTCACCGCCAAGACGTAGAACATAGGCATAGGCTTTAAGTAATACGCCAAAACTACCGTAGAATGGGGCTATATAACCGATGGACTTTGGATAATCATAGTTAAGATAAAATGTGCCATCATCCTTTTTTTGAACGCGTGATATGGGCATATATGGTGTAAGTCTTGCGGAAACACCTACTGGTCCTGCACCAGGACCACCACCACCATGAGGCGTGCCAAGTGTTTTATGAACATTCCAGTGCACCACGTCAAAACCCACGTCACCCACACGCATTTTGCCAAGTATGGCATTCATATTGGCACCATCATAGTAAAGTAAGGCATCAATACGGCGTAATTTTTCTACAATTTTGGGCAGGTGAGTTTCAAATAAGCCTAGAGTATTGGGGCAAGTCATCATCACAGCAGCCACATCATCAGTTAGAGCTGCTTCTAGGGCCTCTGGGTCAATGATGCCGTCACGCGATTCAATATTCACAACTTCATAGCCAGCTAGCACAGCCGAGGCTGGATTGGTGCCGTGAGCTGAGTCTGGGCAAATAACCTTGGTTTTTTTATTTCCTTTATCACGATGATAGGCCGCTATAAGCATAGCACCAGTAAACTCACCATGTGCACCGGCCATGGGTTGCAAAGTATAGGAGTCCATACCGGTAATTTCACAAAGCAATCGTTCAAATTCAAAAATGCATTCTAAAGCACCTTGAGTGTATTGCTGCCCTGCTTCAAATTGAGCCAAAGCCGGATGCAAGCAAGCAAAACCAGACATGGCAGCTATGGCCTCAGTGAACTTGGGGTTATACTTCATAGTACAAGAGCCAAGAGGATAAAAGTTACCATCTACACCAAAGTTCAGTTTGGATAGCAATGTAAAATGGCGCACCACGTCAAGTTCGGACAATTCGGGTAATCTTAAAGCACTTTTACGTAAAAGTGCACTTGGTAACATTTCAGCGGCATTTTTTTGTGCTGGTCTTGGTAGCCACCCTACACGTCCACTAACGGATTTTTCAAATAGTGTATTCATTAGAGTAGTCCTTTTACTTTGCTAACAACATCATCAATTTGTGCATAGTTTGACTTTTCGGTAAAAGCCATTAATAACACATCATCCATACCCTCATAGTAACGCCCAACGGGGAAGCCCACAGCAATATTATGCGCAAACATTTTTTCTACCAAGGGCTTAGCTGGTACAGGTAAACGCAAGGCAACTTCATTGCCATATGGTGCATCGTTTAGCAAACTTACGCCTGGCAATGCAGTTAGCTTTTCAACAGCATAGCGCGCATTTTCCATACCAAGAAGGGCTACACGCTCAAGGCCTTGTGGTCCGAGTAATGACAAATACATAAGACTACGCAAGGCACATAAGGATTGATTAGAACAAATATTAGACGTTGCTTTGGCACGGCGAATGTGCTGCTCTCTGGCTTGAAGAGTTAGCACGTAGCCTGTTTTACCATCCACATCTACAGTGCGCCCAGCAATACGCCCAGGGAATTGGCGTATATATTCTTTACGACAAGTCATAATGCCTAAGTATGGACCACCAAATGATAAAGGTAAGCCAAGTGCTTGACCATCAGCCACGGCGACATCTGCTCCCATTTCTCCGGCAGTTTTCATAACTGCCTGCATCACAGGGTACACAGATATAACGCTTAATGCTTTTTGACTCTTAGCATGGGCAAATAGCTCGCTAAAGTCTTCAATTGCCCCAAAGAAATTAGGGTTTTGTACTAGTACAGCCGCACATTCAGTATCAATGGCAGCCTTTAATGCATCCATATCTGGGCGACCATTTTTATGGGCAACTTCTACCAAATCTACGTTTAAAAATGCGCAATAATCCACCATCATACGTCGCCATATGGGATTAATGCCAGCATCATAAACCATTTTTTTACGCTTTGTTTGACGTGCTGCCATCATCATGGCTTCAAAAAGTGCAGAACCGCCATCATATACCGAAGCATTAGCACAATCCATATCAAACAAGCGAGTTACAGCAGTTTGATATTCAAAAATAGCCTGCAAAGTACCTTGCGACGACTCAGGCTGATATGGAGTATAAGATGTATAAAACTCACTACGCGAACTTAAGGCATCTACAGCTGTTGGTATGGCATGGTTATAAAAACCAGCGCCTAAAAAGCTCACAACTTGAGTATTATTCTTAGCAGCCAAGGCCTCAAAATGAGTATGTACATCCATCTCACTAAGACCTTTAGGCATATCATAGGACTTAGGACGTAAATCTGGTGTAATATCTACAAAGAGATCATCAAGAGTTTTTACACCAATACGCGCAAGCATTTCTTGTACTTCTGCAGAAGTATGGGGAATAAAGGGCATACGTCGCCACCTCTATAATTTGGCCCTAAGGGCACGTTGATATATTAATTGCCAGCACAGCAAACAAGCATTAGCCTTGCTCAGCGCAAAAAGCTTCATAAGCAGCAGCGTCCATAAGACCTTCTGGTTTTGCGGAAAGCTTAATACGCAGCATCCAGCCATCGGTATATGGGCTATTATTCACTACTTCTGGAGTATTGTTTAAGGCATGGTTGGCGGCTATTACTTCACCTGTTACGGGCGAGTATAATTCACTGGCAGCCTTAACAGATTCAATAGAACCAAATTCATCACCTGCATTTAACTCTGTACCTTCTCCTGGCAAATCAACATAGGTAATATCACCCAAGGAATCTTGAGCAAAATGTGTTATGCCTATAACGGCTTCTTCGCCTTCAATGCGTACCCACTCATGAGTTTTATCATACAAAAGTTCGGTTGGATTAGACATGGTATACCTCCATATATTTTTTATTTGGTTTCATTCAACATTTATAATTTAGGATAGTTTCATACGTGCTGTGCCCTTAGTATAAAAAGGTAGCTCAGCCACGCTAGCCTGTAGTGAAGTTTTAGCAGCCTTCACAATAAACTCTTTATTATTTGCATACTCAGCATCAACCCACGCTAGCGCAATAACATAACCAAGGGATGGTGCAAAAGAACCACTAGTGACAAGACCAACCTCTTTACCATCGCTAAGTGCTAATATATCGCCATGCCTTGCAGCGCGTCGTCCTTCAATACGTAGGGCCAAAAGTTGCTCACGTACTTCACCAACATGTTCATGCCCCACATAAGCCTCAGTGCTGGTAAGCATACGCCCCATACCGGCCTCGGTAGGATTGTGCTTATCATCAAGGTCATGTCCATAAAGTGGTAGTCCAGACTCTAAACGTAAGGTATCACGCGCACCTAAGCCAGCAGGTTTGACACGTTCATCTTGTAAAATCTTTTCCCACAATTCCAAAGCGTGCTGCCATGGCAAATATAATTCATAACCAAGCTCACCAGTATAACCTGTACGGCTAACCAATACTTTAAAGTTATTATAGTTGTGCTCCTCAAAGGAAAAATAACCTAAATGAGTAAAAGTCTTTTGAAATACGCTCTCAAGTACTTGCAATGAGCTTGGCCCTTGCAAATCTATCTTAGCTACTTCTGAAGAAATATCTTTTAACTCAACGCCAGCTGGCATGCGCTCTTTTAGAGTGCTAAAGTCTTTAGCCGCACAAGCACCATTAACAACCAACATAAAATCATCATCACCCATGCGGTAGACAATGAGGTCGTCTATAATATTACCTTGTTCGTTTAGCAAAAAACCATAACGACACTTGCCTGCTTTTAAAGTTGCCAAATTATGAGTCACAGCCTTAGCAAGTGCGTTCGCCGCACCTTGACCGCTAATACTAAATTCACCCATATGACATATATCAAATAAAGAAGCAGAACTACGAGTTTGCTCATGCTCAGCCAAAATCCCAGCGTACTGAATGGGCATATCAAAGCCAGCAAAAGCAGCCATCTTGGCCCCATGGGCACGGTGCCACTGAGTAAGTGGGGTTTGAAGCAATGCTGTCACAATATCTCCTTAGGTATTAATTTTCATTACAATAAATCAATTTACCATAAATAAACACAGTTCTTAAATGTTATCACTGATTATCTACAGACACAAGACAAGGCACAAGAAAAAAATATTTTCTCCGCTAACATTTGGAAAATATTGTTTTAAAATTTACAGAAAAAATCATGCATCACTTTCTCATCACAAGCCGAGAAGTAAGACTCAAAACATACACTTTTTAGAACATTTGTCACATCTAAGCTTGTATATGCTACACCGTTAAATAGTTGTTCAAACTCCTCAATGGGAGATTTTGCAAAAAAATCACCAAAAATCTTGATGCTTTCTATGTGACCTGCTTGAACATTAATATAACATTCTACCAATCCCCAAGAAAAACGTTCTCTGCGCTTTTCGGTAAACGCTGGTGATGCCCCATAATTCCAAGCTTCTGTTGCATATTTTCGTGATGCCAGCACCTTGGCCTCATTAATGATTTTTGTATCAAGCTCTATAACTTCTTTGGAACAATTTTGCATAAGAGCTTGTTTTAACTCTTGCATACCCACATTATGAGGCAAAAATTCTTGTAAATTAGCCACGCGACTGGCAATGGAGCTAATACCCTTAGACAAATACTTATCCGGTGCACCAGTTAGCACAGCAGCTAGCATTTCAAGGTCTAAATTAACCAGCAAAGTACCATGATGTAAAACCCGTCTACAGCCCTTATCTGAACGCCTAAGCTGTGCACTACCAGAAAATTTGCGCTCACCACATACTAAATCATTGCGACTACTAAAGGAAGCTTTCACCCCAAAACCTTGTAAAGTTTCCAAAATAGGCTGCAAAAATTTAATAAAATCTATACGATTTTCTTCATTATCTTTTAATGGTCGCACAAAGGAAAAATTTACATTGCCAAGATCATGATACACTGCCCCACCGCCAGTCATACGCCTAACCACAGGCAAATCATAACGCCTTACTAACTCAACATTAATTTCTTGCAATGTATTTTGATGCCTACCCACAATGATAGAAGGAGCATTGTGCCATAACAAAAAATACCCATCGTCGCTGGGCTTTAAGCTATTAAAAAGATAATCTTCCAAAGCAAGATTTAATTTTGAATCTGTGGAGTTAATATATATACCGAGCATGTGTAACCTTTATATTTAAACAAAAAAAGGGGGCATAAAGCCCCCTGTTATTGCAAGTAATATTAATTACATGGTTGAGCCAGAAGCAGCGCGCTGCATCTTAACTTCAACTTTTTCTGTAAGGCCTTCATAGTATTCGCGTAAGATAACCAATACTTCATCACGGCCAAAGTGATCTGGAATCTCAGCACCTTCGGATAGCATCTTGCGAAGCTTGGTACCGGAAAGAATAACACGATCATCCTTGCCATGTGGGCAAGTACGCATGGAGGCCATGCCGTCGCACTTCTTACAATAGAAAGTCCAGTCAATATTCATGTTCATGCAAAGTAGGTTTTTACCATCGTCTGCATTCTTAGGCATCTTCAAGAAGATGTCCTGAGCTTCAAACATACCGTAGAAGTCACCAACGCCAGCATGGTCACGACCAACTAATAGGTTGTTGATACCATAGTTTTGGCGGAAGGTAGCATGAAGTAAAGCTTCACGTGGGCCAGCATAACGCATATCAAGAGGATATCCAGCTTGAATAACGTGATCTTTAACAAAGTAATGTTCAACTAAGGTATCGATGCACTTAACGCGTACTTCAGCAGGAATGTCACCAGGCTTCAACGCACCAACTAGTGAGTGAATAACAACACCATCACAAATTTCTACGCCAATCTTAGCTAGATATTCGTGTGAACGGTGCATGGGGTTACGAAGTTGTAATGCTGCAACCTTGCCCCATTTGCGCTCGTCCATTCTGGCGCGAAGTTCAGCAGGAGTTAAATATACACCCTTAAATTTCTCTGGGAAATCGCCTTGAGAAAGCACTTTTACAGAACCAGCAAGGTTGAAAGCTTGTTGATTCATAACCATTTGTACACCTGGGTGATCTTCTAAAGCTACTTCCCAGAACTTTTCAGAGTCAGGGCCTTCGCCTTTAAATACAAGTTCACTTTCCCACTTTTTGTCGGCTTCGCTCATTTCGTAGCATTCTTCTACTTTTAGAGTAGCCATTACTTCGCCCTTACGAACCAAGGCAACTTCGTCACCAGCTTTTAAGCCAGCAGCGTCTTCCTTAGAGATATCTAAGGTTACAGGCACAGGCCAGAAAGTACCGTCAGAAAGGGTCATGTTTTCACAAA
>CAYJDF010000046.1:0-5421 GCA_964368845.1 uncultured Desulfovibrionaceae bacterium
AATACTTAAGTGAGGAAAACATGAGTATTTCTAGACGTAGCTTTTTGAAGTTAGGCTCAGTGGCAACTGCTATTGGCGTTGCCGGACTTAGTGTCAGCCTAAAGCCTGTGGTGGCAAAAGCCGCACAAGCTAAACTTCAATGGACAAAGCTAACGACCTCTATCTGTTGTTTCTGCGCCGTTGGTTGCGGTTTGCTTGTTCACACAGGCGACAAGGCGAAAGGACACATAACAGATAGAACGGTCAATATAGAAGGTGACCCCGACCACCCAATCAACCAGGGTAGTCTTTGTGCAAAAGGTGCAGCATCCATACAAGTTGCTGAAAACGATGCGAGGCCCAAGACTCCGCTCTATCGCGCCCCTAACTCCACCGAGTGGAAGGAAGTGAGCTGGGAGTGGATGATTAAGGAAGTAGCTAAACGCATTAAAAAAACCCGTGATGAAACCTTTACAGTCAAAAATGCCAAGGGCGATGTGGTCAATCGCACTTTGGGCATGGCTAGTTTTGGTTCTGCTGCCCTTGATACAGAGGAATGCTGGGCATTACAAGCAGTTATGCGTTCTCTTGGGCTCATTTATATTGAGCACCAAGCCCGCCTCTGACACAGCTCCACTGTAGCGGCTCTGGCAGAGTCGTTTGGACGCGGTTGTATGACCAACCACTGGGCTGATATTGAAAATGCAGATTGCATTCTTATTATGGGTTCTAATGCGGCAGAAAACCACCCTATTTCATTTAAATGGGTTACCAAAGCACAAAAGAAAGGGGCAAAAGCCATTCACGTTGACCCACGCTTTACGCGTACTTCTGCTCGATGTGATAAACATGCCCACATTCGCTCAGGTAGTGATATTGCCTTCCTTGGTGGCTTAATTAAGTACATCTTAGACAACAAAATGTATTTTGATGAGTATGTACGCAATTATACCAATGCTGCCATGTTGGTAAATAAGGGTTATTCTTTCAAAGATGGTCTTTTTGCTGGGTATGATGCAAAAACACGTAGTTATGATAAGTCCAAATGGGCTTTTCAAGTTGATGACAAAAAAGTGCCTTTGCGTGATGACACATTAAAAAATCCTCTTTGTGTCATTAACGTTATGAAAAAACACTATGAACGCTACGACCTTAAAACCGTTGCTAGTATGACTGGTGTTTCTGAAAAGGACTTAAAAGAAATATACAACCTCTACGCAGCAACAGGTAAACCGGACAAAGCCGGAACCATCATGTATGCCATGGGTTGGACTCAACATACCTATGGCGTGCAAAATATTCGCACCATGGCCATGGTGCAACTACTGCTTGGCAACGTAGGTATTGCAGGTGGCGGTGTTAACGCGCTTCGTGGTGAGTCAAATGTACAAGGCTCAACCGACCAAGCCTTGCTCTCACACATCTACCCCGGTTACTTACCAGTGGCAAAATCTAATCATCAAAGCTTTGATGATTATGTTAAGGCCACAACTCCTGTCTCCAATGACCCCAAAAGTGTCAACTGGTGGCAACATCGTGGTAAGTATGCAGCAAGCTTTTTTAAGAGCTTGTACCCCAACGATGATGTAAAAAAAGCCTTTACCTATTTCCCCAAAGCCGATGCCGGTGTAAAGATGACCGATTACTACTGGATGAGCATTATTAGTGAAATTGCTAAGGGCAATGTTAAAGGCCTCTTTGCTTGGGGCATGAACCCCACTTGCGGCGGCCCAGATGTAAATACAGCACGTAGTGGTTTTGCAAAGCTAGATTGGCTTGTGAATGTAAACCTCTATGAAAATGAAACTTCTTCCTTCTGGAAAGGCCCTGGCATGAACCCCAAGGACATTGGTACTGAAGTATTCTTCTTACCATGTGCTGCCTTTAATGAAAAAGAAGGTTCTGTTGTAAACTCAGGGCGTTGGATGCAGTGGCGTTATGCCGGTCCAAAGCCCATGGAAGGCACACAGCCTGATGGCGAAATCATGTACTGGTTAGCCATGGAGCTACAGAAGCTTTATAAGGCCGAGGGTGGTGCATATCCTGAGCCCATAGTAAATCTTGGCATTGACCAATGGGGTGATGGACACGCTTTCTCTGCCTCCAAGGTGGCAAAGCTAATGAATGGCTACTTTGTGAAGGATGTGAAAATTGGTGACAAAGTCTATAAAGCCGGTACGCAAGTACCTAACTTTGTGGTCTTGCAAAATGATGGTTCCACCGCCAGTGGTAACTGGCTACATGCCGGTTCTTGGACTGAAGCCGGAAACCTCATGGCGCGCCGTGATGCCAGTCAAACAGATATGCAAGCCAAAATCAACCTCTATCCTAACTGGTCATTTGCTTGGCCTGTAAACAGACGTATCGTTTATAACCGTGCCTCTGTTGACGCCAAAGGCCAGCCATACAACAAGGAAAAGGCCGTTGTTATGTGGCAAGATGGCAAGTGGGTTGGTGACGTAATTGATGGTGGCGGTGCTCCTGGCACTAAGCATCCATTCATCATGCGTGCCAATGGGCATGGTACATTATTTGGCCAAGGCCTAGCTGACGGACCCATGCCAGAATACTATGAACCAATGGAAAGCCCTGTGACTTCACACCCTTTCTCCAAGCAATTTAATAGCCCTGTGGCCTATATTGCCGAAGGTGTAAAGCTTTCTAAAGACATGAAAAAATACCCCTTTGTTGGTACAACTTATCGTGTAACCGAACATTGGCAAACCGGTCTTATGACCCGTCGTATGCCTTGGCTACTTGAGTGCGAACCACAGCTTTTTGCTGAAATTAGCACCGACCTTGCTAAGCTACGTGGTATTGCCAATGGTGATAAGGTGAAGATTTCTTCCATCCGTGGGGAAGTTATAGCGATTGCCATTGTAAGTGAGAGAATTCAACCATTTATGATTAAGGGCAAACCTGTTCATATGGTTGGCTTCCCATGGCACTTTGGCTGGCATAACCCCCAAGATGGTGGAGATTCTGCCAACTTGCTCACCCCTGCCGTTGGTGACCCCAACGTAGGTATTCCAGAGAGCAAGGCATTCATGGTAAATATCGAAAAGGTGGTGTAATATGAAAGCGTTTTTTGTTGACTTAACATTATGTACTGCCTGTCGTGGTTGCCAAGTGGCTTGCAAACAATGGAAGGACCTTCCTGCAGAAATAACAAAGAATTGGGGCTCACATCAAAACCCCAAGGATTTATCAGGAACAACCCTAAAATTGGTACGCTTTAAGGAGTTACAACCAGAAGGCAAAGAAAAAGTTGACTGGGTATTCTTCCCAGAGCAATGCCGCCATTGCGTTGATCCACCTTGCTTCTATGCTGCAGAAGACGCAATCATTCACGATGAAAAAACCGGTGCTGTTGTTTTTACAGAAAAAACAAAGGATGCCGACTTTGCTACAATTCGTGAATATTGCCCTTATGACATTCCGCGCCAAAGAGAAGATAAGGTTGCTGTAAAATGCGATATGTGTCTTGATCGTGTGCAAGAAGGTAAATTGCCAGCTTGCGTACTTACCTGCCCAACCGGAGCCATGACCTTTGGCGATGAGGCAGAAATTAAGGCCATGGCCCAGCAAAGACTTAAAGAAGTATTACCAAAATATCCCAAAGCAGAGCTAGGTGATATTGACTCAGTGCGTGTTATTTACCTCTTCCCTTATGCCCCGGCAGAAGTATTTGCCAAGGCTGTGGCAGAAGTAACACCCATGACAAGAAGAGAGCTCTTTGCCAAAGTTAGGAAAAAAAGTAAAATTGCTTAATAGCATTATAATTTTATAACTATCATTTAACCAGCAAGCCCCAAGACCATAAGTTTTGGGGCTTGCTACTTTGAACAAATCAATATTAACAGGATCTTAATTAATTCCTTAAAACCTAAATAACAGCTCAATATTATAATATTATACCCAGAAAATCATGAAAATTACCTTAGCATTCAATCCAACTTTGCGACCATTTTAAGCCTATTCGTAACTGGCTTTTAAATACTTCGGTCTTTAGTATTTGTGATTTTTAAAGAATTATCTTTTGAGTTCTTACTAGATACTTTACTATAAACTAGATAAGTGATAAAATTCTATAAAATCAAGAATATTTGTGAGATGTAATAAATTTTTTTCTGCTTCACCTTTACTTTGGATTTTACTACATTGATAATTAAAAATTGTTAATACAATAAATTTTATTTATTTGTCATAACCAAACACAGTGTATAAATTGAACATAAGCGTGTTATTTTTATTATTTATATCCTAAAACCATAAATTTAAGTTAATATACAATGAAACGCATACTACTTTGTCATGATGGTGCAAATTTAACCCCCAAGTTTACTCAAGTCTTGCATAAAGAATTAGAGCAAGCTGCTGTCTTAGATGTTTTATATGTAATACCACAAAATTTAATTCATTATGGCCAAGTGGATCAATTGGCAACTCCGCATAGTAAACAAAATTTTATTGACTATGTACAACAAATTGGTATTGATGAGTGCAAAAATAAATTACACAATTTTGTTGAGCAAACTAATATTTTTATCAAGGAAGGCAATCTCAATTTAACAATTCAGCTGCATGTACGCTGGGGAAATGCCATAAATGCCATAAAAGAAATTATTGAAGGTTATAACAGTACAATGCTGCTAATACCATGTACAGTCTGGGGATTAAATTGGACTTCACAAAAGAACTTATCCACTGCTGTTAATATTGACCCTCAATCACTACATATTTTATAAATTTATTTATTTCACATGCACATTTTATAATATAGTCACTCTAAATTTGTGCAAATATGATTAGAATTTATTGGATTTAAACAACTATGCATAAAAAATTATACACTTTATTAAAAATATCTTTGTTGGGATTATTTTTTACATTAATTTTTACATATTCTAAGCCAGCTATGGCTAATCAACCAGAAAATAAAATTTATCGTTTTGGCGTCATCACCCTAACTCATCCTATTGTTTTATATAGGCAATACATCCCATTTTTTGATTACCTCAATGAACATTTACCTTGGAGTTTTGAATTAGTACTTTATAAGGAGTACAAAGACGTTGTCCAAGCCATAGAAAAAGGAAACATTGATATGGCTTTGCTTGGAGGCAGTACCTTTGTTCAAGCCCAACGTCGTACCAATTTGCAACCAATAGTGGCAGTGCTTGCAAGCAATGGTACTACGCAAACCTATAGTATTTTTATGGCTAAAAGCGATAATAATAAAATCAATACTCTTGACGATGTACATGGTAAATCCATTGCTTTTGGTCCTGTCCAGTCCACATCTAGCTTCATCATACCGATACAATTTTTAGCCAATAATTCCATTACGCTTGATGAGTTTTCAGCCTATACTAACTTAAACAATCATGATGCAGTGGCCAGAGCTATACTTCGAGGCGAATATGAAGTGGGGGTAATGGG
>CAYJDF010000046.1:5521-10286 GCA_964368845.1 uncultured Desulfovibrionaceae bacterium
CCTTGGCATCCAAGCTAAACTTTTGGCCACTGCCATACCAACTCTACTTTTATTTACTATTATAGTAAGTTTAGGAATCGTTGAGCGCGAAAATAATATCATCTATCATGACACTGTTCAGCAAGGTCTAAGTATTGCTAAGAGTGCGGCCCTGCTCTATACAAATGCAAGAATTTATGAAGAATTACGTATGGTTGATTCATCTGGCATGACTGAATATTTAGAATATTTTATGGCAGATATGAT
The DNA here is from genome assembly GCA_964368845.1 of uncultured Desulfovibrionaceae bacterium. Classification (GTDB taxonomy): domain Bacteria; phylum Desulfobacterota; class Desulfovibrionia; order Desulfovibrionales; family Desulfovibrionaceae; genus CAYJAD01. The sequence continues at coordinate 5,768 of CAYJDF010000046.1, forward strand.
GCGCCTTGACCCGCGAATGCGTAGCTTCTTTATCTTAGATGCACAAGGGCAAGTATTAGCCCATAATAACTTGCGCGAATATGGTAAGATTTATAGTGACGCCCAGATAACAAAGCTTCTTAGCACTCAACAAGAAGCTATTGAAGAAGTATATACCGATAATGAACAATATCTCTTACGTATCACAGTACCACTGGCCATTGGATCAAAGTTTTGGGGTTTATGTCGCATTGATTTTTCATTAAACGAAATGTATGCTTATAATGAAAATTTACGCAATGAGGTCATATTCTTAGCCTTAATTTTTCTGCTATTATCCATTGCCATAGTTTGGTTTGCAGGAAGGCATTTTGTTGCCCCCATCAAACAACTTACTGACCATATGAATACCATCACTTTACAAGGTGAGGTAAAACAGAGTTTGCCCTCATTAGCCAAGCGTGACGATGAAATTGGCGAATTGCAAGATAGCTTTGTTTGGATGTTGACTCGTTTACATCAAGTGGAAGATGAGCGTTTGCAAAATGTAGAAAGAATGCTCCAAGCTGAAAAAATGGCTGCCGTTGGCCAATTAGCCTCAGGTATTGCACATGAAATTAATAATCCATTGGGTGGTATTATTCTTTGCTTCAAAAACCTTTGCGAAGGCGACATGAGCAAGGAAGTTCAAGAGCAACATGTTAATGTTATAAATGATAGTCTTGAAAAAATCCGCACTACGGTTAGCTCATTTTTGCGTTTTGCAAGGCCTGCTCCACTGGCCATTCGCCCCACATCCATGCAACAGGTGTTTAATCATTGCCAAAACCTTGCTTCATTTACGCTAAGTAGACATGGCATAAGTATTAATATTGACCTTAAATCCAACATGCCTGATGTACAGCTAGACCCTGATAAAATTGAACAAGTCTTATTAAACTTAATATTAAACGCAAGTGACTCCATGAAGGACTCACCAAAAAGTGATGCATATAAACCAGCTATACTCCTTAGGGCATATATTGAAAATCAAAACGTATGCATGATTGTGGCTGATACCGGACATGGTATACCTAACGAAATCCAAGATAAAATATTTAATCCTTTTTTTAGCACCAAGCCTGAAGGTAAGGGTACAGGTTTAGGACTTGCAGTATCAAGTGCACTTATTGCTCAGCATGGAGGAGTCTTAAAAATTGCAGAAACCTCTCAAGAATTTAATGACATTCCATACTCCGGCGCTGTATTTGAAATTAAAATCCCCTTGAACATACAATAAAGAGACAAAGATGATTAAACATTCTATATTATTAGTTGAAGATGAACTCTCCATGTGCCTTGGTATGCAACACACTTTGCAAAAGGCTGGCTACGAAGTACAAACTGCCAATTGTGCTGAAGATGCACTAGTATTATTGGCTAAACATAATTTTGATTTAATGATAAGTGACTTACGTATGCCCGGTATGAGCGGACTTGAACTATTAAAACATAGTCATGAATATATACCAGACTTGGGCATAATCATTATTACAGCATTTCCAGAGGTCGAGCTTGCTGTACAAGCCATTAAAGAAGGAGCTTTTGACTTTTTATGCAAACCATTTGAAAGCGATGGTTTACTAATTGCTGTATCCCGCTACTTTAAATATTTAGAGTTAAAAAAGGAAAATACACGCCTGCGTCATGTGCGTGGGGAGGAATTTATTGGTAAAAGCCCTGCCATGCTGAAGGTTTTTGAGCGTATTCACTCCATTGCTGATGCTAGTGTTCCTGTATTAATTCTTGGCCCAAGTGGCGGTGGTAAGGAATTGGTTGCCTCAGCCTTGCATAATCTAAGTAGTCGAGCTTCCATGCCTTTTATCAAAATTAACTGTGCAGCTCTACCGGAACAATTATTAGAATCTGAGCTTTTTGGGCACGAAAAAGGCGCATTTACCGGAGCACAAATTGCCCGTAAGGGTAAGTTTGATGCTGCCAACGGTGGTACTATCTTCTTTGATGAACTTGGTGAAATGCCGCTTGCAGTGCAGGCAAAACTTTTAAGAGTGTTAGAAGACCAAGAAATAACTCCCATTGGGAGCAATGTCCCACATAAAGTACAAGTCAATATGATTTTTGCCACGGCAAAAAATTTAGAAGAAGCCATGGCTCAAAAGACCTTTCGTGAGGATTTATATTATCGTATTAACATTGTCCCCATTCATCTGCCTCCGCTTTGCATGCGTTCAGAAGATATACCACTTTTAGTTGCACATTTTATGGAAAAATTTTGCACATCCCATAACCGCAAACTTCAACTTTCAGAAGAGGCAAAACAAGCTCTTTATACATATTCTTATCCGGGCAATGTGCGAGAACTACGCAATAGTATTGAAAGAGCTGTGCTACTAGCTAGCGGAGATATAATTCGCGTAGCAGAGTTACCTGAGCGTATTCGAGATCACGCCATGCCCATGCAAAGCGATCAATCTAATTTGCAAGACCATGAAAAAGTAACCCCTTTAACCCTATCTGAAACTAGAGCTCAAGTGGAATATGAACGCATTATGGAAGCTCTAAAACACACTGGGGGAAAGAAAATATTGGCTGCAAAGCATCTAGGTATTACAAGAAAGCAACTGTGGCTTAAAATGAAAGAATTAAATATTAAAGTTTAGGGTGTGAAAAAATTTGAATATTTAATAGCAACATAAACTCTGAAATCAAGTTTATTCGCCCGCATGATTCTTAGAAATACTGCCTAATAATCCATATTTCTTAAACTTTGACGAACAATGTCCTTGTCATGCACACGACGTTTTTTCTTATCTTGAGCTTTAATAATACTCTTAGGTAAATGGTCTCTACCCATTGAATAATAATCAGCAAGACAATCGACTATGACAAAATGCTTGTAAGGACTCTCCCCAAAACGAACTCTGGCTCCACGAGGTACAGCAACACTTACAATTACAGCTTTGCGTAAGATCCTAGCAACAGCTCTATGTGGAGCAAATCTAGCCTTGGTCAAATACATTTTCTTAACAAAACATCCTGCGCGATTCCAATATTTATGAGCATGAGGATTCATAACGCACTCCCAAACTATGCAACTTTATTTTCCATTGGCTACAAATTAAGCACTGATGCTAAACTTCGCAAGACATTTTTACGTTTTTACACAAAAGATATTATAAAAATTTTCTCATATTTTTTTACAAATATCCGGACCTTAAAAACAGTTAACAAGTTAATGTAACCAGTTTTTTAATTAAAAAATTATATACAAAATTACTATAAAATTAGCATGCAATGTAACTTTATACTAATTTAATGATTTCAAGGAAGTTTTTTAATAAACTTACTAATTAAGATTATTATCATAAATAAAAACCCCGCTGATTAATTAGATCAGCGGGGTTTTTTATTTCGTAAAGAAATAAATGTTACTTATCTTGACCGTACATAATTGCACCAATTGAATGCATAATGCAAGTTAAGGTAAAGGTAGCTGCTAAAATCAATGAAACTTTTGTTTGTAAATCCATGATGGACTCCTTTGTAGGTTAAATTGTGCTATGACAAAATGTCAATTATAACTTTTATGTTTAATCCTAAATTATAAGGATTAAGCTACGAACTTTGAAAGTGCGATTAAAGCTAAACCTAGGCTAATAACGATAGCATCTTGACGACGGGACTTAGACAATTTTAAGAAATAATAACTCATTTTGATAGTTCCTTTAATATTTTTTTTAGTACGTTTCGCACTTGTTAACTATATAGCAACTAGCATGCCAAACATTTTTAAACAATATTTTCAAAGCGATATAAAAAATATCCTTTTTATGTTCCCAAAATGAGCAGCTTTTAGGGTCATTCTGGGAACATAAAATTAAAAAATGTTCCTTCTTTGGAACATCTAAAAAAAGCTATATGGCAATGAGCACAAAATGATAAACCCACCAGTATAGCTGGTGGGTTTTAGATTGGTGACAAACCCCCTTTTAGGGTGTTTGTACCGCCTAAGGCAGACAAGCTGTCTTGGCAGTAAGACACATAAATCAGTTGCTCTATTCTTAATTTGCCTAAGCTTTGCTATGTTTACCTAACACAAAAGGCATCCCTGCCCTTTAAGTTGGTTTTATGGGCAAGCAAAGCTCACCTTAATTCTGATTTATCAATCGTGCTCACTTTGTCAACACTTTGAAACCCTCTGGAGAAAGAGTTTCAAAGCGTAGAAAACTATTTTTATAAGGGTATAAGCGTATAATGCTAACCAAAGTAAAATGTAGCTAGCTTACCCAACCAGCGCACAATTATTACTCAACAAAAGCCATAACAGCAAAGAGCACTATGACAGCTTTAATGGTTGCTACACCAAACCCAAGAACAATACCCTTTAGTCCTGCAGCCTTTAAATCACCAAGGTTTGTGGTCATTCCAATGCTTGCAAAGCCAAGCAAAAAGGCCCAAGCCATAAAATTCTTAGCAACCTTAACTTCTGCCTCAGACAACAAACCAAAGGTATTCATCAAAACTACCGCAAGAAATCCTA
>CAYJDF010000046.1:10386-17430 GCA_964368845.1 uncultured Desulfovibrionaceae bacterium
CCAAATTGTGTATCTGTAAGCTCAAAAACACGACCAATTATTGGAAACACCACCAGCGCAATAAGGCCAAACATAAGCACAATGGCTATGGAATATGCCATATCTTCATTTTTAGCTCGTACAGCAGGAGCCATGGCAATGGTGGCGGACACACCACAAACCGACATGCCAGCAGCAAGGCAGGCAGACAACGGTGCTGACATTTTAAGCTTTAGACACAACCACATCATTATAAGGGCCGAGGTAAACAAAAATACACAGATTAACAAAACGGCATTAAAGCCTACAGCTAACAAACCAGCCAAGGAGTAACTTGCACCCATAAGTACAATGCCTGTCTTAGTCATAATAGTTGAATAAGTTAGGCCTTGTTGAAAAACAGGAGCTATACCTATGGTATTGCGAATAATCATGCCGATAATAATAGCTAACAAAAAATCTTTTAAGCTCAAGTAATCTCTAAAAAATGGAATTTTAGCTAAAAGTGGAGCAAGATAAAATGAGGCCACTGCAACTGCTATAACAAGCAAAAGGCCTGGCAAGCTTTTTAAGACCAGCATATTAAAGCTTGGGTTATTTTTTTCTGGGACTGAAACGGACACTTCTGACATGGGGTACTCCTTAGTAAAGTATATCTTAAGTGGGCTACAGCAAGAAGTGTACCAGATTGGAACATTTTTTTGCATTAAAAACCACAATGATTATAACTAAATATATAAATTTAAAAAATCACCCCCTAAAAGTCACACCAATTATGTTCCCTTTGCGGAACACAATTGACTTGAACACTTAACAAAACCTAGTAATATAAATAGTTACATCAATAAATTGCAATTTATTACCTCTGCTCACCCAAACATATTAAAGTTGTCTATAATCAAAATCACTGTAAGCTAATATTTTACTTGTATTTACCATTGACAATAAAAATTTACTTATATATATTAAATCTGATTACTTTATGAAAATGAGTCATAATTCTCCAAATGGCTTAAGATACGATTGTGTTAAGTAATTTTCGCCATACATTGTGTCACCACACCTTTGCTGTACCTTGCTTACATACACAATGTCATACAAACAATCTTAAAAGCATTATGAACTATGGGGGTATCATGAAGTCAGTTACTCAGAAATTTGTTTTTACCATTGTTTTACTCTTATTGGTGAGTACAGGGGCAGTTTTTTTTGTTTCAGCCTATTATTACTCCAAACCTCTTGAGCAAGCCTTAAATGGCAAAATTACCGAAGCACAACAACATTTCACTGCTATTACTGACGCTGTTAAAAGAGAACTTCTTGATAAAAGTGCTTTAAGTGCTAAATACGATGGGCTTGACGTTGCTATGGCTCTTAAGGATGTTGAATCCGTCGTGGAGCTAGGTGCAGAAATTATGAAAACAACTGCAGCTAGCATTGTTACTATCACCGATGAAAAGGGAAACATCTTAACCAGAGCTCATTCTAAAAAAACTGGTGACAGTATTATCCACCAAGATAGTATCATTGACGCACTTAAAGGCAATGCCAATACAAGCCTTGTAATGGGTGTTGCAGCATCTTCATTTCGTGCATCAAGCCCAGTATATTATAATGGTAAGATTGTTGGAACCATATCAATTGGTAATGCCATAACAAACACCGATTTTTTTAACTGGCTAAGCAATTTTTTACATGCTGAAGTTACTTTTTTTGCGGGTGATAAACGGCTCATGACAACACTTAAAGATGCCCAAGGTAAACTTATTGTTGGAACAACCCTAGATAATCAAGCTATCAAAAACCAGGTTCTAAACGAAGGTAAGGTTTATTTTGGGAACAATACTATCTTGAATGTTGAATACCTATCATCATATTGGCCTGCAAAAAACCTTAGTGGCAAAATAATAGGCATGTGGTTTATTGGCCTACCAGTTAGTGATGTACTAAAAACAAAGGATGCAGCATTCATGAGCACCATTGCCATTGCTGGTGCTGTTATTGCACTTATGCTTGCTATTGCTATTTTTATCTGTATAAAGCTTAGTTCTCCCATTAAGAAAATTGCTACATATGCATCTGCAGTGGCCAAGGGTGATGAGGATGCACAAATTAATATTGAGACCAATGACGAATATGGAATTTTATCACATAGCATTCAAGATATGGTGCAAAAGCTCAAACGACAAAGCTTCTGGTATGAATCCATCTTAAATTGTATCCCATCGCCGCTGGCTGCCATGGATAAAGATAGAAATTTCATTTTCGTAAACTCTGGTGTTTGTAATATGCTTGGCAAAAAGCCAGAAGAACTGATAGGTTTGCCATGCTACAATTGGGGTGCCACCATTTGTCGCACCGAAAATTGTGCTATTGAATCATGCGAAAAAGGTATCAATAGCGTTAATTTTGAACAACCAGGCCTTGGATACTTTAGGGCCATGGCTGCACGCCTCTATGATAACGAAGGTAATCATGCAGGTTATGTAGATATGGTATTTGACCGTAACCAAGAAGTGCAACTCTTAAACGATGCAGAAAAAGCCCTTGCTGATGGCCGCCATGATGCTGCTAATCAACTAGAAAATATTGTTGAAAATATTGCCACGGCGTCTGAACAATTAACTTCACAAATTGCAATATCTACACAAGGATCTGAAACTGCTTCCATGCGCATGACTGAAACGGCAACTGCTATGGATGAGATGAATAGTACTGTGCTTGAAGTTGCTAAAAATTCTAATAATAGCGCGGAACTTGCTGAGGAAACCAAGGTCAAATCCTCTGAGAGTGCACAGGTTATTAAACAATGCGAAACAACTATGCTACGCCTTCGCGAAGAGTCCATTGAGATACGTAGTGGAATGAGTGAGTTGGCTGACCATGCTCAGTCTATCAATGCTGTTATGAGTGTTATTTCTGATATTGCAGATCAAACCAACCTACTTGCATTAAATGCAGCCATTGAGGCGGCTAGAGCCGGTGAGGCTGGACGAGGCTTTGCCGTTGTTGCCGATGAAGTGCGTAAGCTTGCAGAAAAAACCATGACTTCTACGGCAGACGTTTCCAACGCCATTATTGCTATTCAACAAAGTACAGAAATTAACGTGCGCCAAATTGATGCCACCGTTAAAAGTATTGAAGAAGCTACAGAGCTTGCCATTAGTAGTGGTGAAGCCTTGGCAGGCATTTTACACATGGCGGAGGAAAGTGCCGATGGTATCCGTGCCATTGCTACAGCTAGTGAAGAACAGTCTGCCACATCCGATGAAATAGCAAGCTCCATTGCAGAAGTTGCTAATGTTGTTAATGACAATACTAATGCCATGCAAGAAGCAACCAATGCTGTAAACTTATTAAGTAGCCAATCACAAAAACTCTCCGAACTTATTGAGGAGCTAAAGAAATAGTCCATAATTTATTTAGCAAAAGCATTGTTTTACTATGCAATAACTATGCATAAAAACAATGCTTTTGCTAAAATTAGTACCCTTAATGCATATGCAAAAATTACTTTGCAAAACTAGAAATACTATGTACAATTTATCTTAAAATAATTCATTTATTATGTACTTATTTTAATTTAACTTGGTATAATAACACATTAACTTTATTACTTCTTTGTGATGCGATGCTTTATAAAACTAGCCTAAAAAGTCAGAGCATCGTTAAAGAAGGGATTTTTGCATGAATATCCGTTTGCTAAATACATGTACCATTTCTCCAAAAAAAACTATCCTAAGCTTATTATTATGCATGGTATTTATTTTTACCTATAATACTTATACATGCCAAGCCCTTGCAACACACCAATTTTCACTTACCCCAGAAGAAAAAGAGTATATAGCAAAATCCAAGCCCATCGAAATATCCTATGACGCCTTTTGGCCACCTTTTGAACAATACGACGAAGCAACGCAGTCTATTCAAGGCATAAACTATGAAATACTAAAGCTTATTTCAGATTTAACAGGCTTAAAGTTTACTTTTATGCATGGGCTTACCTATGCTGAAGCTCTTGAAAGTTTGAGCCTTGGAAACACTCAAATGCATTTAAGCTATGATACTAATCCTAAAAAAGCAGAAGAATTAAACTCTATTATATCAAATACATTTCTTGAAACTCCCATAGCTATGATTGGAAAAAACTACAAAATTACTGATGACTGTGTTTTTGCCGTATCAAAATTACACCCTGTAATCATAAAATTTCTTAAAGAAGCCTTTCCTAAAAAAACTATTATTGAATTCGATGATATTACAGACGCCTACCAAGCTGTTGAAGATAACAAAGCAAACTTTACTTTTGAAAATGTTTATGCAGCACGCACAGTCATTGCCGAAGGGGATTTCCCCCTCTTACGCATTGTAAATATTTTGCCCTTATATGACAAATTTTCCTTCATTTTTAATAAAAATGTAGACCCAAGACTTGTAACGATTTTCAATAAAGCCATTGCAGCCTTTCCTCAAGACAGGTTTAGCAATATCCTACTAAACCATACCACTAGTCCTAACTATACCGCGCAATTTATGCGCAGCCTATCCGATGCTAGTATAAACCTTTTAATAGGTGCCATTGTCCTATTAGTCATGTTGCTTGCTTTACTTGCAATTTATAGTAAAAAACAACGTGATGTAAAAAAGGTATTTGAAGCCAAACAAAGTCAAATACAAAGCATGCTTGATGCTTTTCCCATGCCCATCTACATTGCGGACATGAAGACATATGAAGTTTTATATTGCAATAAAGCAACTTATGAATTTTTTAATTGTGATGATATTGTTTCTAACGCCTGCTATAATATTTTTAGAAATAATGATGCGCCATGTCAAAACTGCACCAATCACATCATTGCATCAATATCCACTCCACATATTTGGGATCATTACGATAAGTCATTAAACAAACATCTTCAATTTGTAGATTCATGTATTGATTGGGATAACAAAAAAAAGGTTCGTTTATCCATAATTACAGATATTACCGAAACATTAGAAGTACAAAAAGAAAAGCTAGAACAAGAACTTAATAATATTATGTCTGAAAACTTGCCCCTTTGTATTTCATTTTGGAATATTGAGGGAGAGATTATTGACTGTAATCAAGAAATATTACGCACATTTAAATTTGACGACAAGCAAGAATTCATTGATAAGTTCTATTTGTGCTCACCAGAATATCAACCAGATGGCAGAAACTCAAAAGAAGCTATAGCCCAAAATCATATCAATGTTTTAAGAGACGGCTATTGTCGCTTCGAATGGCTACATCAAAGCAATGATGGAGAGCCAATTCCCTGTGAAGTTTTCCACGTACTCTCGAAGTTTGGTGGTGAAGACATTGTCATAGCCTACGCTAAGGATTTACGTGAGGTCAAAAAAGCACAAAAATTGCTTGACGAGGCGGAGCTACGCAATACCCTCATGCTTGATTCCATGCCCATGGGCGTACACTTTTGGGATGATAATGATAATTTAATCTACACCAATCTTGAGTCAGTCACACTTTTTGGTTTTGAAACCAAAGAGGATTTTTTGAAAAATTTCCAAAAAATTCATCCAGAATTTCAACCAGATGGTAGAAGATCTGAGGACGTTGTTAAACAACAAATTAAAGAAGGCCATATTCATGGAAAATGCAAATCAGAAATGATTTGTAGGCATGTTGTTACCGAAGAAGAAATACCTGTTGAAATTTTCATGGTACGTACATCTTACCAAGGTAAAAATGGCCTTATTATTTACTTTAGAGATTTACGCGAACACTATGCCATGCTTAAAGAAATTAACGATAATGAACAAGAATTGCTACATGCTAAAGACCTTGCAGAACAAAGCACCAAGGCCAAAAGTGAGTTTTTGGCCAATATGAGTCATGAAATTCGCACCCCTATGAATGGAATTTTGGGTCTTTTACACCTTTTAGAACAAACCTCCATGACTGAAACTCAACAAGGATATGTGCAAAAAACTTCCTTTTCTGCCAACAATCTCATGCGTATTATCAATGATATTCTTGATTTTTCTAAAATTGAGGCTGGCAAACTGGAAATGGAAGAATGCCCCTTTACCCTACAAGTAATTTGTCAAGAAATTCGAGATTTATATAGATTACCATGTGAAGAAAAAGGTTTGGACCTAAATATCCAATCTGGCGAATATGCCGAAACTTTAATTTTAGGTGATGCTTTACGCCTCAAGCAAGTTTTGTTCAACTTAGTTAGTAATGCCATTAAATTTACTAATACCGGTTCGGTGTCTTTGAATATAGAGTACAGTTTGCAGGTAAACCATGAGCTACATTGTCAATTTGCAGTACATGATACTGGTATTGGATTGACTCAAGACCAAATCAAGCGTTTATTCACAGCCTTTTCGCAAGCAGACAATACCGTAACTCGGAAATATGGTGGAACTGGACTTGGATTGGCTATTTCTAAGAACATTATTGATATGATGCATGGTAATATTTGGGTAGAAAGTGAACTTGGCAATGGCTCGACGTTCTTTTGTACAGCCATATTTAACCTTGCTCCAAACTCGACCAATGTGCATAGCTTAAATGGCGAAATGCAAGAATATCCTACACATAACCAAGTACAAGGCGGGCATTTGCTTTTAGCAGAGGATAATGAAATAAACCAAATTGTTGCACAAGAAATCCTACAATCGGCAGGATTCACATTAGATATTGCAAATAATGGCCAACAAGCTTTACATATGCTAGATGAAAATAGCTATGATGCCATACTTATGGACATACAAATGCCTGTTATGGACGGATATACTGCTACCAAGCACATTCGCTTGCAAGAAAAATATGTCAATTTACCCATCATCGCCATGTCTGCTCACGCCATGAAAGGCGACAAAGAGGTTAGCATATCGCATGGTATGAATGACCACATAACTAAGCCCATTGATGCAGAAATACTATGCCGCACCTTACATTATTGGATATCTAAATCTTCAACTAATAGCTAGAGCTTAGAGTGGTATAATAATTTCAGATAACTACGATAGTTTGAACACTGTATAGCTATAAGTTCAATTTTATTATGC
>CAYJDF010000047.1:0-17087 GCA_964368845.1 uncultured Desulfovibrionaceae bacterium
TGGCTTGAAAATCACCACAATTAGAACAAGATGAAATTTCACGATAAGTATTTTGTCCAGGTAGCCATACTTCTAAATCATAGGTTTTAGTCGAGCCAAATCCCATATCTCCACCACAAAGAACAATAGTACGATATGGAAGCTCAAGCAGTTCAAGTAAATGTTCTGCATGTTTACGCATAAGTTCAAGCTGATTATATGAATCATCTGGGTGGGCAAAACGTACCATTTCTACCTTTTGAAATTGGTGCTGGCGAATAAGACCCTTGGTATCCTTACCGTAAGAACCTGCTTCAGAACGGAAACAAGAAGTTTGAGCACAATACCCAATGGGCAAAGAACTTTCATCTAAAATTTCTTCGGCATGTAAATTAGTTAAAGGTACTTCTGCTGTTGGAATAAGGTAATATTCCCAACCTTGAAGACGAAATAAATCTTCTTCAAATTTAGGTAATTGCCCTGTACCAGTCATAGTTTTACGATTAACCATAAGAGGAGGAGCAATTTCTATATAGCCATTGTTTATATGCTGATCAAGAAAGAAACTAACCAAAGCACGTTCAAGGCGTGCAGCCCATCCGCGATAAACCACAAATCGCGAACCAGCAAGCTTGCTAGCACGTTCAAAATCAAGACCTTGCAATGTTGTACCAATCTCCCAATGTTCTTTAGGAGTAAAGTCAAAAACAAAAGGAGTGCCAAAGCGATGAACTTCTACATTATCATTCTCATCCTTACCTTCAGGCACGCTTTCATGAGGAATATTGGGCACACCCAAAAGCCATTGTTCTAAATTAGCCTTAGCCGCCTCGGTTTCCACATCAAGACCTTTAATTCGGTTAGATAATTCTCCAAGTACTTCAATGGTTGCACTAGCATCCTGTCCAGCTTTTTTTAACTTACCAACTTCTGCCGATGCTGTATTAAGTTCACTTTTTAAAGCTTCTACTTCTGTAAGCAAACTTCTACGCTTAGCATCTAAGCTTTGAAATTCGTTAACATCCAGTTTAGAGTGACGTTTTTGCAAAGCTTGCTGCAAAATCTCCGGATTTTTTTGAAGTAATTTTAAGTCTAACATATAATCTCCTTATAAGCATATGATACCTAAATATCAACATACTGACAAGACCAGCAACAGCAAAAGACAACATAGAATCTATTATGCCAAGGTCTAATTTTATAGCTAATATGTCATTGCATATTATAGTAAAGTTGTATATAATCTAGAAATATTCTAGATTAATATAGATTTTGTCATGATGATTTTAAATTTCGGAGGTACTTTTAATGATTAATCGTAAGATTATTAGCATGTTTTCATTAGTTTTTATGCTTATGCTTTCAGCTTGCGGCCCTAGTGACACTGTACGCCTTACCTACCCAGAAAAAGATAGCAGTGTATTACCTGCACCTTCTGCCGCCACTGTAGCTATAGTACTTTTTGCTGATAAGCGGCCTCATACCCACCTTGGTATGCGTAAAAACAATACGACATTTGCCAGTACTGTAGCTGTACCAGAGTGGATAAGTCGTTCCTTTGCTGATGCTTTAAGTAGACATGGCTTGCAAGTATCTTATGCAGAAAGTGTAGATGTAGCGCGTAAAGCTAACCCCCAATATATTGTAACAGGAACGGTAAACCAAGCGGAGCTACAAGAAATTTCCATAACAGAACTTCGCTCAACCATACAGGTTGATGTGGTTTTATCTAATGCTTCTGGACGTATTCTAACCGAAAGTCTTTCCACAAGCCAAAATGTTACAGGTATTATCGTTGAAAGTACGGCCGAAAAATTGTTACGCCAAACTGTACAAGAGTTAATTAAACCAGGTGTGCAAAAAATTACACAAACCATTAATCAAAAATAGTATGTTATTATACACCAGCCCCTTAAAGATATTATATCGTCCGCACTTATATATTTTTTTGGGGCTGTTTTTTTTTGCAATTACTATAATTAGCCCTAGGCAAGCAAAAGCTAATATTGATAATATACAATATACTTGCACCCTGCCCTTTAATGATGAGCTAAGCCAGCAATCAGTCAAAATAATCGCCAAGTCATATGCTTACACTCAAGCACTTATGCAAGTGCAAGAAAAATTAAAAAAAAATAAAGCCATAAGCCTTAGCCTAATAGATGCTGATTTACGCTTAAGCATTGCAGCACAATTGTATAAATTAACTGTAGATACTAAACCCATAGATTTAACAGCTCTTGCTGGTGATGTGAGTGTAACCATTACCCTAACTCCAAAGTCAAACTACCCTGAACAAAGCATAGGTAAGATTTTATCACAGCATGATCTATTAGAATTACGTTTGGAGTTAATCGAAATTTTAATTGATTATGCCCAAAAAGGGCAAAAACTTGTCTTGGTGCATGCCGGCATACAAAAAAGTGCACAAAGCCTTAGCAAACACGATGCACTTGAAGCATTAATCAATATTTCTCGACATCTAGAGGCTCTTTGGCTTTATGACCTTGCACTAAGTCACTTCCATGAAACTTGGTCTAATCCAACCTTAGTACAGCAATTACTTAAAGATGCTCTGATACTGGCTCCGTCCATGTCCGCACTATGGGCAGCCATTGGTGAAGTGCAATTGCAGATGGATCAACCTCAAACAGCCTTACAAAATATTAATCATGCTCTAGCCTTAAATCCAGAAAGAGCACGTTCATATTATGTGCGCGGGCTTGGACATTTGCGCTTACAGCAACCAGCACTAGCCATGACAGATTTAGATATTGCCCTAAAATACAAGCCACAAATGGTAGCTTGGCTACGCGCGCGCGGGGCTATTGCATTAGTACTTGAGGATTATAGCACCATGTGTGATGACTTTGAACAAGCTTGTGCTCTTGGTGATTGTGAAGGACTTATGCATGCACGTGAACGTAACTTTTGCTTAAAATAAATTATGGCCGAGCATATTATTATAAAGGTTTATGGGCATATTTGGCCATGCAATCAAAGCCTCATGGAGGGATTAATTCCACTCATGCCCACTGATAATCAAGATGAAGAAACTATAAGTTTTGAAAAAGACTTGCTACGCATAAGCTATGAGGGCATGTACTTTCCACTTGATGAAGTATTGCAAAAATTACAAGGATTTTTGCAAGCAAATAGCCTAGGTAAAATAGATTATATTGACCTTGAGGAGTGGACTCTTAATCGCCACGAAATCAAGGGTAAACAAATTATTGCTAAAAAGACATCTCTTAATCAAGTATTGGATTTTTCAGGATTTTAATTTTAATCTATAAAAATTTGTTCCATACAAATTTATTTATCACATTTAGTCGGCCCTTAAAAATATAGCAAGGTTTTAAGCGGTATTTGGAGCCAGCGTGCCTTTTTGAAAAATACGTGGAAACATGTTTTTTACGTTTGACTATTTAGTTGGCAATATTTTTCTTTAGACTTTATTTAAATTTTCTCTAATTTTTTTTATTTTTTTATCTTTTAGACTTGATTTTTTTATCTAACGGGAATACAAGGAAATTGTACCTGATTGGGTAGGGTTGTACTATGCAAACGGTTGTATAGCACGACCCTACCACGATTAGGTGTATTTATTATATATTCCCACGCATTATATATTTCAATTAGAATATTTTTGCATCACCTCATTGCCAGCCTTTTCCACATCAAGCTTAAATTCGGCACGCGCATCAAGGATTTTTTGTTTAAGCTTTGCATCATGCAAGGCAAGAATTTGTGCAGCCAACCATGCAGCATTGCGTGCACCGGCTTTGTCTGTGGCTACAGTTGCCACCGGGAATCCAGGGGGCATTTGCACTGTAGCAAAAAGAGCGTCCATACCGGCAAGGGCTGCATTTGATACTGGAATACCAATAACAGGCTTTATGGTACGTGCAGCAACTGCTCCAGCTAAGTGTGCTGCCATGCCTGCAGCACAAATAAATACTTCCACACCATCTTTTTCTAACTCATCAACCAACTTCTCAGTACGTTCAGGAGTTCTATGGGCCGAAGTCACAGTAAAAACAAAGGGTATGTCTAATTTTTTTAATATGTCGGCACAAGGGCTAATTTGTGGTTCATCAGAAATGGAGCCCATAAATATCGCTACTTTTTTCATTTTATTTCCTCTAAATGTTTAATACCTTTACTTCCAATATCTTTACGATAATGGCCCTTGTCCATATGTATTTTATCAAGTGCGGCATAAGCAGTTTTTTGAGCATCTTCTAGGCCATCACCAAGGGCTGTTACGCAAAGTACTCGTCCACCATTTGCTAAAATATCACCATCTTGTAACTTTGTACCACTATGAAATACCTTCACTCCAGGCATGGCATTGGCCTCATCAATACCGCTAATACTCATGCCAGCTTCAGGGGTATTGGGATAACCCTCTGCCGCCAGTACTACACCAAGTGAAGCTTGTTCTGTATATTTAATTTCAATATCATTAAGCACACCTCTAATGCAGGCATCCATAATAGTATCTAGCGGAGTTTGCAAGCGCATAAGCAATGGCTGACACTCAGGGTCACCAAAACGCGTATTATATTCTAATACCTTTGGTCCATCTGCGGTAATCATAAGACCTGCATATAATACACCTTTAAACATATGTCCGCTATTACCAAGAGCGCGCAAAATGGGCATGATGGTCATTTCAACCAAGCCTTGTATTTGATCATCACTCACTATGGGAGCTGGAGAGTAAGCACCCATACCACCAGTATTAGGTCCACTATCTCCATCAAATACTGGTTTATGATCCTGTGCTGAAGGCAAAGCTATGGCATGTTTGCCATCACAAAAACAAAGCAATGACGCTTCTTCACCCACCAAGCATTCTTCAATAACCACAGTATTGCCTGCATCGCCAAAAGCTTTATCGCGCATCATGTTATCAAGTGCAGCAATGGCTTCATCCACACTTTGAGCTACAACAACTCCCTTACCAGCAGCTAAACCATCAGCCTTAATAACTAATGGGGCACCTTCACTACGCACGAAGTTACAAGCAGCATTATAATTATTAAAATGCGCTCCACGGGCCGTTGGCACATTGCCTTGCGACATCATGGCCTTGGCAAATGTTTTGCTACCCTCAAGACGCGCACAATATTTATCCGGCCCAAAGCACTTAATACCAGCATCTTGCATGGCATCAACAATACCAAGGGTCAAGCATAATTCAGGCCCAGGCACAACCAAGTCAATATTATTATTCCGCGCAAAAAATACCAGTCCGGATATATCATCCACAGCAATGGGTACAGTTTGAAAATCATCTGCCTCGATCCCACCATTACCAGGGGCTACAATAACCTTGCTAACATTGGGGCTCTGACTTAGCTTCCAAGCTAAGGCATGTTCTCTACCCCCAGAGCCAATAATCAATACGCGCACGACAACTCCTTACATTTTAAAGAGAAAAAAAAATTATTTTGTATACAATAATTTCTTTCCATTAACCATAACTTATGATAGAAAACCCTACCTTTTTAGAGTATAAAAATCAATCAAATAACAAGGTGTAAGGAAAAGCTAATGAATTCAAATCTACAACTACTAAAAGACCCAAATCTCTATTCCATGGATCAAGAAAGTATGATCGAAAAACAATTGGAAGGAGTGCGCTGGACCTTAAATCATGCACAAAACTCAAGCCAATATCGCGCTAAGCTAAAGGGTATAAACCCTCAAGACATTAAAACTATGGACGATGTGCGCAAGCTACCTATGACCGATACCACAGATTTACGCGAAGGCTATCCCCTACCCTTATTGAGTGTGCCAGAGCAAGATGTTGTACGTGTTCATGCTTCTTCCGGAACAACAGGAAAGCGCAAAATTCTTGCCTATAGTCAAAAAGACATTGAAACTTTTAACCTGCAAATGGCTAGATGCTACGAACTTGCAGGAGTTGGCCCAGATGATCGCATGCAAATTGCCGTAGGATACGGGCTTTGGACTGCTGGTGCTGGATTCCAGTTGGGTTCTGAAAAAGTGAAAGCCATTACCATACCTGTGGGTCCAGGCAATATAGAAATGCATTTACAGTTGCTTCAAGACCTACAAGTAACTTGTTTTGGGGCCACTGCATCTATGGCTCTACTTTTGGCAGAAGAAGTAGAAAGACAAAACCTACGCGATAAACTTTCGCTAAAAAAAGTTATTTGTGGTGCAGAAATGCGCAGTGAAAAAATGCGTCAAGCTATTGAGGAAAAACTAGGACTTGAAAATAGTTACGACATTGCCGGCATGACAGAAATGTATGGTCCTGGCACAGCCATAGAATGCAATGCCCATGAAGGTTTACACTACTGGCCAGATTTATTCTTAATCGAGATTATTAACCCAGAAACTTTAGAACCAGTTAGTGAAGGTGAAGTGGGCGAGATGGTGGTTACAAGCCTTTGTAAGGAGGCAAGCCCTTTGATACGCTACCGTACACGCGATTTATCACGCATGCTTGTTGGAAGTTGCTCATGTGGTCTACATATTCCACGCCATGATAAAATAGTTGGACGCAGTGATGATATGATTATTTTCCGTGGGGTTAATATTTACCCTGGCCAAATTAGTCATGTTATTGAACAATTCAAAGAACTTGGTGGTGAATATCATATTGAGTTAAAGCGCGATGATAAATCACTTGACCACATGAGTGTATCTCTTGAGCGTTGCGAAGGTATTGGCAATGCTAATGATGAAGCCTTGGCAGCATCAGTAGGAAGACGTATGCACAAGTCCCTCATGGCTAGAGTAGAAATCAAAATTGTTGACGCAGGCTCATTGCCCCGTACCTTTAGTAAGTCAAAACGCGTTACTGACTTACGTTAATCAGTTTACAGCTAACATAATGTAGTAACTGCTTAAAAGAAACAAAGGTTAACTTCTGACTACCCAAATAAGTATTTGAAGGTAACGTAAATTTTTTAAATAATATTTAAAAACGCATTGGTTAGCATGGCTAACTAAATAAACAGGATAATTATGGACCTTTTTGAAGCCATCTTTACTAGACGTAGCATACGCAAATTTAGTGATAAAAGCATTGATGATGCTAGTGTTAAAAAAATGCTTGAGGCAGCCATGGTAGCCCCCAGTGCAGGTAATTCCAAGCCTTGGCGATTTATTGTAGTGCGCAATAAAGATAGTTTTGCAACTATTGCTAAACACAATCCATACGCCCAAATGGCTGTTAATTCATCGGTATGCATTGTGGTGTGCGCAGATTTAAGTGCAGAAAAATACCCTGGATACTGGCAGCAAGACTGCTCAGCTGCCATACAAAATATGTTACTTGCAGCTCGTGGACTTGGCATTGGTACAGTGTGGACAGGAGTATATCCAGATGAAGCACGCATCAAAGCATTTAAAAGCTATTTTGAATTACCTAAGCAAGCCGAAGTTCTTGGTATAGTGGTTTGTGGTTATCCAATCACAGACTTTACCCCTAGAGATAATTATGAAAAAGAGCATATTTTTTCTGAAAAATGGGGTAATTTTTAAGCAAAAAAACAAGCCTAAAAAGTTAACAAATAACTTTTTAGGCTTGATATATTATTAATAATCCATAGCCCTTATTTGTTCCAAGGTATACCCATATTTACTCTGCATACAAGTGGAATAATAAATATTGCCACTTGCATCGGCAGGATCTATAGATTGATTATACATACTTTGGGCCTGCTGAAAGCAATCAGCCTTTGCTGATATCATTTCCTCTTCTTTTTCGCTCATCATGTTTGTGCTCTTTTTGGGGGCACAAGCTCCCATGACCAAGCTTAAACTAAGTACCATTAAACATATACGTAAAAATGACATAATATCTCCTAATAATTAATTGATTAAACTCCACCCACAACCTTATTGCGTCCAGTGGATTTTGCTCGATACAAGCATTGATCTGCAATATGCATCGGATAACTTGCGTTTGAACTTTCTGTGCCTGAATACAGGCCAAGGCTAACAGTAAGAAAAATTTGCTCACTGCCCAATAAAAATGGGGTTTTTTCTATATGCATACGAATGCGCTCCGCCCCTGCCATGGCTTTATTCATGGTGGTTGCGGGCATAATTATGGCAAATTCTTCACCACCCCAACGAAACATACGGTCAGCATTACGAATTTGCGTTTCAACCTCAGAAGCAATATGCGTAAGAACTTGATCGCCCACAGCATGCCCATATGTATCATTAACTCTTTTGAAGTGGTCAATGTCCAATATAGCTAAAGAAAATTGAACATTATTACGACTAGCTCGCGCCATGGTCCAAGCTAAGCTACGATCAAAGTCACGCCTATTGCCAAGGCCTGTTAAAGCATCCGTTAAAGAAGATTGCTCAATACGATGCGCAGCCTTGTGCAAAGCAAGGTTTGTCTTAAAACGTGCAAACTCAATAAACCATACAAATACAAAACTAGCAAAGCATACCATTAACAGCCTAATTTGCATAGATTCGCTTAAGGGCACAATCACTACATCCCCAAGAGGTGTATAGAAAAGCCCCAAGAGAAATGCATAAAATGCGATGAACATTGCAGTTCCATAGCGTAAACCTAGATATAAAATGGCAGTGCTTGGATATATGCTCACCCAAAGAGCGGCACTACCATCAGATGGACCATCACCAATTAATATATAGGCACATAGTACAGTAGCTGAACAACCTAGAAATATTAATGGAATAGCAGGATTACGCTTTTTATCATATAGCCAAAAAAATGTAAAAATAGCAGGAATTAAAAGTGCTACAAGAGGTAGGATAATGTTATAATGTTGTTCATAAAAATCTAATGCAATACTTGCCAAAAGAATAAGTATGATGTTGGCACTAAATACATAAGCCGATACACGATAGAGATTATTTTGATAAATTGTCTTAGCTTCACCATCAAAAGAATGTCCGGGCGTATCAGAATTGTGTAAGATACTATGAATACCCTCACTATAATTTACCATGGGCATATCTTGCACACGCTTAGGCGACAAATCATGCAATTTCTCACCTGACACATCTTGATTAGTATTACGCTTTTGCTCAGACATTAAACACCTAATGCAGTTAAATTACTCTTTTGCTAAACACACTTATTACATAGTCAATATAAATAAATATCTTATAAAATATAATTTATTTTTTTACACAAATCTATATAATGTAGAACATACTATAACATATGCATATACATGTCAACATAGTCCTAAAATATTTAACCTTTCTAGTGTATTATGACCCAAATTTATTTAAGAGCGCAAGTCATAGCTTTATAAGTATCTAATTCCTCTATGGGTATATTAGTATTATAACCTGTAACTGTGCCTATGGCTACCAAGGTATCATCAGCATCATAAATACGAACATCATAAATACCAAGAGTTTTTCCACATCTTACCTTGGTAGAACGCCCACGTAGTGGACCAACACGCCCAGGTTCAAGAAAAGAAATGCTAGCTTGCGCACTCACAAAAAAAAGCCCGCTGGCATGAGCTGCTGCTGCAAAGGACATATCGGCAAGTGAAAAAATAGCCCCGCCATGTGCATTACCCATACCATTGCGATGAGTTTCTGTTAAGGGCATGGTAGCAACAGCATAATCTTCCCCTACCTCTACAATTTCAATACCAAGGCGTGTGGCAAAAGAATCGCTATGGTGAAAATAGTCATTAAGGGCTTTTACATCAATCTTAGCTTTATCATTAACTTTCATAACATCTCCATATTATCTTTGCTAAATAGTTGAAATTTTGCATTAATTCTCTAGTCGATATTGGTGGTAAGGAATACGAATGTCTATTTCATTCTCACCCCATGTATACGGTAACCCATCGAGGTAAGGTTTATTATTTAAGGCATTTAAAATCATAGTTCCCACGGCATGGCCCATGCCCTGTGCATCTTGAATAACAGTACCATGCATTATGCCTTGGGCTATGGCTTGCTTTGCCTCATCTAAGCCATCAATGCCTACCACCGGAATAATGTTGTCTGTACCAGGTACATTGAAATTATAATCTTGTAAGGCTCTTATGGCCCCAAGAGCCATGGAGTCGTTATTAGAAATAACCATATCAACTTTATGTAAATTAGTATTCAACACAAGTTTGGATGCTTTATAGGCACAGTCCTCGTCCCAGTCACAAAGTATGGTATCTCCAACTTGCTGCATATTTACACCATGTTTACGCGATCTCTGCACACTAAGCTTGCTACGCACCAAAGCTTCGGGGTTATCAATATTTCCTTGCAGCATAATAAAATTACACACCTTATCATTATTGCGATCAAAATGTGCATTCTCCTGCCAAAGTTTAGCAATTATATCACCTTGCAATAGGCCGGATTGTTGGGCCATGGACCCCACATAACGAGCCTTAGGGTAATCTAATAAGCTATTTATATCTGGCTCTTTATTAAAAAAAACAACAGGCATATCTTCAGCACGAATAGCATTTAACACATCACGCCCAATTTTCACATCTACCAAATTCATAGCTATGGCATGACCGTCTTCTTCAAGAAACTTATTTAATTGATCAATTTGTAAAACCTGATCCTGCTTAGCATCAAATACCACCACATGCACTTTGCCTTGCAATGTATTTTCAATGGCTTTTGTCACCAAGTTAATATATGAATCACCAAGTCTAAATACAAAGACTCCTACTTTTTTAAGCTGTGTTTCTTGGGTATTGGCCAAACTTGGACCTATACTAAAATAGTGACAAAATAATATCATAATCAAAATACCAATAACACGCAAAAGCATAAATTCTCCTATATGCTGGAAATCAAAGATAATTACCAACTTGACGTTTCTTTTGCACCATTTGACATGCAAAGTCAAGTTAAGACTATTACGCAATTAAATTTGCTAAGCCTTATATAGCATGAAAGCAGCTATAACATTGTACTTTAGTCGAATATGCAAAACATATTTTCATACTTTTTTCAAAAGACACTATAAACCTCAAATATTCTCTTTGAGGTCACTAGAAGTTAATTTTGGATTATTTTACGCCATGGCAATCCGACTAAAAAATTTAGATAATATAGTCTTGACACAAATACAAAATTAAGTACAAAGACATAATAATTTAATTTAGCATATTTTGAACCATAAACCTACTAATTTACTATGAAAAAGCTACCACCAGAAGACAACATATCTACCACCGATTATTCAAACAATGATTATAATGATTTAAAGACAGAACTAGAAGCTACACGTAAAAAATTAAATTTTATGGAAGCCATAGTTGACAATATTCCTGTTCCTATTTTTGCTAAAGATGAGAAAGGAGTATTATATATGGTGAATAAGGCTTATGAAGATTTTTTCCTAGTTAACAAAGAAGATGTGCTTAATAAAACCATATTAGAATTAGACTATTTTTCAGCACAGGAACAAGAAAGCTATCATCAACACGCTATAAATACAGTGCAAAATCTTAGCAAGATGAGTTGCGAAAGAATATATTTTTGTAATAAAAAAGAAACTTCAACTCTATTTGCATGCACTGGGTTTGCCGTGCCACATAGTGAGCAAAAAGGAAGCGTTGGGGTTATTGTTGACATAACTAACCAAAAAAACTTGGAAAAGGCCTTAGCACAAAAGCTTGATGAATTTAATGAAACGCAAATCAATATGCAACTGAACCAAGAGCGTATACAGCTTATGCTAGACACTATGCCCATTGCTGCACATATTTGGTCTGCTGATGGTACATTACATGATATTAGTATGGAAGCCGTGCGCCTTTTTGACTTCCAAGACAAAGGCACTTATCGTAAAAATTTTGCAAAGTTAAATCCCAAATTCCAACCCAATGGTAAGCTCACCAGCGAATGCGCCCGCGAGCATATACAAAAAGCTTTTAAGCAAGGTTATGAGAAATTTGAATGGGTGCACCAAAAACTTAATGGCGAGCTTGTACCCTGCGAAGTAACGCTAATTCGCAAAAAATTTCGCGGCGAAGATATAGTTGTTGGCTATACAAAGGACTTACGAGAGCTTAAAGCAAGTCAAAAAGAAGCTGCAGACTCTGCCGAGTATCTCAAAATCATGCAAGATACAATATCCCTTGGGGCTAATATTTGGAATAGGGATTTTCAAAACCTTGCTTCCAACCGAGCCGCCGCTGATCTTTTTGACCTTGCAAGCCCTGAAGAATATTTAGAAAAATTTTACCAGCTTTCACCTAAATTCCAACCAGATGGTCAACCTTCCATAGAGGCTGCCCATGCAAGAATAAAAAAAGCATTTGATGAAGGATACTGTAAGTTTGAATGGATGCATCAAAAGCTCAATGGTGAGCCGGTACCTTGTGAAATAACACTAATCCGCAAAACTTTTCGCGGTGAAGATATAGTTGTTGGCTATACACAAGATTTACGAGCACTTAAAGCAAGCCAACAAGAAGCTGCTGCAGCTTCTGAATATATCAAAATCATGTTAGACACCATATCTCTTGGGGCTAATATTTTGAATACAAATTTTGAAAATATTGCATCCAATAGAGCTGCTGCTGAGCTTTTTGACCTTGCAAGTCCTGAAGAATACATAGAAAAATTCTATCAACTTTCACCTAAGTTCCAACCTGATGGTCAACCTTCCATAGAGGCTGCCCATGCAAGAATAAAAAAAGCATTTGACGAAGGTTACTGCCAATTTGAATGGATGCATCAAAAACTCAATGGTGAACTTGTACCTTGCGAAATAACACTTATTCGTAAACAATTACGCGGTGAAGACATAGTTGTTGGCTATACAAAAGATTTACGGGAGCTTAAAGCTAGCCAAAGAGAAGCAGCAGATGCCACAGAAACAAGAGAGGTTATACTTGACACCATGCCTGTGGCAGTAAACTTTTGGAACAAAAATTATGAACTCTTTGACTGTAATGCCGAGTCCGTTAAGCTTTTTGGTGCCTCTAATAAAGAAGAAGTGATACAAAACTTTAGAAAACTCTCAACCTCCATACAACCTGACGGTACATCTTCTAAGATGAAGGTTGAAGCTGTTATTAACGAAACATTTGCCAAGGGGTATAATCATTTTGAATGGATGCATCAAGATATTCATGGTGAGCCATTACCTGTAGAAATTAGTCTTATTCATGCTAAACTAAATGGTGAAGACATTGCTGTGGCCTACTTGCGTGATTTGCGAGAATTTAAGAGTATGCTTCAAGAAATTCAAAATGCGAAAGAAGCAGCAGAACAAAGTGCCAGTGCCAAAAGTGAATTTCTTGCCAATATGAGCCATGAAATACGTACCCCCATGAATGGTATTATAGGTCTTTTGCGCCTTATTGAGCGTTCTACACTTGACGCTATTCAAACAAATTTTGTTCAAAAGGCTTTATTTTCTGCCACTGAACTCTTGCGTATTATAAATGATATTTTGGATTTTTCAAAAATTGAAGCGCGTAAACTTGACATGGAGTACATACCCTTTACCTTACACGAAATTGCATCACAAATGCATAACTTATTAAATCACCTCGCAGAGAAAAAAAATATTAGCCTTGATATTGATGAAGGTGAATTTTCAGACACTCTCATCATGGGTGACCCAGTGCGCCTAAAACAGGTTATTCTTAATTTTTTGAGTAATGCCATTAAATTTACCAACAAAGGTGGGGTTGCTCTTCATATTCAGAGTACTTTACATGACAATGAACTGCATTGTAAGTTTTCTGTGCGTGATACTGGCATTGGTCTAAAATCAGAACAAATTGAAAATCTCTTTTCGGCCTTTACTCAGGCAGATAACACCGTAACGCGCAAGTACGGCGGTACTGGCCTAGGATTAGCCATTTCTAAAAGCATTATCACGATGATGAATGGAGAAATTTGGGTAGAAAGTGAATATGGCAATGGCTCAACATTTTATTGTGAAGCTAAATTCCCATTGGCCATAGATTCATCACATGATAATAAGCATGAAATTCGCCTTGAAGGTTTTTTTGATAACGAATCAAGCTCAGCCCACATCCTACTTGTGGAGGATAATGAGATTAACCAACTTGTTGCACAAGAAATACTTCAATCCATGGGGTACACTTTAGAGATTGCTCAAAATGGCCAAGAAGCCCTTGATATGCTAGAAGAAAATACTTACGATGTAGTTTTAATGGATATTCAAATGCCTGTTATGGATGGTTATACCGCCACAGAAAAAATACGCGAACAAACAAAATATAAACATTTACCCATTATTGCCATGTCAGCCCATGCCATGATGGGAGTTAAGGATATTTGCATTAGTCATGGTATGAATGACCATATCTCAAAACCCATTGACATTGAAACATTAAGACAAACTTTACAATTTTGGCTTAGCGCCAGTCATTAATTTTTTTGAGTTTTTATTTGTAATTATAGCACAAAAAAATAGCATTATTTTAACCTTACTCACACTGATGGTTCTTCAGCCCTACTGGCAGTACCCCAAAAGAGTAATACGTTATATAGTTCATCAATATTAAGTGGTTTTGTAATGTGATCATTCATCCCTGCTTGAAGACTTTTTTCTTTATCACCAGTCATGGCATGGGCTGTCATGGCAATAATAGGCACACTGTGCGATCTATCTTTAAGACTCTTACGTATCTCTTTAGTAGCGGTTAAACCATCCATAATGGGCATCTGTATATCCATTAAAATTAAATCAACATCTTGCTTTTCCCAAATACTTACAGCCTCCGCTCCATGATTGGCAAGAACGACAGTAGCACCCATGCTACTAAGCACCTCAATGGCAATCTCTTGATTTATTTCATTATCTTCAACTAAGAGTATTTTTAATCCTGGTATGGTATAATTGCTAGTTTGGGGAGTTTCTTTTTCATCTTCTAAATCATCTTCAAAGCCTTCTATGGCTTTAATGGTAAAAGAAAAAGTACTACCTTGATGTAAGGCACTTTCTACCCAAATTTCTCCCCCAAGTAGGTGTACAAGACTTTTACTAATAGTTAAACCAAGACCTGTCCCACCATATTTACGTGTGGTAGAGCCGTCTGCTTGGGCAAAAGAATCAAAAATATTTTGCTGGTCTTCAAGGTCAATACCAATACCTGTATCTTTCACACTAAATAAGAGTATAAGCTTTTCATTTTGTCTTTCTTTTAAGGAGATGTGCATATGCACACCACCAAGAGCTGTAAATTTAATGGCATTGGAACATAAGTTGATACAAACTTGGGCCAAACGTAAAGGGTCACTAAAGATAACGTCCGGCACATCATCAGCAACAGAAAACTCAAGGGTGATATCCTTTTCATCACTCTTTGGCTGTAACATATCCTGCATGGAGGTTATCATAGTAGATATGCGAAATGTGGTATTACTAATATCCATTTTATTGGCTTCTATCTTAGAAAAATCTAAAATATCATTAATAACACCAAGCAAGGTTTTAGCTGCAACATCAATGCGCTTTAAATAACCTAGCTGTTTTTCGTCAGGATCACTGCACATGGCTAGATGCGTAGTGCCCAAGATACCATTCATAGGCGTGCGTATTTCATGACTCATGCAAGCCAAAAAATCACTCTTGGCTTGAGTTGCTGCCTCAGAGCGCACAACCATATCTTTAAGCGTTGTAACCATATGCCCCAAACTTGTAGCCAAGTGCCCTATTTCGTCTTTACGCACTGGTGAAACGAGGGTTGACTCCTTACCTTCTGTAATTGACCTAGCAAAAAGACTTAAATAAGAAATATCACGTGCTACTGGAATAGTGAAATAGCAAACACAAAGCATAATAATAAGTACGGCTATAATATTTGTAGTTAAAGTAGTTTGTCGTAAAATAGTAGCTGGCGTTAACAGATAGCTGTTAGTGGCAACGGTAACAGTATAAAGATCTGTTTGTGGAACTTTAGCAAAACCAATGGTATACTCTATTTCATCCATATTTAATTGTAAAACACCACTTCGTTTGCCACGAATTTGCTCAATCCAAGGCCCTAACTTCAAAGAAGTATTATTACTAGACGTTATTTGTATAGGTGAATTTTGATTAAACGAAAATACCATAGGAGTCATATCATTATGCGGGACTTCATTTAGAGCATTATTAACAATTTTTGGAACATGTAAAGAACTGACCAAGGCTCCACCATAGCCATTGTAAACAATTTCAAGGAAAATTGGTATAATAGCTCTATCAGCCTTATTACTATAAATGGTTGGCCCAATACTAAAGCCACTTTTTTTCATGGCTGAATTAAAAGACTCACTGGCAAGGCTTTTACTTATATTTGTAGTAAGAGGAGTTGTGCCTACTAAATACTCCCCTAATTCATTTACAACATAAAAAGAATTGTAATATCCATATGCTAACAAAACACGTTCAAATAAACGTGTAAGATGCACACGCTGTTCATCATACTGCTCAGAATATTCAACCGCAGGTGGCATTTGCACAGCTTGTAGGACATTGGGTAATGATGCTACCATAACCATATCACGCCCAGCCTGGCGAATTTGAGTGGCAATATTTTCTGCAATAACATCTGCAGCACTTTGCAAATGGCTACTACGTACGGATTGTACTACAGATGTAAAACTATATAGAGTAAAACCAGTGGAAATTGCAAATGTAATAGCAACGATAATCACTATAGACAAGGGGAGCTTAATTTTAAGACTCAGGGCAGAATTAAGAAAACGCTTCATTTTTTTATAACATACCTTATAATATTAGGTAGTAAGATAAATTGACGAACAAAAATATTATGACTTGCCATATTTATAATGTTAAAATAAAAAAATCGCAAGCAGTTTTTAAAAAATAACAATAATTTACACTATGTTATGGCGTAAAAAGAGTTTTTTTTATGTTCACTCCACTATTGGGCTTATGTTAAATAAAAATACATATTTCATTATAAATATTGAATAATTGACTCAAAAGATAGTTTTAAACAAGTCTTAGTCGCTGATCAATAAGTATGAAACAATAGCAATGGTTTTTTAATAAGACTGACAGAAAGAAAAGCGGAAATTTTTGTGGTTGAAAGTATAAGTAATCGACACTTGTATAGACTAAGTAATCGATGCTGAAAAACGCATTT
>CAYJDF010000048.1:0-13948 GCA_964368845.1 uncultured Desulfovibrionaceae bacterium
GTCAAAAAATAAAAAGACTTGGCATTGAAGATGAATTTATTGAGCATGGCACACAGCAAGAATTAAGAACTCAAGTGGGGCTTACTGCCATGGGTATTGTAAGTGAGGCTAAGCAATTGCTTGACATGCAGGATTAAATAAAAAATATAATAATATTAATCAAAGCCAGCTAGCTTGTTTGTCAAACTAGCTGGCTTTTACTTTTATTTTGTAGCGTTTTCTGCAAGAGCTTTAAGTAAACCTTGCATTTTTAGTAAGATAGGATTATCTGCCTTAACGCCAAATGGTGCAAAAGCCATGGCTAAATTTTCATAGCTTAGGCTAACTTTGCCATCCTCTCCTTGCATAATAAGAATGCTTAAAGGTAAGGCTATGCCAATGCCTGGAAATTCTTGCATAAGCTTAGTGCCCACCTTAGGATTACCAAAAATTAGTACAGTTGTTGCCTCAAGTGGCATTTTAACCCCTAGAGCATTTTCAGCATGGTCAAACTCTGCAAATAAAGTTAAGTCTTTATCTTTGATAAAAGCTAAGGCCTTTTGGCGTACTGTTGCAAAATCATTACTAGATGAGTACATTAGGATTGAATTATTACTAGCATCTGCGGCATGAGCAGGAACGGGCATATATGCAAGGGTAATAAGACTTACAAATACAAAGGCAAAAACAAACTTAACAATTTTCATATGAACTCCTTTTTGATTACTGGTTGATAAAAAAAAATTCTAATAGCATTAAAAGTTAATACAAAAAACATATTATATGAATTTATATTTTTTGTAAAGTACCTTTTAAATTAATATTTTTTGATTTTTTTTTAATTTTTTTATGACTTCCAAAATACAAAAAAATATATTATTGTCTATGAATATTAGTTAGAAACTATGTAATTATTATGTACTATCCGCTTTTTTTAGATATAAGCCAGATTAAATGCCTTATTGTGGGTGCTGGCAAGGTTGGCTTGCGTAAGGCCAAGGGCCTACTTTCTGCTAATGTAAAACAAATTTTAGTTATTGATTTAAGCCCCTTTGACTCACAATGGCAAGAACTTGCTAAAAATTCACTCATTACACTTGAACAAGAAAACTTTAGCCCAAAACACTTGCAAGGTTGTGGACTTGTGTTTGCTTGCACCTCAAACAAAGAACTAAATACAAATATAGCAAAACTTTGTGCAGAGCAAAATATCCTATGTAATTGCATAGATGCTCCACGTACAGGTAGTTTTATTGTACCTGCTGTGGCTAAAGTTCCTTTAGAGGATGATAATTTTCTTCTGGCAGCTTTAAGTACAGAAGGTGCGAGTCCGGCTTGGGCTAAAGTTTTACGTGCGGAACTTGAAACATGGCTAAATCCACACGCGCCCATGACCATCTTGCTTGGTCGCTTGCGCCCTTTACTGCTTGCCTTGAATAATAATTCGGAGCATAATGCACAAATATTTCGAAGCTTAGTAAATTCGCCCTTGCGTGACTATATGTCTGCAGGGGATAATATACGTTCAAAGCAGCTCTTAGAAAACTATTTACCTGCTGCTTTACACAATAAAATTACGGAGTTACTTAAAGATGTCATTTGAACAAAGCATGATGATTGTGATGATACTTTATGCTAGCAGTACCGTCTTTGGCATTATTGGTCTTATGCTACGAAAGCAAAGTATGCGTATTCTTGCAAGTTTTTTAGCCATAGTTGGTTTTGCTTTACAGACTTTTGATATGATGCGCGGCAGCCATTCTCTTATGCCAGGTGGTTTAAGTGGTGGGGCATATTTGCAAATATTAGCTTGGTTTATGGTCATTTGTGGTATGGGTGGGCAATGGAAATTGCGTAGCACAACTCCACTTATATTTATTACTCCACTAGCTCTTATGCTCTTTTTAATGTCATGGAACTTCATGACAATTGAAGTAACCCTACCTAGCACCTTAGGTGGTCCATTTTATGCTCTACATATTGGTAGTCTTTATTTAAGTCTTGCCCTTATGACCCTAGGTTTTACCGCTGGATTAATATTTATATATGTGGAAAAATTAATTAAATCAAAATCAGCTCTCACTGGTTTTAGGCAGGATTTTCCAGCCTTAGATATTTTGGATAAAATTAATTCCATATCTGCAAGCCTAGGCTTTCCACTATTTACCTTGGGCATTTTAGCTGGTTTTTTATGGGCTGGAAGCACTTGGGGTAAAACCCTTAGTGGTGATCCAAAGGAAGTTATTTCAGTAGTGATATGGGCTTTATATGCTTGGCTTTTCCATATGCGCGTAGTGCAGGGTAGGCGCGGGCGTAGACCTGCTATTATGGCTATTTGTTTATTTGGGCTAAGTATTTTTTCTATGCTTATAGTCAACTCATTCATGGACACTCATCACGCTTTTACCGAAAGACAATAATATGCATAATGACATATATTTAATGGGACTTAATCATAAAAGTGCCGCTGTGGAAGTTCGCGAACGCTTCGCTTTAAGTGCGCACTGTAATGTGGACTCTTGGGCCATACCTAGGGGGCAAAGTATTGGCGAAGCTCTTATTTTGTCAACTTGCAATAGAGTAGAAATATTGGCCTGTGCCAAGAATTATATTTCTAGCTGTTTGTATGGTGAAGACCAAATTGTCAATGATTTGTTAAATCATTGGGCTAAAGCCTGTGGTTTTAATGGTGAAGATTTACGTCCATATGTGTACGTTCATAAAAATAAAAATGCAGTGCGACATTTATTTACCGTAGCTTCAAGCCTTGACTCTATGGTTGTGGGAGAACCACAAATCCTAGGCCAGCTTAAAGATGCATATCGTAATGCGGTACAAAGTAAGAGCACTGGTACTATTATTAATCGTCTGTTACATAAGGCTTTTTCTGTGGCAAAGCGTGTGCGTACCGAAACTGCCGTATCTTCCAGTGCTGTATCCATTAGTTATGCCGCAGTGGAGCTTGCCAAGCGCATTTTTGGGAATATGCATGAAAATAGGGCCATGCTGATTGGAGCTGGTGAAATGGCCGAACTTGCTGCAACTCATCTTTTGCAAGCTGGCATACAACATATTTATGTTGCAAATCGTACTCTTGAACGTGGCAAGGAGCTTGCCAAGCAATTTAATGGTACTGCCATTGCCTTTGAAGATTTAGTTAATCATTTAACTGATGTAGATATAGTAATTACTTCCACTGGTTCACCAGAACCTATCATTAGGGCAAAAGATATTAAACCTATTTTGCAAAAGCGCAAATATAAGCCTATGTTCTTTATCGATATTGCCGTTCCGCGGGATATTGACCCAGACGTAAATGGACTTGAAAATATCTACCTATATGATATTGATGATTTAAAAGAAGTGGTGGAGGAAAATTTAGCTGGGCGTCGTGATGAGGCAGTAAAGGCTGCGCATATAGTTGACGAAGAAGTTGACCTTTTTTGTTATTGGTTAAGGCATTTAGATGTGCAACCAACTATTGTAGATATAATTCAGCGAGCTGAAAGTTTAGCAGCTGAGGAGCTGCAACGCACCTTAAAGCGTCTTGGGGCAGTGGATGATAAAACTCGTGAAGCCTTGGAAACCATGACTATTGCCTTAACCAAGAAATTAAATCACGCACCCATTGCCTTCTTAAAGCGAGGGACCATGTCTGAAGAGGGCACAGCTCCACGTATTAATATTGTGCGGCGAATTTTTGATTTAGACAACGAAGATAAAACCAGTAACTTATACAAAAAATAATATGCGCACCTATGTAATTGATGAACTAACTTGCGACCAATGCCAAAACATTATTAAGCAGCTTCAAGCCATGTCTTTGGACAGTGGCGTAGATGGAGTTTTTTGGCTGCCCATACCTGAAGATTTATTCAATGATATTCAGCGTGAACATAATAAACAATGCGGCCCATATGTTATGGCTTTAGAAATTGATGATGAAAGTTTGCATTTAGAGTTGTTGGTGCGGGCTAAGGGAGTTTTGCATTGTAATTGCGTTAGTTATGCAAGGCCTGAGCTAGAGCAATATATGATGCGTTATGTGGATAGTTTACTGATACAAGACTAAGGATTATACATGGCCTATGCCTTTAGTTTTCCACAAAATATTCCAGCTTTCACTAGCCAACCAACCCAAACCCGTGTTCTTTCGCGCAATGTGCGTAATTTCCTAGATTCTGAATTAAAGCTTGATTTGCAGGGCAAGCATTTTTTGTTAGCCGTGTCTGGTGGTGTAGATTCTTTAGCCTTGCTCTGCCTTTGGATTTGGCTTCGTCCCATCTATAAGCATAGCCTAAGTGTCTGTCATATTGACCATATGTTAAGAGGTGAAAGCACTCTTGAGGCCAAAACCATTGCTGCACTTTGTAAGGCATGGGATATTGAATGTTTTATACAGCAAGTGGATGTGGCTAAATGTGCAGCGGAGCAAAAAAAAGGTCTTGAAGAAATGGCCCGCTTGCAACGTTATCATTATCTTGAGCAATATGGAAAAAAATGTCATGCAAGTTGGATATGTTTAGCCCATCATCTTGGAGACTTACAAGAAGATATACTTATGCGCTTAATGCGTGGTAGTGGTTGGCCAGCTCTTGGTGGTATGGCTGCTGTGGATAATAAACGTCATATTTTACGTCCGCTTTTATTACAAGATAAAAATAGTCTTTATAATTTGTTACAACATGCTGGGCTTGGATTTGCTCATGATAAAAGCAACGATGATGATACATTTTTACGCAATAGAGTGCGTAATAATATTATGCCACTAATTCAAGCCGAAAATCCTTCTTTTGAGCAAAAAGCTAGAGAGCTATGGAGATTTGCCAATTATGATGCTCAATATTGGCATGGTATGATGGAACAACTTTTCTTGCATTATAACATTAGTATTGTAAATGAAGCTATTACACTTCCTGCAGATTTATTAAAAAGTAGTGATAAAGCCACAAGGTTACGTTTATACATGCATGCCATTCAGCTACTTATTTCAAATAGTATTGATATAAAAATGGGGCAGGCCAGAGCCCAAACCTTGCTTGAACTTGATGATGCTTTTGAGCAGGGCAGGGGTAATATTACTTTTGAATTACCTGGTAAAATTACTGCTTATTTAAAAAAAGGAACTGTTGTTATAAGTATACAAGCTAATAGTGTGCTTTAAGTTTCTTAACTCTTTGCTCGTTTGCCAAGGTATGGTGGAGCGGACACATATATGTATAAAAACAAAACCATATATTTACACTAAAAGGTAATAATTTAAGTAAAATTAAAAATAGTCATTCATAAAAATAGAATAATCTTACTTCCTAAATTAAAAACTTAATTTAACTTGCCATTGCAAGATTTTTGTATAATAACAAACCCATATGAAACAATTTTTGATTATACAGCTGGCCCGTTTTGGTGATGTTGTGCAGACCAAGCGACTTATCAAAAGTCTTGAGCTGCGTGGTCAAGTACATCTATGCATTGATCAATCACTAGAAAAGTTAGCAAAGATTGTATATCCAAAAGTCATTTTGCACACATTACCAGCTCATGTTTTGCCAAGCCCATCTGGTTTTGAGCAAGTGCATAACTCATTGCAAAGTATAGCTGAGCATAATTTTGATGCAGTATATAATTTAAATCATGCAGGGTTAAATCGTGCCTTGGCCAGATTTTTTGAAGCGGAACAAGTGATAGGTTATAAAATGCACGCAGCCCAAGCTGTGCATTCACCTTGGATTCGTAAAGCTTTTACGTGGACACAAAACCGCGTCATAAGCCCTATCAATCTCGTGGATTTTTGGGCTTTTTTTGATAGAAGCCCTTGCAACCCAGCAGATGTTAACCCCAAGGCCAAGGCTGGGGGTAAGGGCATTGGAGTTGCTCTATCTGGACGTGAGGCACGTCGCTCATTACCGCCTATGGTTTTAGCTCCCATTTTGCGAACACTTTTTGAGCGTATGGGTGGGCCTGCCATATACTTACTTGGTAGTGCATCAGAAAGTACTGTGGCGCGCCAATTAAAGCGACAAATGCCCGCGAATATGTTGGATAAGGTACAAGACCTAAGTGGTAAAACTTGTTTTGCTGGTCTTGTGGATGCTGTGCAAGATTTAGATGTTCTCCTAACTCCAGATACTGGTATTATGCACTTGGCAGCGCATCTAGGCGTACCTGTGCAGGCATTTTTTCTATCTTCAGCTTGGTGTCACGAAACTGGTCCATATGGTGAGGGGCATGGAGTTTGGCAGTCGGTTTATGAGTGTGCTCCTTGTCTTGAATCTGCACCATGTCCTATTAATACCAGATGTTTGGAAGATTTTAAGTCCAGAGAGTTGTTGCGTGCACTTAATGCAAAGGCCTTGGATACAGCGCAAGATAAAAACAATGCTCCGACTGTTACTTCGGCTTTTGCTAAGCATTTGGTGCACTACACTTCATGTCTTGATGAACTTGGCAGTACTTGGCAATTGTGTTTAGGTGAGGATATTTATGCAAAAAGGCGTTTAAGTTTGCGTGCCACTCTTGCAGAACAGTGTGGCTTTGCCTTGCCACATGTACCAATACCAAACGAAATGGCTGAAATTTTTTATGATGAGTCAGATTGGATGATTGACCATACTCATGCTTTCATAGAGGAGGCCTAAATGTCACCCTTGCGTATTCTTGTAGTATTACCTTTTTATGGAGGTTCCCTACCTATTGGGCACTATTGCGTACAGGCTTTACGTAACTTGGGGCATAGTGTTGAAGTTTTTCACGCGCCACATTTTCATGCTTCTTATGCAGGTCTAAAAAATCTAAATATAACAACTAAACGCTTAGAACAACTGGAAGGTAGCTTTTTACAATTTATATCCCAAGCTATTATAGCTCAAGTGGAAAGTTTTGAGCCAGATTGTGTCATAAGTCTTGCACAAGCTCCCATGAGCAGAAATGCTTTGCGCCGTTTGCAAAAAATGGGCATTCCAACAGCCATGTGGTTTGTAGAAGACCATAATATATTTACCTATTGGCGTGCTTTTGCTCCTTTATATGATGTTTTTGCCATAATTCAAAAAGAACCATTTTTCAGTCTCTTGCGTGAAGTTGGGCAAGAAAATGCCCTATATTTACCTATGGCTGCCTTACCAAGTTTTCATTGCCCGCGTGAGTTAAGCCTTGAAGAACAAAAAAGATTTGGTGCAGATATTGCCTTTTTGGGAGCAGGTTATCCCAATAGACGAGTGGCATTCAAAAGCCTTGTGGGGCGTAATTTTAAGATTTGGGGTACAGAGTGGGATGGCGCCTCTATGTTGTCAAAGCATGTGCAACAAAGTGGTGCACGTATTAGCGCAGAAGATGCCGTAACTATTTATAATGCTACAAAAATAAATATTAATTTGCATTCTAGTGTGCAATCAATGGAGCTTGTGCCGGCAGGTGATTTTGTGAACCCGCGTACCTTTGAACTTGCGGCCATTGGGGCGTTTCAGGTGGTAGATAAACGCTCACTTATGGCGGATTTATTTAGTGAAGATATGCTTGGACTATTTAGTAATATTGAAGAAATGCATGAAAAAATTAACTATTATCTAGCCCACGACCAAGAGCGTGAAATCATTGCAAAGTCAGCCCGCTTACATGTGCTTGAAAATCATACTTATGAGCATCGTATGCAAAGCTTACTGGACTTTATGGAGCAAAGATGCGGGCCATGGAAGAAAAGAGAAATTGCGTCCATGCCCAGTGAAATTCCAGCAGAAATGCAAACGGAGTTAGCTCAATTGTTAATTGAGCTAAACCTACCTCAAGATGCCGCATTTGAGGATGTTATTTTACGTATTCGTCAACGTAGTGGCGCACTTGGTAAGCTTGAAACAAGTTTACTGTTCTTAGATGAATGGAAAAAACAGTATAACCGTTAATACTAGCTTAAATGGCTTGTAAGCCTATATAAAGTGGGGCTATGATGCACATGCCAAGCACAAAGGCTAAAACCAAGGTCATTTTGTGCCTTAATGGTGTTTCGCTACGGGAGACTAAGGTCCATAAAATACCTGGAATTAGCCACAAAAGTAAGAATAATGCACCATGCAAAAATTCAGGCGAAGTCAAATAATTTTCAAGCTTTAAGCTATTTATCCATTTAAAAGCCGTTGTGCCCGTAAGTATAAACCATAAAATAAACCAAGCTGAACGCGCCCAGGCTGCACACCATTTGAGCATACTGGCATAGTAATCGCGCCCAAAATCATCAATATTACGTCTTATAATAAGCCACACCGAAACCATACCACCGCAAAGCGCAAAAGCTAGTGGGGGAAGATATGGTGCACTATTCCAAAAATTAGATTCAAAGCTTGGCATAAATAATGCTCCCAAACTTTGAGGATAGCTCATACCAATTTTTAGCCCATGTTCTGCACTAATAATGCACAATATACCATAAACTACAAGGCCATACCAAAAGCTACTTACTAGAGCAATGCTTTGGTGAACTAGGCGGTTATCTTCCCACGAAGGCCAAAGTATATAGACCGCTAGCATTAGTAAACTTGCACAAAGCATGGTAAGCCACAAAATAGCATCGGCTTGTATATGCACAACATTTGGGTTGGCACTAAATAATTGTGTCCAAGTGAGATTGTGCAATTCTGTACTTGTTGTCATTTGACTGGAGGCTTGCTGTATTAATGTAAGAATGGTTGGACCAAGTCGTAGCCATAAAAAGCCAAGCCCTACAATACAGAGTATAAAACTAAGTATTAAAGCAAGTTTTGTTATTTGCTTGGCACATTTAGCATAGGATGTTCGTTGGCGTAATATGGATAATATTTGTCCACTAATAATCATAATAGGCATACCTACAATAGCTAGAAGCGGTACGGATACAAGTAAAATAATAGCCATTTGCAAAAGGCCTTCATTGGTCATAAAAAAACTCCTCGTGGTGTGCGCTTATTTTTGCCTTAAAATATCTTTAAGCGCAAGACATCTTGAAAAGAAAAACATTTTATGGTATAAACTCTTTGTATATGTAAGAATATGACATATTAAATGGTCTTAAAGCAGGTGTTTTTGAAAGGAGTATAGCGTGAAAAAGTTAAATATATTAGATTGTAATGTAAAAAAGGTTCTAGGGTTGATATTCTTGCTATGTCCATTGGTATCAGCTTGTGCAAAATCTTCTCAAAATACTGATAGTATGGTTGAAAGTCAAAATAATATGACTGAAATGGAACATCGTATTGCCAATCTTGAACAACGCGTAGCCACCATTGATAGCAATGTGCAAGAATCAAACTCAAGAGTGTATGATGTGCATAATAAGTCCGGTCGCCCTACTGGGATGACTGCACGTCCTAAGCCAGCACCTGCTACTGCTCAAACTCCGCCTGTAGCCTATGTAAGTCCTATGAGTGATGCTAAAAACGCACCAACCGCCGCTCCTATGCCAAACCAAATAAACCCTGTGGGACAAACTCCTGTAAGCCAACCTGTTGCAGCCAAGGCTCCCATGGGTCAAGTGGGTCAGCCACCTGTAACCCAAGCTCCAGCAGCCTATGCTCCAAACCCAAGCCCAACCCCAGTAATAAAATCTTCAGGGCCAGTAGCATCTTCTGTTGTTAGCCCAGATACAAGCTCAGGAGTCTTAATTAAGAAAAAAGATGCAGCCCCCACTGCTACAGCCAGTAGAGCTCCAATGGGTACATTAGCTCAGCCAAGTTCTTCTACATCCTTATCTCTACCACCAGAAAGTGCTATGTATCCACCAGCTCAAACTGCTCCTATGCAAGCTAACCCCATACAAACTCAAGCTCAGCCTGTACAAACAGCCGTGGCAACACCTATTATGCCAGTTGTTAATACCAATACCCAAGTAAATCAACCTCCTGTAGCCCAACCCATGCCAACATCACCACCTGTGACGCAAGCAAAACCAGCCCGTGCTGTAAGTGGTGAGCAAGCTGCCTATAAGGCTGCTTTAGATTTAGTTTTGGCTGGAAAGTTTGATCAAGGTATTACATTATTTAATAATTTCTTGCAGCAATACCCCAATGGTCGTTTAGCCCCCAATGCTTATTATTGGATTGGTGAAAGTCAATACGCTAAACAAAACTACCCCGATGCCTTGTTGTCTTTTAAACAAGTGAGCACAGCTTATCCAAAGCATCATAAGACTGCCGATGCCTTGTTGAAGGCTGGTATGACCTACGAAAAGCTTGGTGACTTGGAAAATGCAAGATTGCAATATCAAGCTCTTATGAGCGATTTTCCAAGTTCCAATGCGGCTAAGGTGGCGCGTAATAAGAATATTTAATTACGCGTTCAATTGTCTTATCAGTCTATTATGACCTGTATTTAGCTAGTATTTGTATTAGCTTTAAGTGAAGGCTATATGACAGAAATGACAAATTATTTTTGGCACAATTTAAGCCAAGAAGACCGCGCTGAATTTTGGGCTACCTTGGCATTAAAGTATAGCCAAGGTATAGGTCCAAGAATAGCAGCGCGTGCTTTGCGCCACTTTGGTTCTGCCTATAAGGCTATACAACAACTTGACTGCTGGGATAAAATAGGCCTTGGGCAGGATAAAACTAGCAAAATATCTTCTGGCTCTTGGAGAGATGAAGCCCTTGGTGAATGGCGAATGGCCCAAACTACCAATGCCCACATGCTTATGTGGCATCATCAAGAATACCCGTCATTACTACGTACAATTATTGATGCACCAACCATGCTTTATGCCATAGGTGATCTTAGTTTATTATCCGCACCATGCCTTGCCATTGTGGGTTCTCGTAAATGTACTTCCGAAGGAGTTGAGATTGCAGGACAAATTACACGCGATTTAGCTTCAGCTGGTATTACCATTGTATCTGGTATGGCTCAAGGTATTGATAGAATAGCTCATATGGCCTCACTGCATAAAATTGGTAAAAGCATTGCCGTTCTTGGTACTGGTATTGATGTGATTTATCCTAAAAATAATAGCGATATTTATGATGATTTGACGCATCATGGATTAGTAATTTCAGAATTTGCACCCAAAACTGCTCCCATATCTACAAATTTTCCCATCCGTAATCGTATTATAAGTGGACTTAGTATTGGCGTTCTTGTGGTTGAAGGATCTTTACGTAGTGGCACATTAATAACTGCTCGCCAAGCTCTTGAGCAAAATAGAGATGTCTTTGCTATACCTGGTGCGGCCACCTCGGCTACATCTCAAGGTTGTCAGGACCTTATTCGTCAAGGGGCTAAGGTTGTATTTAGCGCAGAAGATATACTTTGCGACTTGTCTAAACAGTTAGAACCATACATTAAAATAGACCCCCTTAAGGTAAAAAGCTATGCCAAGGGTGACTTAAATCAAATCAAAGATGAAAAAGAACACATTCAAGATTTAGATTTATTTAGCAGTGCTGAGCAAGCTCATGTTAAAAGTATTCTAAAATATTTACATAGTCATGGTCAAAGTCATGTGGATGTCATTTGCCAAGATCTAGATAAACCTATACATGAAGTTACAACCATGCTTATGAGCATGGAGTTATCTGGACTTGTTAAAAGGTTGCCAGGTGCGCGTTATACAGCCTTGGCATGATAAAACAAGTATAGATTAGCTCTATAGATTTACATTTTTACTTGGAGAATATGTATACCTTTTTAGGCTTATGTTATGTCTTTCTGATTAGTTGACATATTTTGTGCTTGGCCTTTATTAAGTTTTGTGCTAAAAATGGTTAAGGGCGATGAAGTTTTCTTTAAAATTTTAATATATATAGAGTATTATGCAAGAAATAGCCATTGAAGAAGTAAAGCCTGGTATGAAGTCTGCTTGTCGCATTCGTAATACTGCTGGTGAAATTGTGGTAGACTGTGGTTCAGAGTTTACTGCAGAATCCATTAGAAGATGCGAAGGCATTGGGATTTATGTTGTGAATGTGCTTGGAAACCCAGTTCCTAATGCAGAGCGTAGCTATGATGCCAAGAGATGTTTTGATAGGATGCCACATTTATTTAGAAATCATCAAGAAAATATTTTTATGCGAACCATGCAAGCCTTTTTAACTAGGCATTTTAGTGAGCGTGTTTAACCCTATATTAAGCGTGTAGAGTATGGATCCAAATCTAGAAACAAATTATAAAGATCAGGTTCTTGCTGCTAAGGGTATTCCAACTTTACCTGTAGCTTTACAAAAAACTATGGCACTTATGGATGGCCCGCGTACCAATCTTGTTAAGGTTGGTGAGGCCATATCACAAGACCAAAGTTTAAGTGCTCGTGTGTTAAAGATGGTCAATTCGCCAATTTATGGCTTTCCAAGTCGCATTGCCTCTATTCATAATGCGCTAGTTTTGCTTGGAGTTAATACTGTACATGGTATTTTAATTTCTGCTGTTGTTTTTGATATTGTAACCAAGCATATGGCTGCTCTTTGGGACCACAGCCTTTCTTGCTCTACTGCCTGCAAAGTTATTGCCAAAACTCTTAGGTTTAAGGATTTTGAGGAGTATATGCTAGCTGGCCTGTTGCATGACTTTGGTAAGGTTATTATTGCTATACAATTACCCGATGCTCATAAAGATATTACTGCTCTTATAAAGAGTGAGGATATTTTATCCATTGAAGCTGAACAATTAATGCTAGGTTTTGGTCATCCAAGGGTTAATAAATGGGTTGCAGGCCATTGGAACTTACCTGCCGGTATTGTGGCGGCAATGGCTTACCATCATAACCCCATGGCGGCTGAAAACCATAAAACCCTTGCTTCAGTGGTACACCTTGGTGACTTTTTTACAAGATTATACGAAGTTGGCTCATCTGGAGATGATAATGTTTCAGAACTTGACCCACATGCATTGAAGCACTTAGGTTTAGATCAAAATGACTTACGTGAACTTGTTGACCTAATAGGGTTTGAATTTAAAAAGCAGGGTATGTTTCCTGCTTTTGGAAGGTAATATGTCAAGCATTCTTCAATCTTTTGTGGGCACAAAACCACAAATATTTCTTCTTTGTACTGATGATGAATTAATAGATTGTTTCCAAGAATTATGGGAAGCCGATGAAGTGCATTGGGAAGTATTTACCAGTGGTAAAAGATTGCTTGAACGATTTTTTAATGATCCACCGCATATGCTGATTTGTGCTGAAAATAGTGAAGATATTAGCGGGCTTGAGATTTTAAGTATTGTTAAGTCTGAAAATGTATATAAGCAGGTTTGTACAATTTTAATTTTAGACCGTGACAATCTAGAAAATTCTATTAAAGTGGGCGGCATCGCCGTTGATGACTTTCTGGTTTTACCTGTAGAAATGGTTGAAATGCGCACTCGCCTCGAGCTTGCCTTGCAACGTTCATCTTGTACTTTAGATGCAAATCCACTCACACGTTTGCCAGGTAATACATCCATCATGCAAGCTATTGAAAAACATATTCAAGAAAAAACATCATTTGCTGCGGCTTATTTAGATATTGATAATTTCAAAGCATTTAACGATAAATATGGTTTTTTCCGTGGTGACGAAGCCTTGCTTATGACAGCTCGCCTGCTCATGGCTACTATTATGGACTTTGATGCTCCCTATAAATTCCTAGGTCATATAGGCGGTGATGACTTCTTCTTTATTATGCCAGAAAATTGTATTGAAGATGTATGCAAACGCCTAGTTGAAACCTATGATGAAATTGTACCTAACTTCTACGACGAGGAAGATAGAGAGCAAAAAGGTATTATTTCCAAAGATCGCATGGGCAATATGCAAAGATTTCCTTTTATGAGTATTTCTATTGCCGTTACTGCTAATAATGATGCGCGATTTACTCACTATGGTGAAGTATCCCAAGCCCTTGGGCAACTGAAGTCTGTTTGTAAGGCTCAGGAAGGCTCGTGCTATGTATTTGATCGTCGCATGGACTAAATACGCTTCTTTATCCGCTCATTTAGCGCACATATATTAGTGGAAGCAAGTTCCACTAACGCGCTT
>CAYJDF010000048.1:14048-16159 GCA_964368845.1 uncultured Desulfovibrionaceae bacterium
TATCCGCTCATTTAGCGCACATATATTAGTGGAAGCAAGTTCCACTAACGCGCTTGCATTTGCTCTAAGGCCCGCTACCGCGTGCGACTCCGTCGGCTTGTAAGGTATCCGCTCATTGGGCATATATATTATCATAACGATTTTATAACGTATGTATTTTCAAAGATATTATTTTGAGTTTCTGAGTTAAAAAAGTAAATCACATGGATTGCCGCGTCGCCCCTCGTTCCCGGTGCTCCTCGCAATGACTTTAGATGAAATTTAAGTTTAAAAATAAGTATTTTATTTCATAAAGCTTTTATTCAAAGTTATTGCAAGAAGCGTAGCGAGGAAGCAATTTATAAAATATTAGTAAAAGATCACACTTATGAGATCATATAAATCTATTACATAAAAAAAATTATTTCGACTCAGAAAGCCATAGTATTATGAGATTAAAATAATCATTTACTCCATAACTTAAAAAGCTTTGCTTTTATTTTACTTTGCATTAAAGTTAATTATGTCATCTACACTTCAGACTCAAATAGATTATTTTTTGGCTTGGATAGAAATACAAAAAGGATATTCCAAGTCTACCTTGCAGGCTTATGCAACTGATTTATATCAATTTGATAGTCATTTGCAGGCACAGCAATTGAGTCTTGAAAAAGTAAAAAGTATTGAGAAAAAACATATCAGTCAATATGTAGCCTCGTTATATAGAAAGGGCATTGCTAAAAGCTCCATGGCTCGTAAGCTTGCGTCCATACGTGCTTTTTTTAACTATCAACTGCGTATGCAGCAAAT
This sequence comes from uncultured Desulfovibrionaceae bacterium, assembly GCA_964368845.1. Taxonomy (GTDB): domain Bacteria; phylum Desulfobacterota; class Desulfovibrionia; order Desulfovibrionales; family Desulfovibrionaceae; genus CAYJAD01. The sequence goes on from CAYJDF010000048.1 coordinate 14,838, forward strand.
TAGTCAAAATCCTGCGCAAGGGGTTCGAAACCCCAAACAGCAACAAAAACATCCAAAATTACTGAATATTTCTCAGGCTTTTGCTTTGCTTGATACAGATAGTGATGAGCAGCAAAAGCAGTCGCACTTTTTGCATTTGCGCGATGTAGCCTTGGTGGAGCTTTTATATGGTTCTGGTTTGCGTGTATCTGAGGCATTGAACTTATCCATTGAATCTATTGATTTACATAGTGGATTTTTACGTATTCTTGGTAAAGGCAATAAGGAACGTCTTTGCCCTTTAACTGAAAGTGCTAAACACGCCTTAAAAAAATGGCTTAAAGTACGTGGGCACTTAGCCAATCCCATGGAGCAGACTTTATTTGTGGGAGCTAGAGGTGCAAAGCTTGATAGAAGACAAGTAAATAGAATTATAGAAAATTTATGTCGCAAGGCTGGGGTAGATGTTGATATATCGGCTCACAGTTTACGCCATTCATTTGCAACACATTTGCTGGAAGCTGGTGCAGATTTGCGTACAGTACAAGAACTCTTAGGGCATAGTCGCCTAACCACAACTCAACGCTATACCAGTCTTACTCTTGATCACCTTATTCAAGTTTATGACAAAGCCCATCCTAGCAATAATGATTAAAATAGTTTTAAATGCAATATCTAAATTTTTCAGCAAAATTTTTGTTGCAAAATAATAAAAATTATTGCAAGTGTAAAAAAAAATCATTAACCATTTTAAAAGGATTTATTATGTATCAAAAATTGATTGTAAATTGTTTTTGCCTATTAGCTTTGCTTGTTTTCTCTCCAGTGTTATCCGTAGCTGCTGAAAAAGATGCTGATGTGCGTAGTATAGAACTACCTGCAGCGGACAAAACTGGCGGTATGCCTTTAATGAAGGCACTTAGTATGCGTAAAAGCACTCGTAGTTTGGGTGCTGAGCCATTGAGTGATCAAGACTTATCCAACCTACTTTGGGCAGCTGTAGGTGTTAATCGTGAGGATGGAAAGCGCACCATCCCCACCGGCAAAAACAAGCAAAATATTGCCCTTTACTTAGCTTATAAGGGTGCAGTTTGGATTTATGATGCCCAAAATCATGCTATTCATAAAGTACTTGAAGAAGATGTTAGTTCAAAATTCAATGGTGCAGCTTTGACATTATTCTTTGCCGCTGAGGAAGGAAAATATGGTGATATGCATGTGGGTTCCATGTACCAAGATGTAGGTCTATATTGCGCTTCTGCCGGACTTGGAAATGTAGTTCGCGCACAAGGTGTAGACTTTATTCAAGAAAAAATAGCTCAATTCTTAGCTTCTGGTTATAC
>CAYJDF010000049.1:0-15790 GCA_964368845.1 uncultured Desulfovibrionaceae bacterium
CGAGCAAGTTTTGGGCTTTTTGTGTGGCTTCTACTTGTGTCATAAATTCTCCTTTTAAACTACAAAGACCATCCCCTTGCGAGGGATGGCCTTTGTATGATATTTTATATTTGCTTAGGCAGTTTCAGCGTACTTCCACCAAGCTCTACGCTGTGAATTCCATTGAAAACCAGCACCCTTGAGTAACTCTTTCTTAGCTTGAGTATTGCCAGTGGCTACAATGCAGGCACGCCCATCGGAGGCAGTCACTTGCTGGTAGTTTACACCGTCAATATGCGGTAAGTTATCTGGTGTTGCTTGCTTTTGTGCTTGAGATTGTTGAGTATTAGATTGCGTAGCTTTAGGTTGCTGTGTTGCCCTCGGCTTCTTTGCTGGTAAGGATGCCGCATTGCCGTCATCATCTTCGGTGATAATGCCAAGCATGGCGCATAGAGCATAACGCCTAGCATAAGTGATAGCAGAACCTAAACCCTGCGGGTCGTTCTTAGGTAGTGGCACTACCATAAAGGACGATTGCCACTGACCTGATTTGGTATCTACAAGCTTAGTCATAAGCCCCACATGCCCCTCACCCACATGGGCAGGCGTGGGCATAGGTAATTGAGTCATCCAAATACCGCTACTATGCAAAGCCTCACGGCACGTTTCCATAACAGAATTTAAGCTAGCATAACTGCTCTTGGTGAAGGGATTTTCTGCATCCTTCAAAGCTGGTTGTAACTGCTTTTGTACACTAAGCAAAACCTTAGCAAGTGCCGTAACGTCTTGTGATTGATATTCAAACATATTTTACCTCCTAAAAGTAAAAATCCCCTTGCTGGCGATGAACCAGCAAAGGGATTTAGGTTGATTTTAGCAAATTTCTTGTTATTTCAAGATAGTAATATATATGTGAAAAATATTGAGTGACAGAAATTTATTTTACTTATTCTGTATAACGATACAACTGTATAGCAATTTATACATGACCAAGATGTTTAAATTGAAATCTTATAAAAAATTTATGTTTCTTTATTGCCTAGTTCGATAATTTTTTCAATTATTTCTAGATCTTGATCCTCTAACTCATTTTTTACTTTCTTTAAATGCCCTTTAATTTGTGAATTTATTTTACGATTATCTATTCCGTCCATACCATTAAAAGCACGCTTTACATATGTAAGGAAGTTGTTTCTACCTACATAGGTATATCTCTGATATATTTTTTTCCGATACATTTTTTCATGCTTTTTTTGAAATGGAATCCTTTTGTCATGCATTTTTTCTAATTTTTTAAGTGTATTACACTTAGAAGCGATTATGCCATCATGAGCTTTTCTCCAATATCTATTTAGGCTACTTCCTCGTATTTCAACAGATTTACCATCAAAGCAAAAACCTAAATATTGTAATGGAAATTGTTTAATTTTTTCTTTATCTGTAAAGTCATATACTTGACTTTTTGAATATTTATTACCTTTTTCTATTGGATGGATTTTTAAATATTTTCCAGCCTTGGTTATTTCATCTAAAATATAACTATTGATTATTTCTTGGTCTTCTTTGGCACAAATTATTAGGATGTCATCACAATAACGTCTATATACTGCCTTTCTGATGTTCAAAAAAATTTTCATTTTCATATCAAAATCTAGTAAGTAAATGTTTGAAAGCACGGAGGAAAGTGCAGTTCCTTGTGGTATTCCATAAGGATGTTCTTTGTCATGAAGCCCTTCATTTTTTTGAAATGCTCCTGCGGGACACTCGCTTCTAAATTTTCTAAAATCGCTAGCACTTTTGAATAATATATAAGGAAGTCTTTTGGGCTTTCGGCATTTACTACAATCTCCTACCCAATCATTTGGTTCCTTTGATGTACATTTTTCAGAAAAATTAAAATATTTACAGACAGTTTTTATATCAACATGGCAATATTTTGTTAATGATTTGTAAATATTGTAGTGGTCAGGAGGGAGTTTATCTGCTTCAAGAACTTTGCACCATTGTTCTTTCAGAACTTTATGGTCAATGGTGTCAAAGAAACTTTTTAAATCATATGCCATTGCAATACAATTACAGTCTCTAGCAAGAATTTGTAGGAAAACTTCTTTTGCCATGGTTATATTATTACTTCTGTGGTGTTGCTCTGGACCTGAAGTATCTGGAACTGTTCTGTATGCTAAAATTTCGTCATCTAAGTCATTACACTGTATTTGGGATTCATATTTTGGCAATAGTATTTCACTAGCATAGTAGGCATATATATGTGCATCAAGATGTGATGCATATTTTATTGGACGTTCCTTGCTTAGTTGCTTTTTAAAATTTTTTTCAATTTCGGTAATTTCTTCTAGTAGTTTTCTTCTTTCTGTGGGGTCTGCAGTGGGAATTTTGTGATTGCGCGTTTCCAGATCATACATAACTTGTTTATGTTTTCCAAATTTACGCTCTAAAATTTTAGTAGAAATAAGTGGATAAAACTGATGCCTGGCAATTTTTTTGGGATTTTTGACTATGTTTTCGACTCGTTGGATGTTGATCAAGTTTTCATGGCAGAACTTGTCATTGTCTTTTATGTCAATATAGGTGCGAGTTGGTAGACCAAAGTGTTGATATTTTTTATTTTCAAGCCACTTTATCTTGTTTTTTCTTAAGATTTTCTTTTTCATAGATAACCTTTCAAAAAGACACCGAGGCCTTACCCCTTTGTGCTTTGGATTGGTAAGACCTCAAATATCGCTCAATGACCTCTATTGTAGCATTAAATGCTGCAAATCGCACAATTATCAAGGAGTATTATACTAAATATAATAACAGAGATTATTAACCGTTTATAGGTAACATAGGAGACTTACAATGAAGCCAGCCATCTTACGAAACATATTTTCTACTAGCCTTAGCTGTGGAAAATATCTGTCAAACTACATAGCTGTAGTGTTGACAAAGTTAACAACTCACCCTAGCAAACGAATAAATTCCTTGCTAGGCATTCTCAATATAGGTTTAATTATAATTTATGTCAAGGGGGTAGTATAACTTTATATGAAAAAATAGTTTTAAAGAATATGTAATTTTTTTATATTAATTGCATATAATCTATCTATGGTGCGAGCTGATGTCTTGACGAATTTGCCCTTTTAATGTTGTTGTTTCTTTTATAATAGCTATAAAGGACTTGAATAGTTTTTCTCCTAAGTCTTTTAACTCTATTGGGATTTCTTCTGGTGCTAATGTGTCTGTATCTTCAAAAGTTAGATTTTTTTCTTGCAATATTTTTTCACAATCTATGAGAAGCATTTTTATAGTGCCAAGTTCATTTTTAATATTTAATATGGTGATACAAATTTCATTGGGGCAATATAAGTACACTTTATCTAGGTAATTATCAGTTATTTGAATAAATTTTTCGATAAATTTTCTAATCTGCTTGATGTTACTTTTATCTAAGTTTTCAGATTCTTCCCAGAGATTTTCTGTTTTAGCTGTTTCACTAAACAGTACAAGATAAGCATCGTGCTTTAAGTTAAAAAATCTGTCCTCTTTTCGTGATTTTTCATTGCGCTCCCACTCAGCATGTTTTTGCCTAGAAGTAAATAAATTAGTCATAATGGCAATAATAGCTGTGACTATTGAGCCTGCTAACACACCGGCGATAGAGATTGTTGCAGGGGCGGATAGTGCCATTTCCCAAAATTCGTAATCGTGTTGTGTTAGGCTCATTATGCTATCTCCTACATCACTCACCAACGGCGAGTTTTAGGTTTTTGTGTAATAGGTCATAGATAATTTCTGTAAGAGCAGTTTTTAGTTGTGTGTCATTTGGATTTAGTAAATGGTTTGCTAGTGTTGTATGGGAGTTTCTGGCATGAAGTATACTGCTATTAACTGCACCAGGGAGGTTTGCTTCGAGTACAGTTTCTTTAGGGTTATTAGCGTTAATTTGTGCCATAACAGTATCATTTTTTCTGATGATGGAGGCAATGTGGTCTACAAAAACCACTTGGTCTTCAAGCGGGGTAACATTACCAAAGATTGTATTTAAGCGTTCTATAATGTCTTTTAGATAGTCAACTGGTTCTGGTGCTGGGTCACCACTGTTAATAGTGGTAGGTGTTAGGATGATTTTCGGTATATTACTTATGTCTGGTGGACTTAATGAGGTAATGGCATAACCGCTAAGTACAATGCCTGTGAGGTCAATATTTTCCTTAGGTGTACCCTTTAGGCGTTGAAATAATAGCTTTGCAAATGCGGCAAAGACCTCAAGGCCTGGGTCACCAAAGTCAATAATTTGTGCAAGGTATACATAAACTCTGCAAAATCGTCCAAGCCTTGATTTGAATTGTGCTAAGGCATTGAGTTGTTCTGATATATTCCTACGTTGAAATTCTATTTGCTCTTGTACGTCAGTATGTTTTTGCGCCCTAGCTTGTTCAAAAATCTTTTCTAATTGTTCTTCTTCGGCTTGCAGATTTTTTAGACGTTCATTATAAATTCGTGTGGGTTCTTCCGTAGCTTTGTAAAGCTCTTTATGTTGCGGTTCCTTAACGTTGGTAAAATCTTTAAGGCTCCTAAAGCGAGCCATCTTAAATTTTTCTAAGTCATTATCAGAGTAAATTCCAAAGCCATCCAGCTCGCCCTTGATTTCATAGACCACATTGGGATCTTGTGCTTGGTCAATTTCTGCCCCGTCGTCAAACATCTTAAATGCACGTTGCACATTTTCTGGTGAGTTTACAAAATCTATAATAAATGTTGCATCTTTGCCTGGGGCTATTCTGTTAAGGCGTGAAAATGTCTGTACAATTTCAATGTCGTTAGCGATTTTTTTATCAATATACATGGCCACAAGTTTGGGCTGGTCAAAGCCTGTTTGAAACTTATTGGCAACAATCATCAAGCGATATTCTTGACGCTCAAAAGTTTTACGCAAGTCTGCCCCAAAGTTCCTTGGGTTCATGGATTTTTCAGTAAATTCTGCATCTTCATCTATTGCAAATATATTCTTATCAAGAGCATAATCTTCGGCATGTATAATTTGCTTACCAGTAAGTTTACCAGAAAAAGCCACTAAGGTTTGTATGGATGAAAACTTTTCATTATTTTGTATGAAGTCATCAAAGGCTTTTTTATAGCGTACAGCCGCCGCCCGAGAACTTGTGACTACCATGGCCTTGGCCTTACCGTCTAAAAGATGGGCAACATTTTTAGTAAAATGTTCAAGAATGAATTGTACCTTTTGGGTAACGTTGGTGGGGTGTAAGTTCATCCATTGAGCTAAGGCTCGCTTGGCATCCTTACCTTTGACTCGTCCCTGATCGTCAATTTCTTTCTTTAGGTTATATGCGGTTTTATAGGGCATATATCCATGCAGCACATCAAGTATAAAATTTTCCTCAATGGCTTGGCGCATGGGGTAGCGGTGGAAGGCCTCTGGTAAATTATCATCACTAGCTTTTTGCCCATCGGCTGTTCTGCCAAAGAGCATAAAAGTAGAATGCTTCGGCGTTGCCGTAAAAGCAAAATGACTAATGTTATTGGGGCGCACTCGTGATTGTTGTAATGTCTCCAAAAGCTCCTCAACGGTAAGCGAGTCCATATTATCCATAGAAAGTGCCGCTTGCAGCTTTGTGGCAGTACTACCAGTTTGAGAGGTGTGAGCCTCATCAATGATGACAGCAAAGTTTTTATTTTTCAGTACTTCTTCAGTAACAATTGCTTCAAGTGCATGAGGGAATGTACTAATGGTCACAACAATAATTGCAGTATCATTTTTTAATGAGTCGTAGAGTTGTGTGCTTTTGGAATCGGAGGATTCATCCCTATTAATGGTAGCAATAAACCCAATTTGATGATCGATTTGGCACACGGCTTCTTGTAATTGATTGTCTAAGACAATCCTATCTGTAACAATAATTATGCTATTAAAGGTGGGAGTTCCATCAGCATGGCGCAACTTAGTTAACCCATGTGCCATCCAAGCAATGGTACTTGTCTTGCCAGAACCTGCACTATGCTCACAAAGGTACTGCACCCCAACGCCATGCTTATGGGCATCGGCAAGCATGGCATTTACGGCTTCCCATTGATGGTATCGCGGGAAGATAAGAGTTTCCTTTTTCTTCCAATTACCATGGATGTCGGGTTCATCCTTTTTTTCCATATAGACAAAGTTATGGAAAATACGTAACCATGCGTCTTTTTGGCAGACTTCTTCCCAAAAATAAGCCACAGGATATTCACCATCACTACGTGCGGCATTGCCTGCATGACCGTTATTACCTTTGTTAAAGGGAAGGAAGTAAGTATCATGTCCATTTAGCTTGGTGGACATATATATTTCTGAATCAGACATGGCAAAATGCACTATAGCACCACGCTTGAATGTAAGTAGTGGCTCTTTTCGACGTGTTTTTTTATCAATGGGGAGGCGGTCTTCTTTGTACTGTTTAATGGCGGCTTCTACAGATTGCGTAAAGTCAGTTTTAATTTCCACCGTAGCAACTGGTAAGCCATTAACAAAGAAAACTAAATCAATGGCGTATTCTTGGGTTGGGTGATATTTTAACTGCGGCACAACTCGTAAACGGTTGGCACTATAGCGTTTAAGAACTGCGGTATTACGCATATCCTCTGGTGCGCTTTCACTCATGCTAATATGCCCACAGCCAGCTAGGGAAAAACCATTGCGTAAAATTTTTATATTGTCGTTGTTCGGCTCATTGATGCTTTTGGCAATGCGTTTCATTAGAGTCGTTGCAGGGTCAGATTCATTTTTTATAAGCTTTTGCCAAGTGGCTTCTTGGCTGTCTTGTACCCAAGCCAACAAATCTTCAGGGTAGATGGCATATTCTTTATTATAATCCTTAGTATGCCCTACCAGCCAACCTTGGGCGGCAAGCTTTTGCACAATATAGGCTTCAAGTTGTGATTCGTGATGTGCTTTGCTATCTAACATACAGCCTCCCGAACATCTATTTTGCCAGTAACAGCGGCAGCAATGAGGGCTTGTCGTTTTTCTTTGAGCAACTCAATACTACTCTCAGTTTTGGTGATGAGGTCGTCAATCTTGGTGCATTGTACGTCAAGGTAGTCAACTATGGATTGTTGTTTATGTAGTGGGGGGCAACAAATGACTATATTAGCTGTTTTTTCTTGGTTCATTATGCCTAACGTAGAAGAATTTGAAACAAATTTCATTTGACATAATTGACTGCTCAACGCAAATGTTAAAAAAATGGGTAATATTTTAGATTTGTTGGGAACAATAAAGTTAATTTGTTGATTTGCAAAACAAGGTACTTGAGTTAAAGCTACCTTTCCAAGAGTTGCCCCTATCCCAATAACAAGGATTGTTTCTGGTTGAAAAGTAATAACTTTAGGCGTGTTTGGAGAAACTTTTTTGCAGTTTTCAGTTAACTCAAAAGAATCTGTAAAATTACTTGGTGTATACCATGAGATAAAATTATCTCTTTCTTCTGCAAAAATATCTGGGGTAGCTCCTGTTTTTATTTTTTGAGAAAGATTTTTTACTCTTAATGTTCTCCACTCTTCAGGAATATCTCCAATCCACTCAATACCAGAATCCTTCATGGGGACATTAGGATTTAAGCCCTTGGTTACGGCTTGGGTTATGGTGGCTTGGCGTTTTTCTTTTAATAACTCAATGGAGCGGCTTTTCTTGGAAATGAGTTTATCAATATGTGCTGTTTCACGGTCAAGGAATGTGGCAATGGCTTGTTGTGTTATTGAACATGGGCTTATGAGTTGTAAATGTTTAAGGTCGATGTATTTTAAAGATTGCCGTAATCCAGCTCCCATAGCATAAAAAACTTTGAGAACATCATAAGACCTAAACAAATAGTTATAAAAAGAAGAATTGCAATTTTTATTCATTATGATTGCTAAATATGCAGATGTAATGATGCCCCTTTCTGTTACTATAGCACTTCTCAAGCTACGTTGGTCATTTTGTAAATCAGTTAATCTAAATACGATATTGTTTTCTTCTACAATTTGATAAGTTTCAAATGATTCTGGCAATAATCCTTCATTGGCGTGTATATTACGCCTGACGATATTTCCATAGCTGAGAGATAGTAAATTGTCTTCAATCATGCCTTTGTTGCTTACCTTACTTTCATTAGCTAATGCAAAAAGCGGCTTTACATCCCACCCCTCAGGCACATCGCCAATCCAAGCAATGCCAGAGTCCTTATACTTAGGGTATGGCGTATATTTAGCCATGGGCTACCTCGCTAAGTAGGGCAGAAATTTCTTTTTCTAGGCCTTGGAGTTCTGCATCAATGTCCTGTAAGGAACGTGGCGGAACGTATTTATAAAAGAAGCGGTTAAAATTGATTTCATAGCCCATTTTACCTACTTCGCCAGTCCAGTCATCCTTAAAGCTTTCATCTATCCAAGCGTCAGGCACATGGGGCAACACTTCTTTGTTCATATAGTCTTGCAATGTACCGTCATAGAGCAAAGGCACATTTTCATAATCGTTTAAATCATTATCGGGAATGGCATTGCCTTTATCATCAAGTGCTACTTCACCTTCTGGGGAGTTTTCGCTAAAAGATTTTAAGAAAGCTTTAATAAAAGTTTTGGAAACTTTTTTAAGTTCTTTATGCTTTTCTACTACTTGGGCAATAAATTCTTGCCCAAAGCTATAGTCATGCAGTTGGCCCATGACTTCTGTGATAGCATGTACCCATATTTTCTGTTCTTGTGGTGGTAGTTTAAGCCATATCTTTTCTTCCATAAGTGCAGCAAGTTTTGCCACAGAAAAATTCAATATAACTCGCAAAGGTCGCAAGACCTTAATACGTCTATAGCCAAAGGTGCGGTGGTCAAGTAAAAGGCTATTTTCAGTATCTTCAGCGGCGGCATAAATGGATGATATTTGGGCAATTTGTTCCTCGCTAATCATTTTACGCTTGTTGCCCTCGCTTTTGCGCATGGGTGTGAAGTGATTTACAGCATTGATAAGCTGTACTTTGCCCTTGCGTTCCTTAGATTTCCTATTAGTAAGTACCCATAAATAAGTGCCAATGCCAGTGCGAAAAAATATTTCTGTGGGTAAGGCAATGATGGCTTCTACATAATCTTTTTCAAGTAGCCAGCGGCGAATGTTGGATTCGCCAGAGCCTGCATTACCGTTAAATAATGGAGAGCCAGAAAGTACAATGGCAGCCCTGCCACCACCATTTTGGGGTGATTCAAGCTTGCTTACAAGGTGCAGTAAAAAAAGCATGGAGCCATCACTCACACGGGGCAGACCTGGGCCAAAGCGACCATCAAAGCCTTTTTCTTTATGTTCGGTTATTACGACCTTTTGGTCTTTCTCCCAGTTTTTACCAAATGGTGGATTGGCAAGAACATAATGAAATTTTGTGTTTGGGTATTGGTCATTGGATAGGGTGCTACCATGCTTGATGTTTTGAGATAAATCCCGATTGGGATCTGATTCAATACGCCGTAAGAGCATACCAGTTAAACATACAGCATGGGTTTCTGGCTCAAGTTCTTGTCCATAAGGTATGATGGTAGGTGGAACTTTGGATTTGTCGGCATAACTTGCCACATGGTTCATGGCATCAGATAAAAAACCTCCAGTACCGCATGTTGGATCATAGAGAGTGCGAATTAGGCCAGGGTTAGAGGCAAAAAGGGCATCGTCTGGATCAAGTATGATGGTGGTGGCAAGATGTACTATATCACGAGGGGTCATAAAATCTTCTGCCCCTTGGTTGACTTCAGCCCCAAAGCGACGGATTAAATGCTCATACACATTGCTCATAACACGATCAGGCACGTTGTCTGGGTGTAGGTCAATGGCTGCAAAGTTTTTACAAATTTTTAATAAAATTCCAGCCTTGTGTAAACGATGTACAGAATCATAAAAATTAAATTGCTCAAAAATGACACGAGCATTTTCAGAAAATTGAGCCACATAGTCTAATAGATTATCCTTAGTCTTAGTGCCACCAAGGGTGGCAAGCGAATATTGAGAGGTATTGTAAAAAGGATAGTTGGAAGCCTGACGCAGCATTAAAGCTATATCAATGGGGGAATCTTTGTGGGCGGCATGAGCCTCAAGTACAGCAGCACGAGTTGGCTCAAGCACACATTCAAGACGACGCAAAAGCGTAAATGGCAAAATAATCTTACCAAAATCTGTATGCTTAAAATCCCCCCACAAGTCTTCGGCATTCTTCCAAATAAAGGTGGCTAGGGTGGTGTCTTGAGTATTTGCTTTGGTGGATGCTTGGGACATGAGGCCTCCGTGAGATGTACTTTGTGAAACTAATTTAGCAGAAAATACAAATAATGCAAAGGTTTTTGCATAAGAACGAATTGTGCAAGCTTGCTTACAATTCTTGCACGATTGATAAGACAATGATTAAATTTAGTAAATTTTTTGAGTGTCGGTAAAACAAACTAAGAAATCACACTTACTATAACAGGCGTATCTACAGCAATTTTAACTGGTGTATAAATATCAACGTCTTGAGCATCAGTGTGTAATGACACAATAAGGCTATAGCGGGCTTTACTTTCAACTCTTTTTAAAGAAGTACGTTCTCGCCACCAACCCACAACTGGAAATACTGCTACTTGATTACAGGTAGCAAGTTCTGCGGCGGTACCTGTCCAAAAGTCGGAATGGATAGAACCACTGGATTGGCTATTCTTGCCAATAATCCAGCGAGAGCTTGTATCTTGCTTTGAAGTTTGAATGTCGTCTTCATCGTCTTTAATAGTTTGGCTAATACGGTTTTCAAACGCATTTACGCTTTCATTGGCTCCTTTAACATCAAAGCGTAAACCATGGGAGGCATAGCGATATTTATCCTTCCATCCTCGCTGGCCTGGGCCTGGTTCTATGAAATATGAAAGAGTTATGCGCATGGTGACATTGGCTTCACCTAAGTCTTGCAATGCATCTTTAGGCCAAGGGAGGTCATATAAGTGCATTTGCATACCTTTTTTGGTGTCTTTGTTCCCCTTAATGTACGGTTGGAGTTCTTGTTCTACCACAAGTGTCAGTGAGTTTTTTTTGCATTGCAATGCTCGTTCAAGATTAGGAACTCCATAACCACAAATGCCTTTAAGAGCGGTGAGTTCACTTTTCTTTTCATTTGGGGCAAATTGTTCTAACATGGTTTGTGTCCAACGAGCCGAATGCACAATAAGAGCTCGTATAGTTTCAGGCCAAGCATTAGGATAGGCCACTTGAACTTGAGCCGCAAACCATGCCGCTTCGGCTGTTGCGGCACTTGTGGCAGTAAAGTAAGTAAAATAGTTGCTTTGTATATTTGCAGAAGTTGTGAGTACGCTTAGTAATTCGTGTGGATCGTAAGCATCAGTAATATTACCACCTTCAAAGACCACATCTGGTTTTGAAGGCCATTTTTTATGCCATAAAGTTGAGGTGCGGCTAAAAGGTGAAAGACCGCCTTGCGGAACAAGTGCTGTTATATTGTTATCGCCTTCAAAATTAGTATAAGCTCCAATGGTCAAAGCGTTCCAAGATTGTGCAGGGTCTTCAATAGGTCTTAACATGTTTATGTCGTGATAATCTTTCCATTCATTTGGCTCTCTAACATTGCCAGCTCCAATAAGCACAAGGTATTTTTTATCACTATCTACCCCTGCGGCAAGAGCGTCTACTGCGGCAGACCATGAAGTTGGCTCTCCATTTTCTGCAAATGGGGATGGAGCACTTATTGCCATGCAAACTTGCCGTGTTCGGGGTGGAGCAGCTAAACTGGCTTGGGTTACAGCATCAACAGTCACAAAGCCATAGAGTGGTGCTGGTAAATTTTTTGCTTTAGGGATAATTTTACATGATTCTAGGCAATGCTGGACATTAAAGGTTTGAGGTGAAGCCAAAGCATTTGCAAGATTGCCATAGGTAGCCACACCAGCCATATTGGTGCCGTGTCCATCGTTGTCCGCTGTACCCTCATCTTCAAATGCAGTATGCATATCTACATCGTGTAAAACAGGGCTTAATAAGGGATGAGCATTGTTTACACCAGTGTCTAAGATACAAATTGATACTTTTGCGTCTGGATTAAAGCTAGCATTTTGTAAAAAATGTTCAATCCACTGCTGTTGTTCGTAGCGTGGTAAATCTATAAAAAATTCTGCTGGTTCACGAAATAGGCGACACTCTGCAATGTCTGGTGAATGGTGCAAAAGCGTATGAAATGAATCTTTATTGATTTTAGCTAGAGCAACAGTACGTTCAGGGAATGATAAGCTCGCTTCTGGACTGTATTCAATGTTTAAAGCTTGTGCCTGTTCTGCAAAACGGGCAAATGCTGTTTTTTCTGGGTCATCAATAAGCCATACTTCACACCATTCTGGTTGGCTTATTGGCATATCGGCCTTGTTGTCAGTCCAAAAGCTGTCCATGATGGCAAGGGACATATCCTCAATACTAGTCATAAGCTCATTATTAACAGGTTTATTATGCTTAGTAAGCTTAGTTTCATATTGATTGATGCGCTCTAAAAATTTAGTACGCCCTGCATCGGGGACATACAAAGTGGCAATGGTTACTTCCTTCTTTTTATGTGTTTCATTGCGCACATTTAAAAGCTTGCAACCATCACTTTGGTTACCAAGTTTTTCCGTAGCTAGGTCATGCCCTAGAGCACCTCTAACTTCAAGATACATACCTTGTTTCACGGGTAATGAAACTACTGAAGTTTGTTGTGCTTGAGTGGTGTTGCTTGCCCAGGCATTATTAAAGTCGGTTTTGAGTTTGTTAGCATGTGTTGTTTGGTTGCGAGTGGGAGTGTTAGATGAACCGTAGCCACTGCCTTTACAAGGTAAGGTGCTTGGTTGGGTAATTATAAAAAGAAGCGGATGTTGACTCATTAGGCCTTCTTAAATTTATATTTGGATTTCCGTACAAGTAAGGCTTCTTGTACTTCTTCTGCGGTAATTTGCTCTCTATCTGACAAAATGGCATTTTTGATTGCATCAAAACAAGCCTCTGTTATTTCAGCGTGGCTTAAACCATCAGCAGCATTAACCAAGGGTTTCCAAGCCGTTTTGGTGTCTGCAACCTTCCAAAAATTGCAAAGTCTATTTTTAAGTAAATTTATTACAGATTCAGTTTTAGGCAAATCATAATAAAGCACATCATCAAATCGTCTAAAAAGAGCATTGTCTAAAATATTAACTTCATTGGTTGCCGCAACAATAAGGCTGTCAGAATTATCTTGATCTAATAATTGTAAAAAGCCATTTAATACACGACGCATTTCCCCAACGTCATTATCACGGCTACGCTCACCACCAATGGCATCAAATTCATCAAAAAAATAAACCCCACGTTGCTTGGTCATGCAAGAAAAGATTTGTCTAACCTTGGCACTGGTCTCGCCCATAAATTTAGTTACAAGCTTGTCCATGGCAATAGTGACAAGGGGCAAATGTAGTTCCCCTGCAAGGACATGTGCAGTCATGGTTTTTCCAGTCCCTGGAGGGCCAGCAAGAAGTGCCTTTCTGCGTGCACTTAGAGCATGTTTTTGTAGTTTTTCTTTGTTGCGATATTCAAGCAGGATTTTAGATAAATTGTCATACAGACTTTGGGGAAGTATTAACTCTGAAAGACGATTTTCAGGATGTGAAACATAGGCTAAATCTTCAATATCAACAAAGTCATGGCTACTAAAAGATATTACTTTTGTTTGAGTCTTTTGCTTTTTTATGCTGTCAATGAGCTGGCGCAATTCAGTTGCTACAGCGCCATGGCCTAGTTTTGCTTCATGTGCGGCTAGTTGAATAGCAGTACTAAGAAAACTATCGTGGTCGTTTTCCTTAAATGCTCTAATAAGTGCGGTCATTTGTGCAGCTGTAGCCATGCTTACCTCTTCCTAGAACAATAAAACAAATAACATCAAAAGTCTAGAAAAATAGACTGTATGCACAAAAAATGTTGAACAAGCAAAATAGATTTAATTTATGGCCCTTACTCTTCATAGTCATCAAAAATATCTTTCAAAGTTACGCCATAAGCCTTAGCAAAACGCACGAGCTTTAGCACGCTAAGGTTGCCGCGCCCGCGTTCAATGTCGCTTATGTAGGTTACGTTTGTGTCTGTGAGTTCTGCCACACGCTCTTGTGTAAGCTTGCAGCGTAATCTGTGTGCGCGTAATATCTCACCAATATTACTTAGAATTTGTCTTTCTTCTTCAGAATGTTTTGCAGCAGCCATAAGTCATACTCCTCAAAACATTCTAAAACACTTGACGCAAGAAAGAGTATCGGTTATATCCGAAGCTAAGTGTAGTACATCTATATTTTAAAGAATTCTTTGTCACATTTTGACAGAAGTAAGCATGGAAATATATTATTATACTAACCTGTAATAACAAAAATTATTATGCAAAAAAATATATTTGAAAAATCAAAAATTCCCTGCTCAGAGTGTGGCTCGGAAAACACTGTAATTACCAAAAAACCTCTGAGTATGGTTTCTAAATTGGAAAAATTTTTAGGAATTCATAAGGTAAACCCACCTTTTCGTGGACGG
Source organism: uncultured Desulfovibrionaceae bacterium (assembly GCA_964368845.1). Taxonomy (GTDB): domain Bacteria; phylum Desulfobacterota; class Desulfovibrionia; order Desulfovibrionales; family Desulfovibrionaceae; genus CAYJAD01. Next base: position 14,540 of record CAYJDF010000049.1, read on the forward strand.
GTGTTTGTTTGCTGTAAGGATTGTAAAGCAGAAATTGCCTTACAGGTGATGTAGTAAAATAATGGAGGGAATTTGTATGAGCGTTACCGTAACAACCAAGGACGAGTTAGAAAAGGCCATCACTGAAAAAAAAGAAGAAATTATGGTGGTTGGTGAGTTAGCTAAGAAAATCAAAAAAGCAAATACAGCTAAAAAGATTGCCAAAGGCGTGGGTGTTGGAGCAGTTGTCGCAGCAGGCGTTGCGGGTGTAGCGGCAGCTCCACTTACTGGTGGTGCTTCGTTAGTAGCAACGAAAATGGCCGCGCCGCTAGCAACAGCAGCAGCTACTGGTGGAGTGGCAATAACACTTTCAACTGGAGCTGCTGTTGTAGGTGCTTTGGCGGCGATAGGCTTAACGACGATTTGCCTTGTAAGCATGGAGAAAGATTACGAAGTTGAAGCTGAAGGCGAAGGGTATAAGTTTTCGTGGAAGAAAAAATCTTCGTAACTACTAGCAAAATATACGTATAAAAAATTTGATGAAGCTAGGGGTGGGTTAAACCCACCCCTAGCTTTTCATATGGTACGTTTTTTTTGTTAGTGTGGTGTATCCTACAGTCAATGGTATTTTTGGATGTCCACATTTTTTCTAAGTATTGCTCCAAAATAATGTTATATTTTGCTAATGTACGATTTTAACAACCCGTTAACTTCTTCCAAATCTTTGCTTTAACCAGCGCATGAAATCTTCTCGTTCATACCCCACTTTTGTGCCAAGCTTAGTCTTGGGTGGCCCTTGCCCTTTAGCGTCAAGGTTTGATAAAGTCTTGGCAGAAATAAGCCCGCCCATTACCTTGGAAGCAACCTGCCTTGTAAATACTGGGGGAAGTCTCTGTTCTATTGAATCAAAAAAGTTCTTTGAGCCCACTACATTATTATCAAATAAGTTTTGACTATAAAAAGATTCTTCACGGTCGTTCATATTGCTGTGCCAGTGTCTATAAGTCATAAGCTCACCATTTATTTAACGTTGTTGTGATTTTAGTTCTTGTATTAGATCGTTGGCTTCTTTACTACTGAGGCTTCCAATTTGTTTATTAAAGCGTTGGTATATTATACTTTCAAAGCCTTGTATATTGGAGCCTAATGATTGCAATAATGCACATTGTTTTTCTGATGCAGGTTTAGTTGAACTATGCTTATACTGCTTTGTGTTTATACTTTTTGAGGCTTGGTTTACTGAAGATTGAGGGAGAGCATTGATGTCATAGG
>CAYJDF010000050.1:0-15280 GCA_964368845.1 uncultured Desulfovibrionaceae bacterium
ATTATAAATGTCAAATGCAGCAACCAATATGGCAGCACAATCTGGCTTAATGAAAAAAGTTGGCTGGACCTTTTTGCTTTTATGCTGCTACCGCGTAGGTGTGCATGTGCCCATTCCAGGTGTAGATGCCGGAGCGTTAGCTAGTTTTTTTGAGCAAATGTCTGGTACTCTCTTTGGGCTATTTGATATGTTCTCTGGTGGTGGTCTTTCAAATACATCTGTATTTGCTCTAGGTATTATGCCCTATATTTCTGCATCTATTATCATGCAATTAATGCAGGTCATAAGTCCTAATGTCAAACGCATGGTCAAGGAAGAAGGTCAAGCCGGAAAACGTAAAATAACTCAATATACACGCTACTTAACTGTACTTATAACCATAGTACAAGGTCTTGGTATTGCCGTAGGTCTTGAAAGCATGCGTAGCCCTTCAGGCTCGCTTGTGGTTATGAATCCCGGTTGGGAGTTTCGTATAATTACTGTACTTACATTTACTGCTGGTACAGTTTTAATTATGTGGCTTGGTGAAAAAATCACAGAAAAAGGCATCGGTAACGGCATTTCGTTGATCATTTTCTCTGGCATTGTTGTGGGTATACCAAGGGCTATTATGCAGTCCTTTGCCCTCATTGAAGCTGGCGATATGAGCATCTTCCTAGCCATTACTATAGTAGTTCTTATGCTTGCAGTAACTGTTGGTATTGTATTTATGGAGCGCGCTCAAAGGCGCATTCCTATTCACTATGCCAAACGTCAGGTGGGTCGCAAAATGTATGGGGGGCAAAATACGCATTTACCCCTACGCATTAACACAGCGGGTGTTATTCCACCTATTTTTGCTTCAAGTTTATTGTTATTTCCTGCAACCATTGGGCAATTTTCTAATCATGAAATTGTGCAGCAAATAGCTTTATTCTTTTCACCACAGACCATTAGTTACAATATTATCTTTGTGGCTCTTATTTTCTTTTTCTGCTACTTCTATACGGCAATCATTTTTGACCCAAAAGAAATGTCAGAAAATTTGAAAAAAGCAGGCGGTTTTATCCCCGGCATTCGTCCTGGTGACAAAACCGAAGAGTATATTAACACAATTTTATCACGCTTAACCTTAACTGGTGGTGTTTATATTTCTTTAGTATCGGTGCTACCCATGCTTTTGATTGCAAACTTCAATGTGCCATTTTACTTTGGTGGTACTAGCTTGCTTATCTTAGTTGGTGTTGCCATGGACTTTATGAGCCAAATGGAATCTCATGTTATTTCCAACCAATACGAAGGACTTATGAATAAGTCACGCGGTAAAAGGTAGACTGTGAAAAAATATCGCGGAGCATACATTAAGAACGATAGAGAAATCGGTCTTATGCGCGAAGCTAATAGGCACGTTGCCAACGTGCTAGATTTGATACAAGACATGGTGCAACCTGGAGTTAGTACCATGCAGTTTGAAGATGCAGCAAGAGCATATTGTGAAAAACACAACCTCAAACCAGCATTCTTAGGCTATCATGGTTATCCATATGCCCTATGTGTTTCAGTAAATGAAGTGGTGGTTCACGGGTTTCCTTCCACGCGGCTGCTAGAGGAAGGCGACATTGTAAGTGTAGATATGGGAGTTGTGTTTGAAGGCTTTGTAGGCGATGCAGCAAGAACATTTGCTGTGGGCCAAGTAAGTGATGAAGCAAAAAAACTTATGAAAGTCACTGAAGATGCTCTTTATGCAGGTATTGCTGTAGCTAAGGCCGGTACAGATGTATATATGATTGGTGCAACTGTGCAAGCCTTAGTAGAAAAAGCCGGCTTTGGTGTAGTGCGCCGCTTTGTGGGGCACGGTGTGGGTGCTAAAATGCATGAAAAACCAGAAGTACCCAATTTCAAACCAGGTGTTGGCGGCATGCCATTACAAAATGGTATGGTTATAGCCATTGAGCCCATGGTTACTGTTGGAACTTATGAGGTAGAAATCTTAGAAGATAAGTGGACTGCCGTAACTAAGGACCGCAAACTTGCAGCTCATTTTGAGCACAGTATAGCCATAACGGCACAAGGCCCTCAAATTCTGAGTATTTCAGATAAGGGCTTAAGACGAATTACTGAACCATAGTGTCCAAGTAGGATGCATAAAATGTTGTTGACAGTAATTGTAAAGACAGATATAAGCCTCTGTTCCTGCCTATAAAGCTTGGCAGTTATAGAGAAATATTCATAAACTGCCATAACGGCTAATTATGATATAATTATAATCTTTGGAGATGGTATGAAAGTTAGACCTTCCGTTAAGAAAATTTGCCCCAAGTGCAAGGTCATCCGACGTCGGGGCGTACTCAGAGTAATCTGCGAAAACCCCCGACATAAACAGCGTCAGGGCTAGGCAGGAGACAACTGTGGCGAGAATTGCAGGTGTAGAATTGCCTCGTGGCAAGCGTGTGGATATTGCTTTGACCTATATCTATGGTATTGGTCGCACCACATCATTGAAGATTTTGGACAGCATCAATATTGATTGGACACGTAGCATTGATGACCTCTCAGCAGAAGAAGTCAACGAAGTACGTAAAGAGCTTGAGCAAAACTACAAGGTAGAAGGTGACCTTCGCCGTGAAGTAGTTAGCAATATTAAGCGTCTAATGGATATTGGATGTTATCGTGGCCTTCGTCATCGTCGTGGCTTGCCTGTTCATGGGCAACGCACGCATACTAATGCACGTACCCGTAAGGGTCCACGTCGTGGTGCTGTAGGCGGCAAAAAGAAATAACCAGTCGGTATTTATACCGTCTGTTACATGAGGCTTGATTTTTTTCGGCTGAAAGGTACTACTAAAGTACATAAGCGTTTAAAATACTGGCCTTCCTTGCATACAGTACTTTATAAGTTTTGAATGCATTGTAAAACAAAACAGAGGAATTAATATGGCAAGACCTAGAAGAGCGGCCAAAAAAAAGGAAAAGAAGAATATTCCGGTGGGCATTGCGCACATTCAAGCTTCTTTTAACAATACTATTATTACCTTTACTGACACTCGTGGCAATGCCGTGAGCTGGGCATCTGCCGGGCAAAGCGGTTTCAAGGGTTCACGTAAGTCCACTCCTTTTGCTGCGCAAGTTGCTGCTGAAACTGCAGCTCGTAAAGCACAAGATAATGGCATGCGTACCGTTGGTATTTATGTAAAAGGCCCTGGTTCCGGTCGTGAGGCTGCCATGCGCGCCATCAATGCCGTGGGTTTTAAGGTTGCCTTTATTCGTGATATTACCCCCATTCCTCATAATGGGTGTAGGCCGCCTAAGCGTCGTCGCGTTTAACAAAGCCTAGAAGGAATTATTATGGCTAAATATACCGAAGCCAAATGCCGTATGTGCCGCCGTGAAGGAACAAAGCTCTTTTTAAAGGGTGATCGTTGCTACACTGATAAGTGCGCCTACGACCGTCGTCCTTACGCCCCTGGTCAGCATGGCCGTGCGCGTAAAAAATTAAGTGATTATGCTGTGCAATTACGTGAAAAGCAAAAGGTACGTCGTACTTATGGCGTGCTTGAAAAGCAATTCCACGGCTACTTTGTAAAAGCTGATAAAGCAAAAGGTGTTACCGGTGAAATTTTGTTATCATATCTTGAGCGTCGCCTAGACAATGTTGTCTATCGCTTAGGTTTTGCTAACTCACGCAATCAGGCTCGTCAGCTTGTGCGTCACGGTATCTTCACCTTAAATGGTCATAAGGTTTCCATCCCATCCTTACAAGTACGCGTGGGTGATACCATCGAGGTTCCGGAAAAAAACCGCAAAATTCCAGTGCTTCAAGAAGCACAAGAAGTAATTGCTCGTCGTGGTTGTCCGGTTTGGCTTGAGGCTGATGGACCTGCTTTTAAGGGCGTTGTTAAGGCATTGCCACAGCGCGAAGACATTCAGTTCCAAGTTAACGAGAACATGATAGTCGAACTTTATTCAAAATAAATGGGGGCCGGTATGCTTATCAAACAAGGCGAACGGCTTATCAATTCGCGCAACTGGGCAGATCTTGTCAAACCGGATATTATTCGGCGTGAAAGTGATGTCAACGCCATGTATGGCAAATTTGTGTGTGAGCCATTAGAACGCGGTTATGGTAATACTATAGGTAATGCCATGCGTCGTGTATTGCTTTCTTCCTTGCAAGGTGCAGCCATTGTTGCAGCTAAGGTACAAGGAGTGCAGCATGAATTTACCACACTACATAGCGTGCATGAAGATGTTACTCATATAGTATTAAACTTAAAGCAAGTGCGCCTTTTAATGAATACAGAAGAGCCTCAGCGTTTGACCTTATCTGTATCAAAAAAGGGTGATATTACTGCTGCTGATATTAAAACTAATCAGCATGTTACAGTGCTTAACCCAGAGCAGCACATAGCAAAGCTCACCGAAGATGTTGAGCTTACCATGGAACTAGAAGTTCGTATGGGCAAGGGTTATGTCCCAGCAGATATGCACGAAGACCTTGGTGAAGAAATTGGTGTTATTCGTCTAGATGCAAGTTATTCTCCTGTACGTAAAGTTGCGTATGCAGTAGAACAAGCTCGTGTTGGTCAAATGACTAACTTTGACAAACTTATTCTTGAAGTTTGGACCGATGGTTCAGTTACACCAGAAGATGCCATAGCTTATAGTGCTAAAATAATTAAGGATCAAATTTCAGTATTCATTAATTTTGATGAAAAGATTGCCGGAGACGCCGCCACAGGAACTTCTGATGGTGCAGACCTTAATGAGAACTTGTATAAGAATATTGATGAGCTAGAGCTGTCTGTACGTGCCACCAACTGTTTGCGTAGTACTAATATTGCCATTGTAGGTGAGCTTGTACAACGCTCCGAAGCAGATATGCTTAAAACTAAAAACTTTGGTCGTAAATCTTTAGATGAAATCAAGCGTGTTCTATTTGATATGAACCTCGATTTTGGCACAAAGATTGATAACTTTGACAAAAAATACCAGGAATGGAAGAGGAAGCAGCAAAATGAGGCATAGCAATTCTGGCAAAAAACTGTCGAGAAATCCCGCACACCGCAAGGCTCTGTTTCGCAATATGGCCAAGGCCCTGCTTACCCATGGTAAAATTCGTACTACCGAAATTAAGGCCAAAGAATTACGTAAAGTAGTTGAGCCTTTAATTACCTTGGCATTGCGCAACGACTTACATGCACGTCGTCAAGCCTATCGCGTACTTGATAGTCACCAGTTAGTAAAACGTTTATTTGATGAAATTGGCCCAGCCTTTGCTGGTGTTGCTGGTGGTTATACTCGTGTATTAAAGCTTGATACGCCACGTCGTGGTGATAATGCACCTATGGCAATTATTGAACTAACCCGCATTGCCGGTGCAGTTGAAGAAGTTAAACCTGTGGAAGCTGAAGTAGCAAAGCCAAAGACCACCAAAAAGGCTAAAGCTAGTGCTACTACTGAGGCAGATGCTGTTGATGCTAAACCAGCTCAGGAAGACAAAACTGAGAATGCAGAATCTACTGAAAAGCCTAAGCGCGCTCCACGTAAGAAAGCAGAACCTAAAACCGAAACTGCAGAAGCAGCTGAAGCTAGCGAAAAGCCAAAGCGTGCACCACGCAAAAAAGCTGAGCCAAAGGCTGAAGAAGCAGAAGAAACGAAAGAAAGCTAGTGCTATTCTAGTACTATTTCATAGTTTAATAACCCCCTTTTTAGGGGGTTTTGTTTTAATATAGATTAGAAATTTTCAACCTATATACTTCTATTCATTGTATTTACAATAATTTTATTTCCAGTCACTTAAAGCAAAATTACTTTTCTACTTAGCTCTCTAGTTTTGAATCTCAATACAATGTAAAAATTAACAACTTCAAAATAAACACACTTAAAGCATTATGAGCCGCCTTGACAAGCTATAAGAGTTTGTATAAATGACATACAAGTTATGGCTTTTACACATCTATGGCTGTAATTTAATGAGGAAAAAATGAAAAAAATTAGTATAATAATTATGATAATGTTTATGGCATTGATAGGGCTTAGTCTTGATGCCGAGGCCAAATCTAAGGTTAAGCAAGAAAAAAAACATGTACTCACAGGCAAAGCCTCTTGGTACGGTGGTAAATTTCATGGGCGCAAAACCGCCAGCGGTGCAATATATAACAAGTATACACACACCGCCGCACATAAAACCTTACCCTTTGGAACGGTGGTTGAGGTAACTGATCAAAAAAACGATTTGCGAACCCTTGTATGCATAACAGATCGTGGTCCATTTATACGTGGGCGCGTCATTGATTTATCAAAAATTGCCGCTGACGAGCTAAATATTGGTAGTAAAGGAATTACACCTGTTAAATTGCGTGTGGTAAGCGATAGTCATGGTAAAACATTAAGTGAAAATGAAGCTTTTTTTGTGCAGATACATAGCGCAAATAAAGGCAAAAAAGAAAAAATAGGACCATATCAACAATTTGCTGACGCTAGCGTTATGAAGGAAGTTCTTGTGGGTCAACATCCAGAAGCTTTAATTGTATTTGCTAACAAAGACTAAGTATTACAATTTTTTTCTAAATCTTTCGCTTGGCGATTTTAAAAAGTGACACTTTTGTGGGCAGTTTTTCATCGAATTTATTAAACATAAATGACCGCAGACCGACCTAAAGGGCGCACAAAGTGCGTTTATGTTAGGTGAGTTCGCGAACCTTACATAAATCGTGAGCAACGCAAAAAGCAAGCCTGACGCAGCAGATTGACATTTTTCAAGCCATTGCTAGCGTCCAAACCACTCTGGACGCCCACCCTTTGCATCCACAAGACTACCTTGCCAAACATTTTCCCTGCGCATTTCATGGTACAGTGCTGTAAAAACTTTGCGTTTATGCAAAGCCCAAGTGGGGGCTAAGCATTCACCTGGGGCAGGATCACCGGTAAGTCTATGCATAACAATATGGGTGGGGATAAGCGGTAAGGCCTTGGTTAAAATATTTATATATGCATCCATGCTAAGCGGCTTATAATTCCCAGACGCATATAGTTCTTCTAGTGGGCTATTTTTACATACATATAGGCTATGCAGTTTAAGTCCATTAATGGGTAAGGACACGGCCCAGCGCACCGATTGCAAAAAATGATTAGCGTCTTCGCCTGGCAAACCAGCCATAAGGTGTGCACAGACTTTAATACCGCGCTCTGCTGCCATATGCACTGCTTGTTCGGAAACTTGCACGCTGTGATGACGATTAATGTTAATTAAGCTTTGCTCGTGACAACTTTGTAAACCTAGCTCAAGCCAAAGTTCATCAATGCCACTATTTGCCAGTATATCAATTTTTTGCTCATCAATACAATCTGGGCGCGTTCCTATAGCTAAACCAACAGAATTAGGGAGTTTTGCTACACTTTGAACTAAGTCTTGTAGTTCATAAGCTGGGCCATATGTATTGGAAAAAGATTGAAAATAGGCTAAAAAATCCCTATCTGCATCAGTGTTTTGATATTTTTTTTGCCAAAAGTCCCATTGTTCGGAAATACTAAGGCCTCGACCTAGTAAACCTGAACCTGCTCCTTGCGCATTGCAAAAAAGACAACCACTGCTAGACAAAGTTCCATCGCGGTTGGGGCATGATGCCCCTTTATCCAGTGGAATTTTTTGCACCCGCTTACCAAATTTGCGTCTAAAATATGTTGCCAATGTATGCCAAAGTATCATGAAATATACCAATACAGGTATTTTTTGCTTTCGTATATATTTTATTTGTAGGAAAATTTTTTGTACTTTGCAAGATAGATATTGACTTCGTCATTATTTGAGGCAAAATGTCGTGAGAAATTTTCTGCATTGAATGCTTGCATACTTTTTTTATCTTGCATATACAGGCGTTCAAATACAATTAAAGGCAAATTAAAAGATATGGCGAAGATTATAGACAGTATTCTAGGTGTTTTTTCCAACGACCTTGCTATAGACCTTGGCACAGCCAATACTTGTGTCTACGTGAAAGGACAAGGCATTGTACTACGTGAACCATCAGTAGTCGCAGTAAAAAAAGATAATCGTGGTAACAATGTGGTGCTTGCTGTGGGGCAAGATGCCAAACGAATGCTTGGACGTACTCCAGGTAATATCACTGCCATTCGCCCCATGAAGGACGGTGTAATTGCTGACTTTGACGTTACCGAAGCCATGCTACGCCACTTCATTACCAAGGTGCACAACTCTAGGCACTTGGTACGTCCACGCATTATGATTTGCGTACCCACTGGCATTACTCAAGTGGAAAAACGTGCGGTTAAAGAGTCTGCTCAATCCGCAGGTGCTCGTGAAGTTTATTTAATTGAAGAACCTATGGCAGCTGCTATTGGAGCTAACCTACCTATACATGAACCTACCTCCAACGTAGTAGTTGATATTGGTGGTGGTACAACAGAGGTTGCAGTAATTTCACTTTCTGGTGTGGTATATTCTCGTTCAGTGCGTGTGGGCGGAGACAAAATGGATGAATCCATTATGACTCACGTTAAACGCAAATACAGTATGCTTATTGGTGAATCCTCAGCTGAAGAAATTAAAATTAAAATTGCTTCTGCCTATCCCATGGATCCAGAACAACAAATTGAAGTCAAAGGACGCGACTTAGTTACTGGTATTCCTCAAAATATTATCATTACTTCTGAAGAAATTCGCAAAGCCATCTCAGAACAAGTAGACAGCATTGTACAAGCTGTTCGCATGGCCCTAGAACAAACTCCACCAGAACTTGCAGCGGATATTGTGGACCGTGGTATTGTGCTAACTGGCGGTGGAGCTTTGCTAAAAGGTTTAGACCAGCTTTTACGCGAGGAAACTTCTCTACCCATTACTGTGGTTGAAGACCCCCTTTCCACTGTAGTTATGGGTACAGGTAAAGCTTTAGATAGCTTGAATATTCTAAAGGAAGTATGTGTAAACTAGCCAGCGTCAAGGGGCTACCAACTTAGCCATTGGGTCGATTAATAAGAAGTTTACCTGCCCATACATGGGCAAGCCCACAGGCAAATTGGTGGGGAGCAGGTGAACAGAATGGATTTACTCCATGTATCAATGATACTTGCTGGTAATTGATTTTTCAACAGGCTGAAAGGGTATGTGCCAGTGGTCATTTCAAGACGCTTTATAATACTTTCTGTTATCTCGCTTTTCCTTTTTCTGGGCATGTATACATGGAATCAGCGTACAGGTGTTTTAGATAAACTTGCCACCAATGTGGGTCTTGAACTGGTGGGCAGTGTACTAAAACCAATGCTCAACGTGCATGCAAATATTATGGGATTTTGGGAGCAATATATAGATCTTGTGGGTGTTCGTGAAGAAAATGAACGCCTCAAAGCCGATATATTATCCATGCAAGCAAGACTTATAGAAGCTGGTGAGCATAGGGCAGAGGTCAAACGCTTGCGCACATTACTCTCACTCCCCCCAGATCGAAGTTGGCATCCCATTGGTGCACGTGTTTTAGCAGGGCGCATGGGTCCCAATTCTGTTTTAGAAACTGTTATATTAAGCCGTGGCTACGCCACAGGGGCAACACCGGGCATACCTATTATGACCAACCTTGGCTTGGTAGGCAGGGTATTACGATCTTCAGCGCACACTTCCACCGCCCTACTCACCTCTGACCCAGGCAGTAGAATTGCTGTGCTAAGTCAAGAAACACGCACGGCTGGTATTCTTACCGGACGCGGAGGCAGGCAATTATTAGAAATGCGCTTTGTAGGACGCAATGCGCAAATTCATGATGGTGAATTACTAGTGACCTCTGGTCTTGATGGTGTATACCCAAAAGGTTTACCTGTAGCACGAGTAGAAAGTGTTGTGCTTTCAGACTATTCACAATTTATGACTGTACTTGCCAAGTCATTGGTAGATGTGGAGCACTTAGAAGAGGTTTTATTGCTTGAGCCAACTGGCCTTGAGCCACTTCCAGATTTACCAGCACCAGACTATATTGGCCCTCCCACCGACGAGCAAATGCAGCTTATGCAAAAAAACATTGCTCCCAAAGAACAAAATATTTATACCACAATTCAGGGGCATTAATGAAAATACGTCTTTGTATATGGTGGTTTTTTTTCATACCCATTAGCATAATGTTGCAAGCTGTCTTGCCAACACTTGACGCTCTATTAATTGGGTTAATAATCAGCTTACAAGAACATCGCTATAAGGATTTATTGTGGATTTTACCTCTGTTTATCCTTATTCAAGAGGGCATTGGATCGCGCGAGTTTGGCGGTGCAATACTTTGGTACAGCTTGGTTATTATTCTTTTTATTATAGGACGCTGGCTTTTTGAGGTTCAAAATACACTTTTTGTTTTACTATTATCAGCCTGCCTTGGTGTAGTGCATTTTATCTTGGTTTATTTACTAGCACCCTTGCAAGATCTTCAGGTTGTTAATATGGATCAACTCATATATGACAATGCCATACAAGCGATTTTCATACCTATTGCATGGTGGATAGCAAACTTTTCACGTCGATGGATATATTCCAATGCAGACAAAACTAAATCTACATAAAGAAGAAAAAAAAGGTCGCTTTGGTAATTGGCTAAAAGTACATGCCGAAACCGAAGAATACCAACCTCCGCGCTTGGGGACTATTTTTTTACAAGTGCTCATTGCCATATTTTTCTTTGTTTTTGTGGTGCGTTTTTGGTATCTGCAAGTACACAAAGGAAATGACTTCTCAAAACAAGCCCAAGAAAATAGGCTACGTGAAGAACGTATTATTGCTATGCGCGGCATTATAACCGACAATCAAGAAGACGTGCTTGCCGATAATGTGCTAACCTATGGTCTTACCTTAATACGTGAAGACTGCCCAGACATACCAGCAACCCTTGCCCAAGTCAGTGCTTGGACTGGCATTGACCACCAAGAACTTGTTGCAAAATATAGTCAAGATCGTCGCAAAGCACAGTCCTTTGAACCTGTCTTTGTAGCCAATGACCTTGATATAACTCTTGTTGCTCAGATTGAAGCTCAATTATTATACTGGCCTGGACTTGAAATTGTAAGCCGTGCCAGACGCACCTACCCCAAGGGGCATATCTATGCTCACATTCTTGGCTATGTTTCTGAGGCCAATGAGAAAGAATTAAAAAATGATACAGCATTGGGTATGGGTGACTTAATTGGCAAACAAGGTCTTGAATTAGTACTTGAAAGCGATTTACGTGGTGATAAGGGTCTATACCAATTAGAAGTTGATGTACTTGGCAGATCTTTAAGTAAGCAAATGGTTAAATCTCCGCGTGCCGGTCATAAAGTCAAGTTATCACTTGATACATCCTTACAATTAGCTGCATGGAATGCACTTGAAGGCCAAACCGGTAGTATTGTGGTCATGGAACCTGATACGGGCAAGCTCATAGCTTTAGTAACAGCTCCAGCCTATGACAATAATCTCTTTACCAATGGCATCTCACATAAAGACTGGAATGCCTTGCGTGACGACAAACGCTACCCACTACAAAATCGTGTTATACAAAGTATGTATCCGCCAGGCTCGGTGTGGAAACTCATGATGGCTGGTCTTTTTTTACAAGAGGGCGTCAATCCAAAACAAAGGGTGCATTGTTCTGGTGAAATTCAGTTAGGTAATCAGACCTTTAGATGTTGGAAAAAACATGGGCATGGCAGTGTTAATATGACCGAAGCATTGCAAGACTCTTGTGATGTTTACTTCTACCACTTTGGAGAGCGTATGGGCATTGATAAAATTGAAGCCTATGCCAAAAAAAGTGGTTTTGGAAATTTAACTGGTATTAAGCTTCCGCATGAAAAAGGTGGTATTGTGCCATCTAAGGATTGGAAACGTAGACGCTTTGGCAAGCCTTGGGTCAGAGGTGAGACCCTAAATATTGCAATTGGACAAGGTTTTACATTAGTAACTCCGCTACAAATTGCCACTTATGTTTCTGCTCTCTTAAATGGTGGGGATTTATTGCAACCACAAATTGTTGATACTGCACCACGCACTGTACGCGAAAAAATACCCGCCAATGATGCAGTTCGCCAATTTATTATTGATAGTATGCGCAAAACTGCAAGCATTGGTACGGCAAAAGTTATTGCACGTAAAGATGCTGATATGGGTGGTAAAACCGGCACAGCCCAAGTTGTAAAACTTAAAATGCGTGGTGAAGAACGTATAAAAAATGAAGAGCTAGAATATAAACAGCGCGACCATGCTTGGATTGCTACTTGGGGAGCTAAAGACACAAAACGCTATGTTGTAGTGGTTATGATAGAACATGGTGGCGGTGGTAGTTCAGTGGCAGGACCTGTAGCTAAAAAAGTTTATGATTCTCTCTTTGGTGAAGAAATTAAACCTGTACAAGAAAAAAAGGCTGACGAACTTAACGAAGATAATGAACAAGAATATGATGAAGAGGTTTTAGATGCCTCCCTTTGATCGTAGACTTTTTGCTTATATGAATTGGGAGCTAATGGCCTGTTTTACCACTTTATTTGTGGTGGGAGTAGGCAACCTCTATTCTGCCAGTGGCATTCGCTTTGAAGACGGAATGGCAGTGGCGTCATATTATCAACGTCAACTAATCTTTGGTGGCGCAGGCTTTATGGTAATGCTTACAGCCATGGCTTTTGATTATCGTAAGTTACGCAACTTAGCTTGGCCTTTATTTCTTTTCACATTGGTATTACTTGCATTGGTACCAATTATTGGTAAAACCGTTTATGGTGCTCAACGCTGGATTCCTCTTGGTATTATCAACGTCCAACCTAGTGAAGTTGCAAAACTTAGTGTGCTTATTCTTGCTGCACGTGTGTTGTCTTGTCATAATCAAAGCCTAAATTGGACAGAATTTTGCAAAGTTTTATTAATTGGCCTTGTACCTGGTGCATTTATTATTATGCAACCTGACCTCGGGACAACTTTAAATGTTTTGCTATTGCTTGGCGGGATGATACTTTTCCATGGTATAAAAGCAAGAGTGCTTAAAGCTTGCTTAATTATTATACCACTTGTGGCTGCTTTCATGTGGTTTGTTGGCATGCAAGATTATCAACGCCAACGTATTCTAACATTTATTGACCCTAGTAATGACCCTCGTGGATCTGGTTATCACATCATACAATCCCAAATTGCCATTGGTTCTGGCAAACTTTGGGGCAAAGGATTTCTTGAAGGAACACAAAGTCAACTGCGCTTTGTACCAGAAAAACATTCTGACTTTGCAGTGGCTGTTTTTGGAGAAGAATGGGGTTTTGTGGGATGTGTGGCATTAGTTAGCTTGTATTGTCTCTTTTTATTGTCTATATATAGCACTGTTGTTAAGGCACGAGATAGTTTTGGTAGCCTGCTTGCCGTAGGGGTATTTTTTTACTTTTTTTGGCAAATTGTTATTAATATGGGCATGGTTATAGGACTTATGCCCGTTGTTGGCATACCCCTACCCTTCATGAGTTATGGGGGTAGTTCCATGATGGTTAATTGCGCTTTGCTTGGCATTGTACTTAATGTTTCCATGCGCCGATTTATGTTTAAAACATAATTAAATTATATACTTATTAACTTAATTTTGAAAATTAAAAAGGACGGTTATTGTGAGTAAAGACGAAATAAATGCCTTTTTGGGGGCCGGTACAGTATATGAAGGAAAACTTTCCTTCCAAGGCTCTGTGCGTATTGATGGAGCATTTACCGGACATATTGTTAGTGAAGGCTCACTCATTGTGGGCAAGGACGCTGTTATTCAAGGTGAGCTAAATGTTGGTGAATTACTCCTTACCGGTAAATTCACTGGAGATGTAACATCTAGCCGTCGTGTGGTCATTCATCGTGGCGGTATTATTGAAGGCACAATCAATAGTCCAGCTTTGATTATTGAAGAAGGTGGCATAATCCAAGGTCACATTAACATGAAGGGTACAACAAAAACCCCAGAGGCATAATACTTATTTTAGTAACTAAGTATTGGTACACATTTTAAGCTGTCTACAGAAAAATATTTTTTCAGTGGACTAAAATTTTCTTTAAGTTTAAAATCATATTTTTTGCATGTGATTTTGTTCACATATACAATAAGATAGGTTTTTATTATTTTAAAATTGTTTGATAAGCAATATTTTATGACTCATATGCTTTGACATGAACTAAGTTATAGTATAAAACGTAAAGACGTTTGTAAAATTATTCACAACCCAAGGTTTGAGGAGGGTGTAATGCTTGATCTTAATATTACCACACTTATTCAGATGGTAAACTTCTTCATTGCGCTCTATGTGCTCAACATTCTCTTAATTCGCCCCGTTCGAGGCATACTGCAAGAGCGTCGTGAAAAAATGGAAGGCCTAAGCAATGAGGCTGGTGGCTTTGAGCACGAGGCACAAAATCGCATTGAAGCGTATCAGGCAGAACTTGCTCGCGCAAGACAAGAAGGCGTTGCCCTACGCGATGCTGCACGTAGTGAAGGCACTATCAAACAGCAAGAAATTGTAGGTGAAGCCGGGCGCAAGGCTCAGGCAGAGTTAGCAGCAGCCCAAAGTGCCCTACGCGCTGAGGCTGATGCCACTTTGGCTGCGCTTCAAAAGCAAGTGAAAGATTTGGCTGGCAAGCTTGCCACCCGCGTCATGAGTTAGCACGTTGTTGTGCAGGCTTTTTGCTAAACGTAAAAGCCGTTAGTGGTTCATCATGCTCCAAGATAAAGGGGGTGGCCCTTGAGCAGATTTAAAAGTGTTGGGATAGCCTTAGCCTTAGTCTTGCTACAAGCTAGCACGGCTTTTGCTGCAGAAGGAGAATTACGCTGGGCTGACTTTGGTTGGCGTATTTTGAATGCTGTTATTTTTGTGGCTGTCCTTTGGAAGCTTACCGGTAAAAAACTTGTGGGTTTCCTTACCGGGCGGCGCGAAGGCATCCGCCAAGATTTGGAAGACCTTGACGCTCGTCGAGAAGAAGCCAAGAAAAAACTTGCAGAGGTTGAAGCATCCATTGCAAACCTTGAAGCAGAACGAAAAGCTATTCTTGATGAAAGTCGTGCCCAAGCAGAGGCAGGTAAACAAGCCATCATTGATGAAGCAAACCGTCAAGCTGAGCAAATTATTGTTAGTGCTAGACGTACAGCCGAAAATGAAGGGCGTGGAATTTTGGCAGAGGTTCGTGCTGCCATTGC
Organism: uncultured Desulfovibrionaceae bacterium; assembly: GCA_964368845.1. Classification (GTDB taxonomy): domain Bacteria; phylum Desulfobacterota; class Desulfovibrionia; order Desulfovibrionales; family Desulfovibrionaceae; genus CAYJAD01. The sequence goes on from CAYJDF010000050.1 coordinate 15,156, forward strand.
CGATGAAATTGTGGATGCGGCTGAAAAGGTTTTGGAAAAAAAGCTTGACGCTGCAAAGCATGGCAAGCTCATTGACAACTCCTTAACAAAGGTGGTGCTCAATTGACCGACACCGTCATAGCTCG
>CAYJDF010000051.1:0-15233 GCA_964368845.1 uncultured Desulfovibrionaceae bacterium
AAGCCACTTGGCATCAAAAAGTTTATCGCCCTTGGGGCTATTATGAAAGCCTTGTGTTGGCAGAAAGCTTCCAAGTAAAACGCATTGAAGTAAATCCAGCAGCAGCCCTATCTCTACAAATGCACTATCACCGTGCCGAGCACTGGATTGTAGTTAGTGGAACAGCAGAAATTACTGTGGGTGAAAAAACATTTTTCTTAACCGAAAATCAATCTACATATATTCCACCTACATGTAAGCATAGATTAAAAAACCCAGGCAAGCAGCCCCTAATATTAATTGAAATTCAGTCCGGCACATACCTTGGTGAAGATGATATAGAACGCTTTGAAGACAATTATGGACGAGAGTAAATTTATAATGCAAAAAAATGCCTCTATCTTTGTGGCAGGCCATAGAGGTATGGTTGGTTCTGCCATATGCGAAGCTCTTGCCAATGCTGGTTATAAGCATATCATCACGCGCACCCGTGCTGAACTTGATTTATGCAATCAAGGTGCTGTACAACAATTTTTTGCCAGCAATAAACCTACATATGTTTTTTTATGTGCCGCAAAAGTGGGCGGCATTTATGCCAATGATACATATTCAGCAGACTTTATTTATGAAAATCTACAAATCCAAAATAATTGCATCCATGCGGCATGGAAATTTGGTACACAAAAGCTGCTATTTCTTGGTTCATCTTGTATTTACCCTAAGGAGTGCCCTCAACCTATACGTGAAGAATATCTTTTAAGCGGTCCTCTTGAATCAACCAATAAAGCCTATGCCTTAGCTAAAATTGCTGGCATTACCATGTGCCAAAGCTATCGTAAGCAATATGGCTTTAATGCCATTAGCGTTATGCCAACCAATCTCTATGGCCCACACGATAATTATCATCCAGACAATGCCCATGTTATACCTGCACTTTTGCGGCGTTTTCATGAGGCGAAAATAGCTAATACTAATGAAGTTGCCATTTGGGGATCTGGTAAACCTAGACGTGAGTTTTTACATGTTCATGACTTAGCCTCGGCTTGTCTTTTTTTAATGCAAAACTATAATGAAGAAGAACATGTGAATATAGGTTGCGGTAAGGATATACCTATTATGGAGCTAGCTTCCTTGATAGCTAAAGTTGTGGGATTTACAGGAAAAATTATTACCGACAATACAAAGCCAGATGGAACTATGCAAAAATTGCTTGATGTAAGTAAATTACAAAAATTGGGTTGGCAAGCTTCCATTCCCCTTGAACAAGGGCTCATGCAAACATACACAGATTTTTTAAAACAAGAAAACAGAAAATAACTTAACAAAACCATGTTGAAAAGATTTTATTATCCTGAATATATTATATTATTTATATTATGCTTGATTTTTTATGCCTTTATGCACTTTTATTCTACCAATGCCTTTGAAGGAGTACAGACCATCGAAATAGTGCGCAGAATTATTCTTTTGCGCACAGTTTTCAGTTTCATTTTTGCACTACTGCTTGGTTATATTGGGGTAAAGATGACAGGGCATATCTGGCCTGCCACATTGGTACATGCTGTAGTTGTAACAGGTATGCTAAGTATCGATTTATCCTTGGCAGAAATTACTCAAGATTGGATGCTTGTGTTTATTATTGTAGGTATTGTAGCAAGCGTCACAGCTCTAGGTGGTGGCCTAACCCTTGCTTATTATTGGTTTCGCACCAGACGTTAAAAAGCTATTATTGCTCAATGGCAAAAGAGTTACGATAGAGTAATTTGCCCGTAGTATCTTTTACTTCAATAATCATTTGGGCATTAAAAAGGTCATACTCTGAAGCAATATCAGCAAATAGCACCGCCTTCTTCCAACGCAAAATTCTATAATTTCCTACCGCTGCAGGACTAAGAGTCAAGGGAACCATCTCACCTGAAGCAAGACTCAAAATACAAAACACTGTTCCCGCAAGGCTTGTACTCCCAGGATTACGCAGGTCTAATGAAGTGCGAATGCGTCTTGGTTCAACTAAACGACTTTGAACATTTTCTACCAATACCACACCCTCATCCACCACAGGAAACTCCTCATGGCCTGGGCCTTCTTGCAAGGCAGCTTGTTCTGCACTGGTGTCATTGGCAGGTTGAGTTTCAGTGTTTGTTGTTTCCACTGTAGGGCTAGTAGTTTGATTATTGGTATTTGGGTCGGGTTCTGCTGACTGAGAAGATGTGCTAGACTCCACTGTTTCAGAAGTCACAGTAGTATCTGTTGATGGTGTAGTAACGGTATCGACTTTTTTAGGTGGTGTTGCAGATTTAGCCGCATTTTGTGCTATCATTGCATCAAGTTCTGCTTCATACTTCATCAAACTTTCAAAGGTTGATAAACGCTTCACCGTGGCAGAATATTCATGGTTTAACTTCTCAGCAATAAATATCTTTTGCTTAAGCAAAGCATTTTCTTGCCAAAAATAATATGCACCCCAAACAGTAAAGCCAGTAAGTATGGGTAAGCAAACCATAAACCAAATAAAGCAGAAAAACCACGAACGCCGCACGCGAAAGCGTTTGGTTTCTCCGCTATCACGCATAATTAGCAAGTTTAATTTTTCACCCGATACGGTCATAAAATACCCCTTGCGGCGAACTCAATAAATTAAGGTCTTGTATTGCTTGCTGGTAAAGCACTCCAATCTTCTTGGACTATGCGCCAACTACCATTATATGGTTCAAGCAATAATGTTTTTGTGCCTTTATCACCCTTACCATTTTTATCTTGATAAACTTGTGTCATATCAGCCCTAACACCTCTATTATCAAGCTGCACTCTTAAACCACTTAATTGCACTTGGGCTGGGGGAGCGTTCACCCAGAGGTCTTTTTTCTGTACTGCTATGGCTGCCTTACCCCTAGCTCCTTGTCTAGCATTGTCTGCATAGTGACCTATATATGCCTCCACATCGACATTAAGCCAATGTTCACGCCATTGCCCTATAAACTTAGATACAGAGGAACTAATACTTTCTAAATATGCTGCCACCATGCCAAGCTTTTTTTCCTCCCAGACGGAAGATACAATGTGCCACTCATTACTGGCATTACGCTTCCAATAGATACGTTCTTCGCCTTCGACAATTTTCTTGTTAGGCATATATACCATCTGGTTACTTATGGTAAGTAATATATTATCGCGGACGTGCATTTGCACCTTACTACTAAACATATCCAACCAAGGTGCATTAAAAAATCTTGTCATGGTCTTTTTTACATCAGCAAAATTAGCCCTTGGGATTCCTCGCACCTTACCATAATTTGTAGTATCATAAAAAGCGTAAAAATCTTGTGCTTTACGTTCTTTCCATGCCTTGGCACGTGCATCCATATTTTGCTGTATCTTGGCTGTAACTTCATTGGTTAAAATAATTTTAGCATCGGGGTCTATTTTAAGTTCTGCCACTTGCTGTATATCTTGTTTGTTATCATCTGCCATTTCAGGCATAGAAAGAGGTGGCGGAACTGGAACTTCACCTTGCATGTCAAGTGGCAGAGCATCGCTAACAGTTTTTTCTACCGCAGCTACCAACTGGCCCTTCTCATATGCGGCTTGCATGCCAAGGTTACGCGGTATCCACTCCATTCCTACAATGCGAAATTGCCCACCTGCATCACGCTGCCAATACAAACGGCGTATACCTTCAGTGGAAAGATTTGGGGCTCTATAAAATTGTTCCGACCATGTTACCCAATATCCTGGGCCTTCAAGCACGTGTACTTCTCTATTAAAAATATTTATCCAAGCAAGTAGCTTAAACAAGCGTTGTTTATTGGATTTAAAAGCTTCAAAACTCTCTGGCATAGCCTTAGTATAAGAAGCTTGATCGTAAAAATCAAAAAACTTTTGCGAGCGATTGGCCCAAGCCCTAGTCCATTGCTCCATGCGCAAACGAAGATGTCTTGAAACCCCAGTATCTTGAGCTGGCACTTGGCTAGCATTGAGACTTTCTCCCACAACAACTGGCGTACCAAGCCCAAGCATGTGATCTATTTCTATAATATTTTTGCGTTCAATGGCTATACAACCACGGGTATTTAGAGGCACTATATCAGCATCCACACCCTTACTATGAATCCAAATACCATAACCAGTTTTACCGCGGAGCTTGTCCACAGGATTAGGGTAATTTAAGGTATATGCAACACCACCATATTCTTTAAAATCAAGACCTTTGGCTATTTTATAGCCAATAAAATATATGCCTTCAGGGGTGCGCAAATCATTGGCAACTTGCTTATCACCTTGGACTTGACCCGTTGTACAAGGATAGGTAACTTTTAAGGTGAGAGGGCTTTTTTTCTCAAAAACATGAAATTTTTGTAAGTTCTTATCAATGGCTATAACTCGCTTTGGTATGGCGTAGTCATAGATGCGTGGCTGCCACTCAGCGGCAAAGGCCAAGGAAGGCACACTAAATAACACAACCGTAATGAAGGTTGACCTTAACCAGTGCAAAAGCAACAAATGTTTTTTATGCTGCATACATAAACCCATAACTATTCACGGCCAAGTTTAACTAACTCTTCGCGTGTAAAAAGGGCTAAAAGGTTATAGCCCGCTTCTTGTAGAATTTCTCGACCCCCTTCTTGACGATCAAGAATTGTACACACCGCCACAATGTTAAGTCCAGCAGCCTTAACTCGCTCACATGCCTTGAGTAAAGAACCACCTGTTGTAACAACATCTTCAACCATGGCAACACTATCACCTGGTTCAAAATTACCAAGCCCTTCAACATATTGCCCTGTACCATGACCCTTAGCCTCTTTGCGCACCAAAAGCCCCGCCAAAGGACGCCCCATTTCATGAGAAATCACTGTAGTAGCAGAAACTAAAGGATCTGCCCCAAGGGTCATGCCTCCTACTCCCTTAATGTCTTGCTCAGCCAAAAGCTTATTGAACAAAGAACCAATAAGCCATGCCCCTTCCGGATGAAGAGCTGTTACTCGACAATCAAAGTAGTAATCACTACGCCGCCCAGAAGACAATACAAAATCTCCTTCGCGGTAAGACTTTTCAATCAAAATACGTGCTAGGCGTTTTTTTAGGTCTTGCATAATATTTCTTTTTGTTAATTTTTAAATACACGTGTAAAAATTGTATCTTCATACTGTAAATAATAATTTACATCAAATACAACTTCCAGCACGCTTGTATCTAAGTGTTGTTTTATTTCAGCGTCATTTTTTACCACATCTATAAAGGGTATTTGCCGCTCCCAGCTTTGCATAGCACAAGCTTGAACCATTTCATAAGCCTTTTGGCGCGCAAGCCCCTTATCAATTAATGTGGTCAAAACTCGCTGTGAGTAATATAAACCAAGTGAATGCTCCATGTTTTTTTGCATACGCTCAGGCTTAACTACAAGATTTTTTAATAAGTTACTTAGACGGTTCAAAATATAGTCAGCCAATATGGTTGAGTCTGGCATAATAACTCGTTCCACCGAGGAATGGCTAATATCTCGCTCGTGCCACAGGGCTTGATTTTCCATGGCAGCTACAGCATTACTACGCAAAAGCCGCGACAAGCCAGTCATATTTTCTGCAGAAATAGGGTTTTTCTTATGCGGCATGGCTGATGAACCCTTTTGTCCTTTGCCAAAACCCTCTTCTACTTCCAAAACTTCCGTACGCTGTAAGTGGCGTAATTCAACACAAAGACGCTCAATTCCTCCACCAAGAATAGCTAGTGCAGTAAAAAATTGTGCGTAGCGATCACGCTGAATAATTTGTGTTGAATGTGTATCAACCTGCAAATTTAAATGTTGCATGGTTAAAGCTTCCACCTCTGGGCTTAAAAAAGCATATGTACCCACAGCACCAGAAAGCTTACCCACCCGTATATTTTCTACAGCAGCGGTAACGCGCTCTAAGTGGCGCGAAAATTCAGCATAAAAACCAGCCATTTTAATGCCAAAACTGGTTGGTTCAGCATGAATACCATGAGTACGCCCCATGCAAACAGTACCCTTCCATTTATGGGCAAGATCTTGCAAAACTTCAAGCAACACTTTAACATCTTCTATTAACAATGCGCCTGCTTGAGTCAACAAAACTGCATTGGCTGTATCCACAATGTCTGATGATGTGCAACCAAGATGGATAAAACGCGCATCAGCACCAACATGCTCTTCTACAGAGGTTAAAAAGGCAATCACATCATGACGGGTAGTTTCTTCAATTTCTAAAACACGCTCAGTATTAAAAGCCGCCTTTGCTCGTATGTTTTGCATAGCTTCAGCAGGAATACGCCCTAAACTATGCCAAGCTTCACATACTGCCAGCTCCACCTTAAGCCACGCATTATAGCGATTTTCTAAAGTCCATATGGCACTCATAATTGGGCGGCTATATCTATCTATCATAATTAGCTCTCTTTAATCTCAAACGGCAGCTTTACTGACGCTAGCTTTATTGGCGGTGCTTGCACTACTACCTTCTGTTGAAACTTTTGACTCCGCCTTTGGGGTAGAAGTTTTTGCTTCATCCTTTGGCGTACTTTTTTCATCAGTACTGCTTGCCTGCTTTGGGGCTGTTTCTGACGTGGTGTGAGTTTGACTATCGCCATTATTTTCTTGGTTTTTACGACCACCATATTCGGTCACATACCAGCCACCGCCTTTAAGCACAAAGCTAGTATTGGAAATAATTTGACCGGACTCTGTCCCACACTTTGGACAGTCAGCTTGCTCAACTCCCACATGTGATTTAAGCCATTCTTCAAAAACATGTTCACATTGTGGGCATTTATATTCGTAAATAGGCATTAAAACAATTCCTATGGGTAAACCCATGCACAAAAATCAATAATAATTATAAAACATTATACCACACACAACTACATTTTAACCCACAACTAACATAGGCCAAAACATAGGGGGTTAACTAACCGTTTGAACCTGCCCCCTCTTATAGGAACAGGTCCAAAAATGCAAGACTACTTTGTCTTTGCTTCGGCTTTAGCATCGCGAATGCGCTGTTTAATGCGCTCTGCACGGCGTTTACGACGCCTTGCCAATTCTTTGTGACGTTCAATTTTTTTTTGCGCCATAAGGGGCTTTCTCCTTTATAAGTATCTGTACTATCCCATAATCCATAACCTGTTTAATGTCTAGACTTTTTTTAAAATATTTTATATTCAGTATAGAAATATTATGTGATAAATAAAAATAAATTGTTTAAAATATCAAACCATAAAGGTTAATCATGCAATATAACATCGCTAATTTACAGAATAATATTGTTTTTTTCATTAAACTTAGTACTTTAATATGCTATGTAATTTTTTACATAGCTGGTAATATACAAGTTGCATCAGCTGAAGATTTAAATTTTAAAACTAAACCCCTTGTACCCATAAGCCAAGATTTAGCAAAAAAGCAAACCTTAGCGTTAAATAAAGCTCGCATGGGTTTAAAGTCTTGGGAAGAGCTTAGACCAAGCCTTGAAGATTGCTTAAGATATGCAAAAAAATGGCCTCAAAATGCCAATGCCACAAAGCATGAGTACATACCTTGGTCACGCATAAGTGCTTCGCTTGAACTCTTGCTTAAACTTTTACCTCGACTAGACAAAGAACCTGAACTTTTATCAAAAAACTTCCAATGGTTTAGACTCAGTCCGCGCTCTCATTTTACCGGTTATTATTCACCTGTTATTAAGGCAAGCCAAAGTAAAAAAGCTGGATATAATTTTCCGCTATATCGCTTGCCAGATGAGCTTGCTCCAGAGCTTGCTTATTGCCTTGCAAAGCATAATTGCCCAGATACTGCATTTACAAAGGTTATTCGCCCCGACCCACCCTATCTTAGCCGCGAAGAAATTGACATGGATCACGCCCTTGCCGGACGTGGACTTGAAATAGCCTGGCTTGAGCATCCATTTGATACTTATGCTTTGATGCTACAAGGTTCTGGCTACTTAGATTTTGATACTGGTACAGATCGCGCCATACTCTTTGCTGGCTTTAATGGACACAAGGGCGAAAGTATGGCTGGATATCTTATGCGCACCAAGAATGTGCATAAGCGTGATGCTACCATATCAGGCATGAAAACTTGGTGGGACAAAAACCCATCAAAGCGTCGTGATTTTTTAAAAGCATCAAGTGGTTATGTATTTTTTCGGTATGGGCCTACAGAACCACAAGCTACCATTGGTGGAAGCCTGACACCTTGGGTAAGTATGGCTGTTGACCCGCGCGTACTTCCACTGGGGGGTATTCTTGCCTACAGCCTACCCACCAAACACAATGATAAAGCAGGCGTATTAACTAGTGGAAATAATAATGTACTTAATGGCTTAGGCTTTGCTCAAGACACTGGTGGTGCCATCAATATGTTACGCATTGACCTTTATGCTGGCAAGGGTGAAGAAGCACACAATAAAGCCATGAGCGTCTACGATAAGGGTCAAATATGGCTCTTACTTAAACGCTAAATATACAAATAGTAGTGTAAAAATTTCACTAGGTTAGGCCATGCAAAAAAATCAATTTAGAAAGTTTAGGCGTAAAAAAAACCCTCTTGGAAAGCCAGAAGAAATTAAAGGTTTACTTGAAAGCTACATGCAAAGCTTGGGTAAGCCAGAACAAGCTTTATTGCTCAAACTTTGGCAGCATTGGGATATGGCTATGGGGGAATATATTGCTAATATTGCTTGGCCTTTGGGATATAAGGATGGCACTTTATTTGTAGGAGGAGAAGACGCCATAAGTGTTCAAGAAATATCATTTATGAGTATGGAGATACAAGATCGAGCTAATGCTTTTATGGAAATGGATTTTTTTAAAGAAGTGAAGGTACGCTTGAGTCTAGATAAAGCCCCTTTGCATGAGGTTGCAAAACCCCAAAACATTACTACCCTGCCCTTTGCACAAGGCCCTAAGCTCAGTGGCAAATACCTTGAAGATATGCCTAAAGACTCACCCATAGCACGTTGTTATGCACGCTTTGTTGAGCGTTCAAAAAAATAAGCTCTCACTCTTTTGGAGCTAAGAATGACTCCGCATATTGAAGTAACTTTTGAGCTTCTTTAAATTCTGGATTAAGCTTTAATGCGGCCATGGCAGCTGAGCGTGCCTTGGACCATTTTTTCCAATCTACATATAGTCTGCCAATATTGAAATATAAGTTGGGATCGTGGCGTAAATATTGTGAAGCCCGCAAGTAATAGGTTTCGGCCACTTCATATTGTTCAAGTTTACGTAAAGCCATACCAATGACATTATAAAACGGAAGCATGTCTGGTTTTTGGTCTAAAGCTTCTGTTAAATAACGCACTGCATCTTCATAGAGCTGCGCTTTGAGCATAGCTTCACCAATATCACCAAGAAGTTGTGCATCTCTTGGAAACTCACGCGCAAGGCTTGCAAAGGTAGCGCGCCCCTTGGCTTGATCGGTGGTTAATTCTTCTACTCCACGAGCAAAATCAGCTAGTTTTTTTTCTTCTCGTTCACGTAAGGCCTTTTGGGCTTCCTCACGTACATTTTCAGACAAAGCTTCCATAAGATCCCGTAAATTATCTTGCAATTCACGCTCTTGACCAGCAACATATCGCAATTGAAGAGGAAAAAGACTACGCACCAAGGCATCACCACTAATGGCAACAAGGGCATTATCTATGAGTTGAACAAACTCAGTTCGTTCGGATTTCATAAGCGGAGTACTAAGCAACAAATTCATGCTATCTTGTACAGCCTGCACAGCACCAACTGCCTTACCTTGCTTCACGCTCATGGAGGCTTGACCTAGGGCTTTGCGCACTTTGGAAATGTCTGCAGACATAAATCCTCCAAAATAATTTTTTTTATTATAAGTTGCCATTTGAGCTAAGAAAATATTAGTTCAAGACATTACTTGGCCTAAACCTACATTAAGAATATAGTCATGTAAAGTCTTAATACATAAGGCTTACGGAGCAAACAACCCAAATTATACTTAGTGCAATAAACTTGGCCCTTATATTGACAAATAAAGTCATAAGATGATAATTAATAAAAGCGTTGGATGCTGTGTTATTTAGTATAAAAAAAACACCTTTTTAGAATATATGCCATGGCTTTAGCCATGCACGACAACTAAGCCTTAAAAGTCCAAGCGGCTTAGTATTGGGAGAATTGCTATGCATGCAGATAGTGCCAGTCATTCCATGGAAAATGTATGTCTTAAACATGATAATGGGCCTGATATTAATTTTCATGGACGCCTTTTTGCAGAATCTTCATGGTTTGATGAAGAAAGCGCTACCCTAACAAGACAAAAACTCTATGTGACAGATAATAACGAACAAGTATATTATATTGTATGCGGTAATGGCCCAGATCGTACACGCCGCGCATATCGTTTATCTGTTATGGGTGATTATTGCGTCATCCACAATGGCAGCTCAGAAATAACCCTACAATTTGATATGCTTATGCTAGCAGTACGTCAACTATGTGGGCTTGACACCGATGCTACACCATCACTATGTATGGTGGAGGAAATGCTAAAAGCTGCCAATTCATAACTAAATTTTTTGCATGTTAAGAAGGGGGCGGGATTTTTTCGCCCCCTTTTTTTGTTAACACTAAAACAATACAAAGCATTAAGAAATACTGCTATGTCAACTAAATATATACTATAAAATAAGGGGAAATTATGCCTAAAAATGATTTTAAACTCCTTTGGGAGCAAGATGTACAAGAAGTTTTTGGTAAAGTCACTTTATGGGAGCACAAGCTTACAGGAGCTCAACTACTTTCCATAACCAATAATGACGAAAATAAATGCTTTGGAGTAACTTTGCGCACCCCACCCTCAGACTCATCTGGAGTTGCGCATATACTTGAACATTCAGTGCTATGTGGATCAGAGAACTATAGAACACGTGAACCGTTTGTAGAACTACTCAAAGGCTCACTACAAACTTTTTTAAATGCTTTTACCTTTCCTGACAAGACTTGCTATCCTGTGGCCAGTACCAATTTACAAGATTTCTACAATCTTATTGACGTCTATATTGATGCAGTTTTTCACCCGCTTATTAGCAAGGATACATTTCTTCAAGAAGGTTGGCATGTGGATGCCATAAGTGCTGATGAACCTTGGGCATTCAAAGGTGTAGTCTACAATGAAATGAAGGGAGTTTACTCAAGCCCAGACTCAGTACTAGCTGAAAAATCGCAACAGTCACTTTTTCCGGATATGCTTTATAGTTTAGACTCTGGTGGTCAACCTCAAGCTATCTTAAATTTGACATATGAAAGTTTTAAAAATTTTCATAAAAATTATTATCATCCAAGTAATGCGCGTTTCTTTTTTTGGGGTGATGATGATGAAGATAAACGTCTTGCAATTGTTGCAGATGCCATCAAGAATTATAAAAAAATTGACTCCAATTCTGAAATTCCATTGCAAAAATTCTTTGATACACCAAGACAAATTGAAGTACCCTATGCCAGCAGCGAGCAAGACGATGCAGCAATGTTTACCCTAAACTGGCTCTTGAGTGAAACTTCATCTGTAGAAAACTTACTTATATTTGAGATACTAGAACATATTTTAATGGGCTTACCCGGCTCTCCTTTGCGTAAGGCTCTCATTGAGTCTGGCCTTGGTGAAGATACTACGGGAGTGGGTCTCGAAACAGATTTGCGTCAAATGTATTTTTCTGTGGGATTAAAGGGTATGGATGAACGACAAATTCATACAGCAGAAACACTAATTTTTGACACCTTGGCTGAGCTTGTAGCTCAAGGTATTAAACAAGAAACCATTGAAGCCGCAATAAATAGTGTAGAGTTTTCCTTACGTGAAAATAATACTGGCCGGTTTCCACGTGGTATTAGTGCTATGGTGCACTGCCTTGCCACTTGGCTATACACTACAGATCCAAATGTTACTCTAGCTTCACTCATGTGGGAAAAACAACTTGTAGCTATTAAAGCTCGCCTAGCTGAAGGGGAAACAATTTTTGAAAATTATATTGAAAAATGGTTCCTAGAGAATAATCATCGTAGTACAGTAATACTATTGCCCGATACTACCTATGAAGCAAGGCTTGCCAAGGAAGAACAAGCCCGCATGGCGCGCATTCAAGACGCTTGCAGCCCAAGTGAGCGTGTAGCCATGGTGGAAGAAACCAAAAGACTACGCGCAGTACAAGAGCGTTTAGATAGCCCAGAGGCCCTTGCTTCCATACCAAGCTTATCTGTTGCAGATTTGGCACTGAAAAATAACCCCATACCTATACAAGAAAAAGGCGATAAACTTGCCCCCATCTTGGTACATGAACTAGATACTGCTGGTATTGCCTATGTGAATTTGCTCCTACCCTTACAAGCCGTACCAGAAAAACTTTTTCCCTTAGTTCCGCTTTTGGGCCGTGCCCTCACTGAAATGGGTACAACCAAACGTGACTTTGTGCAAATGGGTATGCACGTTGCCGCCAAAACAGGTGGCATTTGGGCTGAGCCATTCTTGGCTACTCATAGACTTGACCGAACCCCTGTGGCCTACTTCACACTAGGCGGTAAGGCTGTGAGCGACAAGACTAGTGAATTATTTGACATTATACACGAAACTCTTTTTGAACCTAAGCTAGATCAGCAAGAAAGATTTTCACAAATGTTACTTGAAGCCAAGGCCCGCCTTGAATACAGTCTTATTTCATCAGGCCATGCTGCCATTTCATCACGCATAAAAGCGCGATATAGTAGCACGGGCTGGCTTGAAGAGTTAACAGATGGCATTACCCATCTTGAGTATTTACGTAATCTTATTGATGAAGTAGAAAATAATTGGGCCAGTGTTTTAGCAGACTTACAAAGCCTACATAAAGCTATCATCTCATCCAAGGGATGCCTCATGGATTGCACAGGTGATGCTAAGACCTTAAAACAAGTGGAAGCCAAGGCCCAAACCTTCATGCTAACCATGCCTCAAAAAGATTTTACCCCCGCCAAATGGACAAAGCCCAACTTGCCAAAGGCAGAGGTCTTTACTGCTCCAGCCCAGATTAACTATGTGGGTAAGGGGGCAAATCTTTATGATTTAGGTTATAAATACCATGGGTCAGCTCAAGTAATTTTTAAGTATTTGCGTATGGGATATTTATGGGAAAAGGTACGCGTGCAAGGTGGAGCTTATGGTGTATTTTGTGCTTTTGATCGCCTAAGCGGTGTATTGATGCAAGCCTCTTATCGTGACCCAGGTGTACTTGAAACATTAACTGCATATGATAATACAGCTAACTTCTTGCGTGGATTTAATCCAGACCAACGCGAAATTTCAGCAGCTATTGTTGGCACCATTGGAGACATTGATACATACATGCTACCCGACGCCAAGGGGGCAGTATCTCTAAGCCGTCATCTTTGTGCAGATACTGAAGATGCACGCCAACAAATGCGCGATGAAGTTTTATCTACCACTGCTAAAGATTTTAATGACTTTGCAGATATAATGGAACAAGCCGCCAAAAGTGGTAGTATTAGTATTGTTGGTGGATCCAAAGCTGAGCAAGCGGGTCAAGAGCAAGGTTTTGTTGTGCAAAAACTTTTATAATCAAGAGGAATAAACATGAAAATAGCCATAGCCGGCAAGGGCGGGGTTGGAAAAACGACCCTAACCGCAAGGCTGGGTAATACTTTAGCTCTATGCGGTCAAAATGTTTGGTTGGTTGATGCAGATACCGCTACATCCCTTGGGCAGGCGTGTGGTATAAGTGCTGAGCAACTACCCATACCCTTAGCCGCACAGAGAGAACTGTTACACCAGCGCACCACCGTGGGTGATGCTTCTCTATTATCTTTAACCCCCAAGGTAGATGATTTACCAGAAGCCCTCTCGGTGCCCTTGCCAGTTATGGGCCATGATCCAAGGTACACTACACAAGGCAAAAAAAATCTTTTACTTATGGGAGGTTTGCATCATGCTGGCGGTGGTTGTGCTTGTGAAGCCAATGCTTTACTTAAAGCCTTGCTTGCGCACTTAGTTCTTGAACGCAAAGAGTGGGTTTTAGTAGACTTAGAAGCTGGCGTTGAACACTTGGGACGTGGTACTGTGGCCAGTGTAGATAAGCTCATCATTGTGGCAGAACCTAGCAGGCATTCCTTAGACATAGCAGCTCAGGTTGGCCTTATGGCTGCTGAAATGGGCCTAGACAAACAGGTTTTGGTACTAAATCGAGCTACCGATGCAGATAATGAAATGTTATCAAGCTTAGATATAAACGGTTTACCCAAGGCGCGTATTGGCATACCAATTTGTAATAAACTTATGGAGCAACGCTTAACTTCAACATCGGTACTGGGTTTAGATTCAAGCACAGATACTCAAGTACATGAACACATGCTAAGGCTTTTACTAGCCTGTGGTTGCGTATTATAAGCACAAAACATTATGCAAGGTTTAGATTAACTTTTTTTACGTCTTTGGCGACGTTCTTCCATTAAGAACTTGCCTGTAACTGATTTAGGGTCAGCTACAATGGCTTCTGGTGTACCACTTGAAACAATGAGTCCACCATTTTCGCCACCACCTGGCCCTAGATCAAGCACATGGTCTGCACTTAAAATCACATCTGTATTATGCTCGATAACCACAACACTTGCACCTTTATCAACCAATTTATGTAATACATTTATAAGCTTACCAACTTCATGCATATGTAATCCTGTAGTTGGTTCATCAAGAATATAAAGTGTACCGGGTAATGATTTCTTTCCTAACTCACGTGAAATTTTAATACGTTGTGCTTCGCCGCCTGAAAGTGTGGTGGCAGGTTGTCCTAGGTGTAGATAGTCAAGCCCCACATCCTCTAACACAGCCAAACGTCGCTCTAGTATGGGGTAATTTTCAAAAAACGTTTTGGCTTTGGCCACCGATAAGTCTAAAACATCTGCAATATTAAGACCTTTATATCTAACTTCCAGCGTTTCATGATTATAGCGTTTACCCTTACAAATATCACACGTTACATATACATCGGGTAAAAAGTGCATTTCAACTCTAATTTGCCCATCACCATTGCAAGCTTCACAACGCCCACCCCGCACATTAAAGCTAAAACGACTGGCTGTATAACCGCGTTTGCGCGCATCGGTAGTAGATGCAAAAATATTGCGAATTTCATCAAAGACCTTAGTATAGGTAGCTGGATTTGAACGTGGAGTACGTCCAATGGCACTTTGATCAATGGCAACAATACGCTCAATACTTTCATGCCCTTGCA
>CAYJDF010000052.1:0-14984 GCA_964368845.1 uncultured Desulfovibrionaceae bacterium
CCTTGCCGCGGAGAGGGAATATGCATTAAGACAAGCAAACTGTCAACAACTTTTTCAAAAAAAAATATATATTTTAAAATTCAATAATCTTAATATATTAACAAAGAGTAAACTATGCGTGACACAAGTCATTACTTTGTGTATGGTGCTTTTGGCTATAATAACAGAACATTTTATAGTTCACAAAAATATCATTCTTAAGGAGAATAAAATGGAACGTACATTTTCTATTATTAAACCAGACGCAGTGGAGCGTAATGTTAGTGGTGAAATTCTTGCTATGATTCAACAAGCAGGCTTAAAAATTGTGGCTATGAAAATGATTCACCTTACCAAGGAACAAGCTGAAGGTTTTTATGCTGTACATAAGGAAAGACCTTTTTTTGATAGCCTAGTACAATATATGTGTTCTGGTCCTGTTGTGTGTTCCATCCTTGAAGGTGACAATGCCATTGTACGTTATCGCGACCTTATGGGTGCTACAAATCCTGAAAATGCAGCAGATGGCACTATACGCAAAAAATATGCTTTAAACATTGAAGCCAATGCCGTACATGGTTCTGATGCACCAGAAACCGCTGCTATTGAAATAAGCTATTTCTTCAATGCCTTGGAGATTGTATGTCCTTAGAGCAAGAAAAAATTACTGTAGGTTGTATTGGTTGCGGTAATATGGGGGGTGCCATATTACAAGGTTTAGCACGTTTGACCAAATACAAACTAATGGGCTCTGACCCAAATGTAACTTGTCTTAATGCCATACAGTCAAATGGGGCAATTGTTGCCACAAGTATTTCGCAATTAGTTAGCAATTCTGACATAATAGTAATTGCTGTTAAGCCTAATATTATTGAAAAAGTTACCGCCAACATTTTGCCAAACTTAACTAATGATAAGATAATAGTTTCTGTTGCGGCAGGTGTAACAGTAAAAAAATTGCAAGAGTTACTAGAAAATAAATGTGCAATTATGCGTTGCATGCCTACTATTTCCGCCAATGTAGGATGTGGCGTATTCGCATTTTGCCATGATGAGCAAAGTACAAATCAAAATACAAAAGAAGTTGTTTTTAATCTTTTTCAAAAAATTGGCACATGTATAGACTTGCCTGAACGTAACTTCACGGCATTTACAGCCCTTATTGGTGCTGGTCCAGGGTATATATTCCATATTATCAATGCCTTAGTTCAAGCTGGCGTTACACTAGGGTTTTCTCGTAAAGATGCTTTAGTAATGGTTGAAGCTTTATGTGCAGGTTCTATACGTATGGCTCAAGAAACAAATAATAGCTTACTTGAAATGCGTGACCAAGTTTGCTCGCCTGGAGGCCTTACCATTGAAGGCATAAATCACATGGAGCGTACTGGTGTGAATGGGCATATAGTTGATGCTATTCTAGCTGCAGAAAAACGCGCCAGAGAAATGGAAAATAATTAAATATAAAAGTTTTGCTCTAGCAGTTTTTTTAAGAGCACAAATAATATCAGCACGACCCGAAAATCAAGAATATGGTGGCTTTGCAGCTAGGCTAAATTATTGATTTTCGGGTTGTTAATTTTAAGTAAGTTTGCTTAAAATACATCAACACTAGAAAAGGGGGTGTAAATAATCTAAATATATTGCTTTTGTGTGGCTTTTATTATTTTAGAGCAGCAATAATATTTTGCGCGCTTACTTCTTCTAAAATTTCTCCATTAACTACCACAGCTGGTATAGATTTCACATCATATTCTTTTGCCGCTGCAACAGCTTGATACATATTTACATTACCTGCATCAAAAGCATATTGCATTATGATTGGTAAATCTGTTTCAGGGATAGCCGGACGTACCGCACTTAAATAACTATATAAAATCGGATAATCCTTATTAGTAACAGTAGCGTCATATTCATAAACAAAGTTTTTTCTAATACCCTTTGCTTGCAAAGCGCGCTTCACCTCATTCCAGCGTGCCAAGGTATAACGAAAATAATCAAGAGCATATGCCGATCTTGCATAAGTAATCCAAATTCCACCACCCATAAGCTCAGTGCCATAGGGTTCGCTACTTTTGGCAAAAACAACAATTTTGCTACTCTGATGATTCATGGATTTACTAGCCATAAGCACTTGTGCCCAAATTGCCTCACTTTTTGGATTGGCATAATCAATAAAAACCATTACTTCATGATTACTTTTTGCATTGCCAAATACAACAGGGTATACTTCTTGTCGCCAATATTTCCTATGACTTGCTTCATCTTGGATGTTGGAATTGTGACCATCTAAGGATTTTGCCATATTAGATATGTCTTGATCTAGATTTTGAGAAGGCAAACGATTGTGTATATATGGATTATATAAATTAGCCTCCCCTGCAAGTAAATTACAAGCAAAAAACATGTTAAACAATACACTTAAGATGATTTTATACATGCACTTTCCATTTCACTTAAAGTTAGTTCTAGATGTTTCATCCAAATATCAATAAATCCAGTATATTCAGCTATACCATGTAGGACTGGAATGCATTCATGCCCAGCATGTTCGATGCGATTTTTCCATGAGTTTTTGCCTTTACCTGCCATATCCTTCAAGGCATGTTGCCCTATTACGGAAAGTAGTGGCATAAGCCAAACCTTAGAGCAGTTTTCAAGTTTGGGTAGAATTTGTTTAAGAGTTAAAGCACCATTCATAGTCCCTACATGCACATTAATATCCTTGGCATAAACGGCATGAGCAAGGTCTTCGTAGCGTTTTACAGCCTCATGCTTGGCCCCATGTCCCATAAATACTACAGCCTCACTAATACTACGTTCATTTGGTAAATGATCAAGTACAGCCCTAGCTGCTAAATCTATATCCTCAGCAGAAGATAATAATGGTCTACCCACAAAAATTTTCATTTTATACTCTTGCATAACCCACTGCACATCTTCCAAAAGGGCCATATATTCACTGCCAGGAATAGTTTGCAAAGGCTGCACAGCAACATGAGTATATTTTTCAAAACTCATTTTTTGTAAAGCCTTACGTACAGAGTCTCGTTTAATACGTGCAGCCGCTAGTCTTTCGCGTAAAATTAATGATGTAAAAGCCCATCTTAGTGGTAAATCAAAGCGTGTCCTGACTCTTAAATCAAAAGATTTAAGGGTATTTTCACCTTGAGGGTTACTAGAACCAAAAGCTGCCAATAAAATTCCTTGTTTCATGTTAAAATTCTTACTACTTTACTCCCAGTTTAGCAAGTTATACTGTAAGTTCAGGCATAACTCAGATGTATTTTGAAAAATATTCAATTGTTATATGCTCATATTTTATGAAAGGCACTGTAAACATAAGCATTATTATTTTAAACATTTTCTTTATTGACCCAAGCCCCATAGCAATATATATTTACAAAATAACTTGTGATTGGGGTTATTTTGGAGGCAAAATGAAAAAACGTGCTATCGTCTTTGGTGGACGTACCGGCTTACTTGGGCAGGCTTTAATGCGTGTGCTCATGGCTAATGGTTGGCATGTTATATCCTTAGGAAGAAATGATGGCGACTTGCTTGATATATCATTTATTGAAAAAATGTTTGATGTGCATCAGCCTCAATATATATTTAATACAGTGGCATGGACTCAAGTTGATGATGCTGAGGAAGATGAAAGAAGTGCCTTTGTCTTAAACCGCGCCCTTCCAGCTGCTTTAGCGCAGCTTGCTAAAGCTCGATCCATACACCTTGTACATTATAGTACCGATTTTGTATTTTCTGGAAATAGTACACAGTGCTATACTGAAGATAGTTACACAGGCCCCACATCGGTATATGGTCTTACCAAACTTGCTGGTGAAGAAGCTGTTTTAGAAATCGCGCCTCAAAATAGTTGTGTTCTTCGTACTGCTTGGCTTTTTGGACCAGGGCGAAAAAACTTTATAAGCACTATATTAGACGCTTGTAATAAAAATGAACAATTATCTGTTGTGCATGACCAAGTGGGGTCACCAACCTACTCTCTTGACCTTGCTTCATGGAGTATGCAAGTGGCAGAACTTGGCCTTACTGGCTTATATCATGCCGTCAATAGTGGTCGAGCTTCATGGTGTGAGCTTGCTTGTGAAGCTGTATCTATTGCCGAAGCACCCTGCAGGATAGAGCCCATTACCTCTGATAAGTGGCCACAAAAAGCACAACGGCCAACATTTTCTGTACTCAATGCTTCTAAGCTTGCAGATGCTCTAAACATTACTTTACGTCCTTGGCCTCAAGCTTTACGTGAATTTCTTTTTAGTGAATACTTAAATCGTGATAGCATTGGGGCTTAATTAATAATTATACATAATAAATTTATGAAAAAGACTATATTTTACTTCCTTTTTATTATCTATCTTAGTTTGGCAAGTTTAGCCCATGCTATACCCAAATCCATTGAAGAACTTAAAGCCATTACCGGGAACCTTGTCCAAACTGGCGTTGAGTACGGTAGAATAAGCTCCTTTTATCGACCAAACTTTATGGATGTTATGGATGCGGATTTAAAATTTAACAATGAAGAACCAGTTTTTATTGTTAATTTTCCTGACGGCACACGCATATACCCTCAAAGGATTATGGTGTGGCATCAAGTTGTTAACGAACTTATTGCAAACAAAGCCTACGCCATCACTTATTGTCCCATAACTGGAAGCCTTGCAGCATATCAAAGCTCTCTTGATAATACTCCACTTGTTTTTGATGTAGAAAGTAGGCTTTATGGTGGAAATACTGTACTTATTGATAGAAATACTGGTAGTTTATGGTTACAAACGCTAGGCATAGCCTTTGATGGGCCTTTAGTTGGTCGGGGTTTACCTATAGTGCCGACCTTTTGGACCACTTGGGGTGCTGCCAAGCAAGTTTACCCTAAGGCGCAAGTTCTCTCTGAACCCTTAGGCAGTCGTAAGCCATATGGACGTGATCCCTATGGAAACTACCTTAAACAAGGTACTTACTATGACAATGATACTTTAGCCTTTCCTGTAACTTTTGCTGACACACGCATACCTTATAAATCTCAAGTTATTGGTATTGAATATAATGGAGTGCGCTTAGCTATAGATATAGGCTATGTCAAAAAACAAGGTGCCGTTAATTTCTTTGTGGGTGATAGCCCGTTATTGGCTGTACATGACATGAAGCTTAATGTAGTTCGTATATTTAATCGTCATGTGTGGGACAAACCCTCACTATTTGTTATGCAAAACGGACAACTATTTGACATTGGTACTAAAACTACATGGGATACCAGTACCGGCCAAGCTTTACAAGGCAATATGGTGGGAGCTACTATGCAACAATATTATGGTGTATATAGTATGTGGTTTAATTGGTATAATTTAAATCCAGAAACTTACTTAATCCCTGGACCAGGAGAAGTACCAAAAGATGTACTGCATCTTGATACTTTAAGTAAATAAATATATTGTTAATTATTCAAAACAACTATGCGTGCACAGCCCCCAAGACTTGTGCGCCTCGTAATAGGTACATATCCGCCCTTGCGCAAAAAACCCTCCAGAGCACCAATCTTCATAAAACTCTTATAACATTGCAAGTGCTCCCCACCAACTAAATATTCAATTGTATTTGCTAGCAAATATGCAGGTAAATAAGCATTACGTTCAAGCAAACAATAATCTGCAATGATAACACATTTAGCAACTCGTAATAATTCTTCTACGCAAGCGTAAGCCATATCTATAGGTATTGAGTGTAAGGCCAAGCAAATACTAGCCACATCAAAAGCTTTGGATGAAAATGGTAGGCATGTGGCATCTGCACACGTAAAATGGGCTTTAGGAGCATTTTTTTGAGCTTCTAAAAGCATATGAATACTCAAGTCAATCCCCACAAAGGTTTGTTGTGCATGTGGTACAGTCAGACCCAACATACCCCCAGCTCCGGAGCAACAATCTAAAAAAGTGTTTTGTCCTTCAATCTTAGCCAAACTTAAAACATCAGTTCTAAGGCTTGATAGTAAAGGGCCTAAAAAAGGCTCATAAAATTTGGCAAAGTGCAAAATGCAACCTATACTTTAACTTTTTTTAAAAGGTTAAAAATATATTTTTTAGCTTTTTGTACAGGGTCCGCCATGGGAACATCATGTAAAATTACT
Organism: uncultured Desulfovibrionaceae bacterium; assembly: GCA_964368845.1. GTDB lineage: Bacteria > Desulfobacterota > Desulfovibrionia > Desulfovibrionales > Desulfovibrionaceae > CAYJAD01. Next base: position 6,125 of record CAYJDF010000052.1, read on the forward strand.
TCTAAATATCCAGACTTAACCAAGGCTTTTTTGGTAGTATCAAAAGATAACTCATGCAACCAAGATCCAAGCAATAGCTTGAAATCATTTATATATACAACGTCATCGTATGATGCGATACGATTAGCAAATATATCATTAATAATATTTTCTGACCATGCATGAGGATCATTTTTAGCATGAAAAACCACTGCCCCATCACGTTTATCCTGTGCCGAAAAGTGATCACTCATTACACGAAAAATATCTAGTTTATCCGCATCTCGCAAAGCTAAAGTCACAAGTCTAACATCTTGGTTTAGATTTTGTGGAGTTCTAAAACGATTATGCATGGAAATGGACGCAAAAACTAATTTACGTATTTCTTCATTTTCACCATTAAGCCAGCCTAGTTTCCTAAGTATTTTTACTCCTAAAGTACCATGGTTGCATGATTCACTATCTTTAAAAGTACGATAATGCGAAAATTGCTCAAAACGCGCCACATCATGTAGCAATGCCGCCAAAAGACAAGCTCTGGCATAAGGAGCAAGTAAGGTTTCTTGCACAAGCAAATGCATGTGTTTAAGTACAGCGAAAGAATGTACAATTTTTAGCTCAAGCATGGATCTTTGTTTGCACTCAGCAGCGCAAAACCCTTGTGCATAGCTTAAAAATTGTGTTTCATATTTTGAAATATCAATACTCATATGTTTAGTATATACGCCCTTGTGTAAGTATACACAAGTCAAAGACCTTAATAAAAATGTTTTCCATATTATATTGATATGACTATATGTTATACCAGCAAAGCAAATCTTATTGCCATGCTTAATAATATAACGTAGTGTCAAATTTTACATCAATTGATAACCCATGAGAGGTCATATGAAACTAACTGCCACTGTATTTCTCCTAATTTTTTGCTGCATATTTTTATTTAATATTTCAAGTTCATACGCAAAAGATGTCGCAGTAGATTATGAGAATTTTTCTCATGTAGAAACTAGCATTAGTATGCAAAAAGCCATTAAAATGGCTGGAGGAATTAATAAATTTGCTCATCTTAAAAAGCCTACTCCCATTGAAAATCAGCAGATAATTCGCATGAACCGCGACACATTATATAGTTTAGCAGCCATAGATGTCAGTAAGGGTGCAACCATCACCATACCAGACACAGGAAAAAGATATATATCAATGGCAGTTATTAACAACGATGGTTACACAAACATGGTCAAGGTCAGTGGTGGTAAATACACGCTAAATAAAGATAATGTTGGAACAGACTATGCTTTAATTATTATGCGCATTTTACTTGATGCCAATGACCCAAAAGACATAAATTCTGTTAATAAAATTCAAGATTTGTATAAAATTGAAGCCATAAGTAACAAAACACCTCCGAGCATTTCATGGAATAAGGTAGACTATGATAAGGTTTACGATGCATTGTTAGCTTTATTCAAAATTTCTAAAAATGCTAATGATATGTTTGGCTCTAAAGATATGGTAGATCCAGTGCATTTTCGTGTTGGAACAGCTGGTGGATTTGGTGGTTTACCCAATAAAAATGCCGTATACTACAATTACAACACACCAAAAATTTTAGCAAAATCATATACTATGACTTTAAATGATGTTCCGGTTAATGCTTTTTGGTCCTTTACTGTTTATAATAAAGACGGCTATTTATTTAAATCAAATCATGGTTTACCTAGTATAAATAGCACCACTGCAAAGGCTAATCCCGATGGTTCTTATACAATTTATTTTGGTATGTGTGAAAAACATAAAGATAATTGCCTTGGAATTGAGGACGGTTGGAATGGTATTTTACGGCTTTATGAACCCAAGGAAGAAGTTATTAACCATACCTGGAAAGCACCAACCATCGAACCTAAGTAACCTTGTTTATTATGTGTTAATTGAACTAAGGTTCAATTATGGTTTAGTAAAATTTATCAAATTTCAAACCAAGCGTTTAATTTAATGTCAGAATTTGTACACTTGCATTGTCATACAGAGTTTAGTCTGTTGGATGGGGCTATTAAGCTTAAAGATTTATGCTTACGTGCCAAGGATTATGGCATGCCTGCAGCAGCCATTACTGATCACGGTAATTTATTTGGTGCAACTCTCTTTTATACCCAATGCCAAGATGTAGGTATTAAGCCCATTATTGGTTGTGAAGTTTATGTATGTCATAATCATACTGACCGTGAATCTGAGCTTGCCAGACGTCGCCATCATCTAATACTACTGGCACAAAATAATGAAGGTTATCAAAACCTTATTAAGTTAGTAACTTGTGGTTTTTTGGAAGGCTTCCATTACAAACCTAGAGTAGATAAAAGTATTTTACGTAAATATTCCAATGGATTAATTGCACTTTCGGCTTGCATTGCCGGAGAAATACCGCGTTCCATTATAGCTGGTGATATGGATGCAGCATTAAGTTTAACCAATGAATATGCTAGTATATTTCCTGACAGATTTTACCTTGAGCTACAATCTAACAGTTTGAAAGAGCAAGATATTGTTAATACGGGACTTTTAGAAATTGCAGAACAAACTGGCTTACCCTTAGTGGCTACCAATGATTGCCATTATTTAGATGCATCTGATGTGGATGCACATGATTTACTCCTTTGCATCCAAACCCAGACTACTATTGATGATCCTAAGCGTATGCGCTTTGAAACGCGTGATTTATATTATAAACCATTAGAGGAAATGGAAAAAGATTTTAGTCATGTTCCTGAGGCCTTGGCCAATACACTACGCATAGCTGAACAGTGTAATGTGAAAATGGAATTTGGTAAGGCTTACTTTCCCATATATGAAGTGCCAGAGGGCATGACCCCAGCCACAGAGTTTCGCCGCTTATCCGAGGAAGGACTTGAAAAACGTCTGGCACAACACCCACAAGCTCAGAGTCTTGACCAAAAAATGTATCGCGAGCGTTTACAATTAGAGCTTGATGTTATTTTAGAGATGGGTTTTCCAGACTATTTTCTCATTGTGCAAGATTTCATTAACTGGGCTAAAAATCGTGGTATTCCTGTAGGGCCAGGGCGTGGTTCAGCGGCTGGGTCTTTAGTGGCATGGGCTTTGCGCATAACGAACCTTGACCCCATACCGTATAATTTATTGTTTGAGCGTTTCTTAAATAATGAAAGGGTATCTCTACCTGATATAGATGTGGATTTTTGTGAAAGACGGCGAACTGAAGTTATTAAGTATATGGTTGAAACATATGGAGAAAACTCAGTAGCACAAATAACTACCTTTGGTAAGATGAAGACCAAGGCTGTGGTGCGCGATGTGGGGCGTGCTTTGGGTATGAGTTTTGCCGAAACTGATCGCATAGCCAAACTTGTGCCCGACGATGCAAAAATAACTGTGCAAAAAGCCATTGATACTGAACCAGAGCTAAAAAGGCTATATGAAAGTGATAAGCAAATCAAAAAGTTACTTGATACTTCATTACGTCTTGAAGGGCTTTCGCGCCATGCTTCCACCCATGCAGCAGGCTTAGTAGTATCTGACAAACCCATGACCGAATATTTACCGCTTTATAAGGGTAAAAAAGGCGAACTTGTTACTCAATTTGACATGAAAATGGTAGAAAAAGTTGGTTTGGTTAAGTTTGACTTTCTGGGCTTAAAAACCATGACCCTCATCCAAGACACATTAGACGCCATTGCTCACCAAGGCAAAGAAGTACCTGATTTAGATAATTTAAGTCTTGATGATGCTGCCACCTATGAACTATATGCTCGCGGTGAAACAGATGGAATTTTTCAGGTGGAAAGCTCGGGAATGCGTCAATATTTACGCCAGCTTAAACCATCTTGTTTTGAAGATATTATTGCTATGTTAGCTTTATATCGACCAGGTCCACTAAACTCTGGCATGGTAGAAGACTTTATCATGCGTAAACAAGGTCTAATGAAGGTAACATATCCATTAGATATATTAGAAGAATGTTTAAAAGATACCTATGGAGTTATTGTATATCAAGAGCAAGTTATGCAAATTGCACAAATTGTTGCAAAATATACACTAGGTGGAGCCGATCTTTTGCGCCGTGCCATGGGCAAAAAAAGTGCCGAAGCCATGGCAAAAGAACGTTCAAATTTCATCAATGGTGCTAATGACAATCAAATTCCAGAAGATAAAGCTCATGAAATATTTAATCTTATGGAAAAATTCGCCGAATATGGCTTTAACAAGTCACACTCGGCAGCTTACGCGCTTATTTCATACCATACAGCATACTTAAAAGTTCACTTTAAGGTTGAGTTTATGGCGGCGTTGCTTACCTCAGAAATGGGAAATCAAGATAAACTCCTAAAATATGTTGCTGCTTGTAAAGATATGAATATTGACGTCTTACAACCTTCTGTTAATGAAAGTTTGCGTGCTTTCTCAGCTAGGGACAATGCGGTTATCTTTGGCCTTGGAGGCATTAAAAATGTTGGAGATGAGGCCATACGCGAAATTATTGACGCACGCATGAAAGATGGTATTTATGCCTCATTATTTGATCTTGCTTGTAGAGTAAATTTACGTAAAGTTACTAAGCGAGTTTTTGAATCATTAATCAAAGGTGGAGCTTGTGACTGCTTTGGAGTAACGCGGGCATCTATGCTTAGTGCTCTTGATATGGTAGTTTCAAGAGCTCAGAAAAAGGCCAAAGAAAAAGCCTCCAATCAAATTTCTCTTTTGGCAATGACCCCGCAGCAAGAAAAGGAAAATAAAATGTCTGGCATTGGTTTTGATTGCCCCGAAACCGAGACAGAAGAGCTAGATAATGATGCACAATTACGCGGAGAAAAAGAAGCTCTAGGTTTTTTTCTTACCAGCCACCCTCTTTTACCATATCGTAAAGAAATAAAGCGTTTACAATTAAATTATTTAGAAGATGCTCACGAAAGTATAACCAGTAGCGATTTACGTATTGCCGTACTGGTTACATCACTCAAAGAGGTATTTACCAAAAAAAGAAATGAACGCATGGCATTTATTAGTATTGAAGATTTAACAGGCCATGCTGAAGTTACATTTTTTCCCAAGGCTTATGCTGAATATATGGAGCTACTCAAGTCAGATAAACCTTTACTTTTAGAAGCAAAACTAGATAGCCGTGACTCAAACTTTAATAACTCAGACGATGGTGATAATGAAGAAGGCCCACGTGAAATAAAAATGTTAGGGCAAAAGGTTATGGAATTGCAAAAAGCTTGTGAACAAAATAAAAGACCTTTACGCATCAATATTCCAGCTTCAATGCTTGATAAAGAAAACATGCTTGCCCTTAGTAGTATACTTGAAAAACATCAAGGCGAAGTGCCCACTGAAGCACAATTAGCCCTTGATGGGCATTATTGTTTATTGCAACTAGGTCCAAAATTTAAAGTAAAACCTGGGCCTGATTTAGATGCTGATATATTACAATGGGCTAAAGGTCATTAGTAATATTATCCTATGGGGAAAAATGGATGAAAAAGAAACTTTGGCAATTAAGTATACGAAAAGAATTTTGTGCTGGTCATGCCTTGCGCAACTATGAAGGCAAGTGCGAAAAATTACATGGTCATAATTTTGAAGTTGAAGTTAAAGTTCAAGGCGAAAAACTAGATAACAATATAGAATATTTAATTGATTTCAAGATACTTAAAGTTAAACTTAAGGAAATTTTAAATACTTTAGACCACTGCATACTAAATGAGACAAAGCCTTTTGATACCATAAACCCTACATCTGAAAATCTAGCTCAGTATATTTATCAGCAAATGGGTAAAGCTTTGCAGGACTATGCTGTGGAAATGCACAGTGTTACTGTGGCTGAAAAAAGTGCTCAATCTGCTACTTATTTTGAAGTATAAGAGGCCACTTTATTATGTATTAACAATCCTATTTGTAAGGCTATTAAGCCAAAAATTATTTGCATAAAAGAATTACAAATTAAAAGCCACCAATCTTTGTTTTGTATGAATAAATATATTTCAAAAATATAGCTTGAAAATGTTGTAAATGATCCCATAAATCCAGTTAAAAGTAGCTTTTTGCATCTAGACAAAGGCCATAACAAACCAAACCCTAAACACCCCAATATATTTACACAAAAAACTCCCCAAAGTGCAGTAATATTTGTATATCCTGCAAACCATTCCAGAATAAGACAGCGTGACCAAGCTCCAAGGGCGCAGGCTAAAGCAAAAAATATTATATTGTTAATTTGTTGCATAACTTAAATTATTTAAAGTTTTTACTACTATATTTTCATTGAAATGATAATTTTTGTAATACAGAGTTATTTGATTGTAAAATATTATTTTTTTTAGTAAGTCTTGCTTTATTGTTGACAATTATCTTATGAAAGCCTAAAGTAACTCGTGCAAATTTAACCTTTATTTTGGAGTTTATTAGTTATCTCCACACAATGTTTTTTTGCACCAAACCCATTAACATAATACCAAATAGATTTATTTTGAGGCATTATGCAATTACAACTTTGGGGCGTACGCGGATCTACTGCTAGTAGCTGTGTAACTTCAGCACGTTACGGCTGTAATACTTCATGTTATAGTGTTGATGCACCTTTAGCACCTCACCTTATTCTTGATGCAGGTTCTGGGCTTCGCAAATTCGGTACAGTAATAAAAGATAGCAATAAGCCTAAAGAATGCACTATCTTTATTAGCCATAATCACTGGGACCATGTGTCTGGCATGCCTTTTTTTGTGCCCTTATATAGCCCAAAATGGACCATCAATATCTATGCTCCAGAGTCCATTGGTGGAATTGGTCCAGAGGCATTTATAAAAAGTTTATTTTCCTCCACTTTCTTTCCTGTAAGCTGGGAACAGCTTCCAAGTATTAGAAATATTTACTCTCTAAAAGATGAACAAAAAATTGAAATAAGTGGCGGTGTTACAGTATCTGCTCACTCTACTAATCATGGCGGAGATGAAATTAATGGGTTATATTCTTGTGCTTACCGTGTAGAATATGCTGGTAAGGTGTTCTTTTATAGTGGTGATCATGAACTTGGACCAAACCCAGAAACTCTAGATCGCAACAGCTCATTTTTTAATGGTTTACGTGGTGCTGATGTAGCAATTTTAGATTCACAATACACATTAGAGAGCTACCCTAAACATCAAGGGTGGGGACATTCTGCCATTGAGCAATGGATTCCCATTGTGCAAGAACTTGGTGTAAAAGTGTTTGTGCCAACTCACTACGACCCAAGCTATGACGATGATTTTGTTGACCATGTACATTCTAAGTTAATTCAAGACTATCCTGAGTTAGAAAACTCATTAATCATGGGTTATGAGGGTTTAGAAATAGATTGCAACTTTAATGTTGAAGATAATTGCAAGTGTGCACCGTGCATTTCTGATAGTGTTGATACCAAGTTTGCCTCAGAACTTCTTGAAACTCCTGATATGAGTTCTGTTTTGGACCAGTTGCTTTTACGCGCAAGGCGTATATCACGAGCTGATGCTGGTACTATATACTTAGTAGAAGACAATAAATTAGTTTTTTCTTATTCTCACAATGACAGTCTTTTTACAAGATCACAATCTGCACGCCAACAATATTTTAATGCCAGACTACCCATAACTCCAGCTTCCATTGCTGGCTATGTGGCTAGTAAACGCAAAATCTTAAACATTGCCGATGTGCGCGATCTTCCGCCCAATGCACCCTATTCCTTTAATGACTCTTTTGATAATGCCACAGGGTATCGTACTGTATCCATATGTGCCATGCCCATATTTTCCACTCGCGGCAAGCTACTTGGGGTTATGCAAGTAATTAACTCCATGAAGGATAATGTGGCTGTTCCATTTAGCCTAGCTACGGAGTCAACCTTACGCAAACTTTGCTTTGTTGGAGCACAAGGAATAGAACAAGCCATCGCCACTCGTGATATGCTTTTGCGCCTATTAGAAACAACACGTATGCGTGACCCAACAGAAACAGGCCCGCATGTTTTTCGTGTTGGAGCTATGGCCGCAGAACTTTATCACCACTGGGCTGAAAAGCGTGGTGTTGACATGGTAGAAATTGCAGATACCAAGGCTCACTTGCGTCTTGCATCTATGCTACACGACGTGGGTAAGGTTGGTATTTCTGACCAGATACTAAAAAAACCAGGTGCTTTTAACCCAGAAGAACGTGCTATCATGCAAAAACATTGTGCCATTGGGGCATCAATTTTTAAGGATATTAGTAATCCTTTGGATAAACTGGCCTCAAGTATTGCTTTGCACCATCATCAACGCTGGGATGGTAAAGGATATTGCGGCACAAATGATGTTCCTATTTTATCAGGTGAAGATATACCCTTTGAAGCACGTATAACGTCTATTGTAGATGTATTTGATGCACTACTTTCTCCGCGTTGCTATAAAGGCCCTATCCCATTAGATCAAACACTTGAAATTATTAAAAATGATTCTGGAACGGCTTTTGACCCTCAAATGGTGGAAGACTTCTTAGAAATATTAGACACCATGATGGCAATTCAAGAAAAATACAAAGAAAATCCTAGCTAAATAAATAATTATAAATTACATAAAATAAATACAAAAAAGCATTTCTCCTTAGTCGGATAAGTGCTTTTTTTATTTATTTGATATTATTATAAAAACATCTACATCATCTATCAATTTCAATATCATATATTGGTTAAAAGCCTTAAAATATCAATTATATTCAAGGTCACGGCATTCTAATTGTGTGAATGATTACTGTTAAGAAAGTTGTTCAAGAATATTATATAATTGAATTGAGTTCTTCGTACCTTTACCCCCTTGCGAAGCAACAAGGGGGTCGATGCGTAAGCATCGGGGGGTTA
>CAYJDF010000053.1:0-14798 GCA_964368845.1 uncultured Desulfovibrionaceae bacterium
ACCGCTAAGCGGTGTTTGAAGTGGGCGTGCTTTTCTGAAAAAGACGTGGAAACGTATTTTTCAGCATCGACTAGTTGTTGACTTTTGTTTTTTCTATTAAAAAGGGGAAAACCAAAAGGCTTTCCCCTAGAATTAATCATTTTTTATTTGATATTAGGGATTCCAAGGTTGTTTGCCAGCAGCTTGTAAGAAAGCATTGATAGCGTCCTTGCCACCTACAAATTCAGCCATTTCAGGCCATACTTTCTCCATGGCAGCCTTTTTCCACATTTCTTCATCTTCAAGTTGGTCAACAGTAACGCCCATCTTTATAAGAGCAGCCTTAGCTTTGCCACCTTCTTCTTGTTGATACTTAAGTACGGCTTCTTGAGCGGACATGCCAGCAGCAACCATAAGCTTTTGATCTTCTGGGGAAAGCTTTCTGTATACGCGCTCAGAAATGATAAGTGGTTGTAGTTGATATGTATAATGTACTTCAGTGATATACTTTTGGTTAGCTTCTTGGAACTTCATAGCTTGGAAACCAATGTAACCATAGCACTGACCATCAACAACACCTTGCTGTAAGGAAGTGAAGGTTTCTGACCACGCGATAGGCACTGGGCTACCGCCAAAGGCTTTGTAAGATGCCAATAGAACAGCACTTTGAGGTACGCGGAATTTTAAGCCCTTAAGGTCTTCCATTTTCTTGATAGGACGCTTGGAGTTAGAGATATAACGGAAGTCGGTATAAGTCCAAGTAAGAACACGGAAGCCAGCTTTGGTGGCATAGGTATTCATAAGGTCAGATGCTTTACCCTTGGTTGCAGCAACAACTTGGTTTAAATCATCAAAGAGGTATGGAAGGGTAAGTACACCAAGTTCTTTAGCAAATGGAACCATGTTTGCAATACCAGCAACACAAGCATCAAGTGTGCCTGCACGTACATTGTGGATGGTTTCGGTTTCATCGCCTAGAGCGCCAGAGAAGAATAATTGTACATCATATTTCCCTGGGGCAGTTTTATCAATGTAGGCCTTAAAAGCCTTGGCTGCAACACCTTGTTCTGAATTTTCAGGGTCTCCCACAGCCACTTTAAATACTTTAGCAGCAGAGGCATCAGAAATTGTGCCTAAGAAAACCAAACTAAATGCCAACATAAGCAAGAGTAAACGCTTCATACATTCTCCTTTTAAAGTGTTACAAACAACAACCCCCAAAACCGCCATGAGACAATTTTTAAGCTTCCTCTAACAAAACCGATATTTATTACGGTTTATTTTTTGGCGTCATGACTAAGCATTAAAAATGCAATGTTGTCGCCATCAATACTATAATGATTATAGTTATTACATAACTACATACCATCAACTCCAGGCATAGTCAAATTAGGTAACCATAAAACTAAGTCTGGGAAAAGCACCAAGAGCACAATAACCATAATATTAATAAACATCATAGGTAATGCTTTAAGGGCAACTTCTTCTAGACTTGCTTGTGAAATGCCAGAAGCAATAAAGATGTTTTCGCCCAACGGAGGACTTGAAAAACCAACCCCGCAGCAACACACCAAGATAACCCCAAAGTGAATGGGGTCTACCCCATAACTGACCATAACCGGCAATAACACTGGAGTAACGAGCAAGATAATGGCTAGTGTTTCCATAAACATACCAAGAAACAACAATAGCACTACCACAAATGCCCAAACAACATGAACATTTTCTGTAAAGCCTAAAATCCAGTTGGCTATTTCAATAGGTATACGATATTCAGTTAAAATACGCCCAAAAGCATAGGCTGTAAATACCAGTACAAGCACACGTCCGGTGAGCCACGATGTGGTGCGCAAGCATGTCATAAGGCTTTTGAATTTAAGCTCACGATGAATAAACACACCCACAAAAACAGTATAAAAAATGGCTACAACGGCGGCCTCTGTGGGGGTAAAAAGTCCGGCATAAATGCCACCAAGAATAATTAAAGGAGCTAAAAGTGACCAGAAACCTTCTTTAAATGATTTGGCAAGGGCAGCAAATGACCAAGGCAATGTGCCTGTAGTTTGTAAATTGCGGCATAAAAATACATGCACAAGGCTTAAGCCCACAGCAATTAAAATACCAGGAATAATCCCACCCATAAACATTTTAGTAATAGATTGCTGTCCAGCTACACCATAGATAACCATGGGAATGCTTGGGGGTATAACAATGCCCACACCACCGGCAGTGGCTGTGGTTGCAGCAGCATAACCTGGATCATAACCACGACGCATCATGGCTGGTATCATGAGCATGCCAACTGCAGCTGTGGTGGCTGGTCCAGATCCGGAAATAGCCCCAAAAAATACACAAGCTAATGCTGTAGAAACAGCAAGTCCACCAGGTATAGGTCCAACGATGTTTTCTGCAATATGCACAAGACGTCTAGACATGCCGGACGTCTCCATAAGTGCTCCTGCTAGCACAAAGCAGGGCAGTGCCATCAGAGGGAAGGAAGTTAGTGATGAAAAAGCCATTTGAATCATATTATTAAGATCAGTACCTACCACTACAAAGCAAAGCATGGCAGATACACCAAGGGCTACCATGATTGGCGTGCCGATAATTAATAATATACTAAATGTCGTAAATAATATTTGTGCAACTTGTACAGATGTTAAGTCAGGAATCATAGGCCTTACTCCGTTTCTGCTAGGGCATGCTTACTTTCTTCAATAGCAGCTTGGTCTGGGTCTTCAATTTCTTGCTTTAGTACAAATTTAATATAATTTACTTGCAAAATTCGAATAGCCATGAGGGTGAAACTTAGGGGAAAAACAAGGTAGACATGCGCCAGATTCCAATCCAGTGCTGCTGTATAGTAAGGAAATTCTGCTAAATCCACTATGGAGAGGTAACCATGCCAAGCCATAACAAGACAAAAAGCTAACCAAAACATATCACCAATAAGTAGACACACAGTGGCTACAATGGGAGGAAATTTTGCAAATTGCATGGTAACTCTATTAAGAGCTGAGAGCCTTGCGGCGTAAGAAGCTCCAAATAAAATAAACCAAATAAAGGCAAATCGTGCTATTTCTTCAGTCCAATGTAGTGAACTATTAAGTGAGCGTAAAACAATTTGCATGAAAATGGTGATAACAAAAAATACCAAAAGAAATTGGCAAATATAACTTTCGAAATGGTCTAAAAAGGCAAAGATAGCTTTTTTCAGCATGACTACCCTCTTGGTTATAGTGAGCAAAGAGGCGTGAAATCAATTACAACATGAAACGAAAGCGCACCGAAATATATTCCGGTGCGCTTAATATTACTACTTGAAGTTCTTGGCGTCAAGGTGTGCGTACTTTGGCAAGTGCCTTGTCGGCAGTGCCAGAGCATCGCGACGGAAAGGCGGCGCAAGCTTCCAACCATCAGTCATGATTTCAATAACTGCTGGTCTGCGGTTTTTCTGAGCTGTTTCAAGAGCATTAGCTAAGTCGCTTTGAGTATTAACGGTATAACCGTCAGCACCCATGGCTTCAGCAATTTTTGCATAGGACTTGGACCAAATATCAGCACCAACAAAACGGTTATTGTAAAAATCAATTTGGTTTTTCTTTTCAGCGCACCATGCACCGTTATTGTAAACTGTAGCAATAACAGGCAAGTTGTATTGGCATGCTGTTGGCACTTCAAAAAGGCTCATGCCCCAAGCACCGTCACCTACGATGGAAACAACCACATCTTCAGGGCAAGCAAGTTGAGCACCAAGACCAGCTTGATATGCAAAACCAGTGTTACCAAAGGTTAAAGTAGCTACTGAACGCTTTGGATTTTTGAAGCGTAGGTAACTATTGGCTGTGGATGAGGTATTACCAATGTCGGTGGTAGCAATGGCGTTAGTATCGGTTACAAACTTACCAACAACTTCTAAAGCCTTGCGTGGGTGCATACGGCCTGGCTCGGTTGGTTCGTCAGCAATTAAGCTAATTTCTTTGTACCAATCTTCAAGTTCAGCCTTAACCATATTATATACAGGAGTTAAGTCGCTCTTAGCGGCTACACTTTCGCGTAGACGTGCAAATAACTCTTCGGAGGCGTCCTTAGCATCTGCGCAAAGGCCAACAGCCACAGGGTGAGTTTTTGCAATGTGACGTGGGTTAATATCAATTTGTACAATCTTGGCAGTCTTGGGGAAATAGTTGATATCATACTGAGGTAATGTGCCAAAATAAGATAAACGAGTACCAATGGCCAAGATAACGTCAGCTTTTTGTAAGATGCGCATGGCTGCTTTGGAACCCATATAGCCAATGGGGCCAGTCCATAATGGATGGTCACAAGGGTATGCATCATTGTGCAAGTATGTGGTGGCAACAGGAGCACCAAGCCATTCAGCAAGGCCCTTAACTGTTTCAATACAATCAGTATCAACAACGCCACGTCCAGAAACAATAACTGGGTTTTTAGCATTTTTTAATACTTCTACTGCTGCTGCAAATTGAGCAGGGTTGCCAATGCCACCAGGAGCGACACGATATTGAGAAGGATGTAAAATATCTTCGTCAAGCTCACCATAGAAGTAGTCGCGTGGAATGTCCACAAGAACAGGTCCGCGTTCTGCATAAGCAATGCGGAAAGCTGTGCGCATAATATCTGCGGCACGCTTAGGATGTGGTACGCGTAAGGAGGCCTTTGTTATGGGCTTAAAGAGATTCCATGTATCGCATTCTTGGAATCCGTCCCAACCAACAGAAATAGTACCAGCGCTTGGTGATACTACAACCATGGGGGTATGAGCCATATTAGCAGTTGCTACAGCAGTAACGTAGTTAGTGATGCCAGGGCCATTTTGGCCGATGACCACACCACACTGACCAGTAAGACGGCAATAAGCGTCTTCCATGTGTCCTGCAGTTTGTTCATGACGAACTGAAATGAAGTCAATTCCCGCTGCTGGGAAAAGGTCTAACATATCCATAAAGGCTGAGCCAAGAATACCACTAACGTGATTTACTCCTTCTTGTACTAAAACCTCTACCATACCCTCACTAGGTGTCATTTTAGGCATTGTATCCTCCGAATTTAAAATGAACATTAAACTGTCTTGTTCCTTTTAGCACGAAGTATGCCTAAGGATAAGTTGTAAAATGTTAATGGTAACTTAGTATAATTTGATTCTCTTCAAATTTTAAAATTGATGCAAAAACAACTTGCCCTACGGGCTGTGAAATGCTATTTGATGCAAAAGTGCATCAAGTTAAAACAGTCATATTTATAGGAGTTACTTTTAAAATATGAGTGCTCAAAAAGATAATAAAAATAATATGATAAGTGCAGAAATTTTTTCACTATGTAAAAAAGAGCTGCAGGCTATTTTGGATTCTATGCATGATGGCATATGGGTTATAGATAATAATGGCATGACCTTACATGTAAATCAAGCCATGAAGCGCATTGCCAATATTGAGCCTAGTGAGGTCATTGGTAAGCATGTGACTGATCCCATAGCCCATGGAGCTTTTTCGTCCGCTGTAACGCTTAAAGCTCTTAAGCAAAAACAAGTTGTAACCATGTTTGATGATTATGCTTGTGGTACGCGTTGCTTAAATACCAGTACACCCATTTTTGATGCTCAAGGTGAAGTTTGGCGTGTTGTTGCATCTATTCGCGATATGACCGAGCTTGAAGAATTGCAAAGACGTCTGGTAGAGGCAGAAATGGAGGTACGTAGTTACCGAGGGCAACTGCGTAATATTCAAGAGGATACTTCGGCGGATTTTGTGGCAAATAGTAAGCTTATGTATCAATGTGTGCATGAGCTTAAAAAAGCTGCCAAATCACCATCTGGTGTCTTACTTTTTGGTGAAACTGGTACTGGTAAAACGCAAGCAGCGTCCTTTATTCATAATCAGAGTCCTAGAAGTAAATTTCCTTTTATTACAGTTAACTGTGCAGCCATACCTCATTCATTAATTGAATCTGAACTATTTGGCTATGAGAAAGGGGCATTTTCTGGGGCAAATTTAAGTGGAAAAAAAGGTTATTTTGAGTTGGCAGATAAGGGTACTTTGTTGCTAGATGAAGTGGGAGAATTACCACTTAGTATGCAAGCAAAGCTTTTGCACGTACTTGATAATCAAATGTTTCACAAAGTTGGAGGAGAAAAATCCATTAAGGTTGATGTGCGCATTATTGCCGCTACCAATAAACCTTTAGATAAAATGGTGCAGTCTGGGGATTTTCGCCAAGATCTTTATTATCGATTAAATTTTTTAAGTGTAACCATACCCCCGCTGCGAGAGCATGCTGAGGATATAGCCGAATTAGCTTTTAATTTTTTAGAAAAAGCTTGTCGCAAAAATGGTCAGACTAGGACCTTTTCTCCTAAGGTTTTACGCTGTTTTGCAGCGCATACTTGGCCAGGCAATATACGCGAACTAAAGGCTTGTGTTGAATTTTTGGCTGTTATGGCGGAAGGAAATATTATTAAAATCTCAGACTTGCCACCGCATATTTTAGATTTGACCTCTTTAAGAGAACATTATCAAGGTGATGATGAAGAGCTTGGTGGCATTAAAGAGGCTGTGAGAAATGTGGAGCGTAGTATGATACGTCAAGCTCTGGTACAAACAGGGAGTACGCATAAGGCAGCTAAAGTATTGGGTATTAGTCAATCTAGTGTGGTGCGTAAAGCAAGGCAACTTGGTATAACTGTGGTAGAGTAACTTAGCTTTTAATGTCTTATAAATTTTAATCAATACATCATTTTGGGGGGAGCTTAAAAGTTCCCCCCATTTACTTATAAAAGCAAAATTAGCCTAAAACAGTTTTAATACCATTTTTAAGTGCTGCTAGTATAGCGTCGCATTGATCTTTATTAACCACATAAGCTGGGGCAATGTTAATAATATTATTTTGCCCTGGGAAGCTACGGTTGGTACGCCCAACTAGTACACCATTGGCGGCCATATCCATACAAATGGCGATGACTTTTTCTTCAGCTAATGGCGTTTTGCTATTTTTATCTTCTACAAATTCAATACCGCAAAGTAAGCCCTTACCGCGTACATCACCAACATTTGTATGAGCAAGCATTTCTTTAAGCCCATCCATGATGTATTCACCCATGTTGGTAACATTTTGAAGTAGATTTTCTTCTTCAATAATTTTGATGTTTTCAATGGCAGCGGTAGGTCCACCAGCGCATCCGGCATAGGTGCTAATATCGCGGAAGTATGAAAGTTTATCTGCACTACTTTGTAGAGAATTAAATACTTCTTCATTGGTTACTGTACATGAGATTGGCATATAAGCACTGGCAACACCTTTAGCCATGGTCACAATATCTGGCACTACGTCATAGTGTTCATAACCAAACATTGTGCCGGTGCGGCCCATACCACAAACTACTTCGTCCATCATAAATACTACATCGTACTTTTTACAGATGGCTTGAACTTCTTTATAGTATTCTTTTACCGGTGGGATAACGCCACCGCCAGCGGTCATGGGTTCAAAAATAGCACCGCCCACTGTATCTGGACCTTCTTCCAAAATTGTTTTTTCAATGGCTTTAGCACATTCAAGGTTACAGCCAGGGTAGGTTTGCCCAAAAGCACAACGATAGCAACAAGCATGAGGAACTTCTACAAAACCAGGTACAAAAGGACCAAAACATTCTTTACGTTCAGGCTGTCCGGTGGAGCTAAGGGCGGCAATGGTTGTGCCATGATAGTCGCGATAGCGGAAAAGAATTTTATTTTTTTCCTTTTTATCACTGTTGTATGCGCGTAAGCGAATCATTTTATAGGCTTTTTCATTAGCTTCTGATCCGCTGTTGGAGATGTATACACGTGATAAACCCGGCATGTATTCAAGCAATTTTTCTGAGAATTCAATGGTAGGTAGATTACCACCAGTAGCTGCGTAATAAGGCATGACTTTCATTTGTTTGCAAATAGCATCAGCAATGCGGTCGCGCCCATAGCCTACGTTTACACACCATACGCCACCAGAAGTAGCGTCTAAATATTCTTTACCGTTAATATCTGTCAAGATAAGCCCGTCACCTTTGGCAACAATCATAGGAGCTTTACCTTGGTGTAGGGTCAAGTGGTGCCATACATTTTTAACGTCACTATTAATATAGTCGTTGCTACTCTTAGTCATAAACTACCTCTTTGGCGTTGGATTAAGGAGTGGGGTAAATGTTACCCCACTCTGTTGTTTTATGGTTGAAAATAGACGTGATAACTGCTGCGTTTAACGTAATTATATATAGATTTTTTGTTGTTGACGCAGCAAGTTACCCCTTTTCAATCAATATAATAAATATTTTTTTCTTTCATAATTGGTTCAAAAGGGGTGAGGTGCAAGGAAACAAAAAAAGTCAAGATGCGCGGTGTATTAGACATACATAAGCAATTTGGCTTTTTATTGTTGACGCAGCAAGTTACCCCTTTTCAATCAATTATTAACCTAGTACCTCATCAACAGGCTTATACAAGGATTGCATGCCAAAAGCATCAGAAACAGCCTTGTAAGTAATAATACCTTTGTAAGTGTTAAGGCCCATTTTTAAGCCATAGTCATCTTTGCAAGCTTGCTCAACACCCTTATTGGCTAGCATGAGACCATATTTGATGGTAGCATTATTTAGAGCAAAAGCAGATGTACGGGCGTATGCACCTGGCATATTAGCAACGCAATAGTGTATTACGTCATCAACTACATAAACAGGATCGCTATGGGTGGTGGCTTTTGATGTTTCGCAGCAGCCGCCTTGGTCGATGGCAACGTCTACAAGTACAGAGCCTGGCTTCATCATCTTTAAATGTTCACGTCTGATTAGTTTTGGAGCAACAGCACCTGGGATGAGCACAGCACCAACAACGATGTCGGCAGACTTTAGGCAACTTTCTAAGGTCAGTGGGTCGCTGTATAGAGGTTGAACATTGGCGTCCATAATTTCACTTAGATATTCTAGACGGTTAAGATTAATATCAAGGATGTTAACCTTAGCACCAAGGCCGGCTGCTACTCTAGCAGCGTGAGTTCCTACAACACCGCCGCCCACAACTAATACTTCAGCAGGAGCAACACCGGTCACACCCATGGGTAATAGACCGCGACCACCTTGAGTTTTTGCAAGGTAGTATGCACCCATAAGGGAGGCCATACGACCAGCCACTTCACTCATGGGTTTTAGTAGAGGTAGAGCGTGTCCTTCTTCAACGGTTTCATAAGCAAGGGCTATGATTTTCTTTTCAAGGCAGGCCTTGGTTAGGGTTTCATCGGCAGCAAAGTGAAAGTAGGTATAAACAAGCTGGTTTTCGCGCATTCTGTTATACTCTTCAGGCATGGGTTCTTTAACCTTAACAATCATGTCAGCAGTAGCCCACACATCATCAGCTGTGGGGAGTATTTTAGCACCAGCAGCTATATATTCATCGTTTGAGCAGCCAGAACCAAGACCAGCGTTATTTTCAATGAAGACTTCATGTCCTGCAGCAACATAGGCACGTACTGCGTTTGGAATAAGGCCAATTCTGTTTTCGTTGTTTTTAACTTCTTTTGGGCAACCGATTTTCATAGTGTATTTCTCCAGATTTTAGATTGACAGCTTGCAAAACCAAGCCTTTTGGTTCTAATTGCACTAATCGTGCCTTTTGTATAATATGTTAAAATATAAGATTAAAATTAATTTTTTATTCAAGGTTACTCTTTATTGATGCAAAAACATATCACCTTTTGCAGCAAGTACCTAAAGAGCATTTAACTTGGGTAGGCAAGTACTTAAGCTTGGGCTTGTATTTTAATGCAAGCTCATATATTTTATGTAAAAAATAAAGGATAATTTATGGGAAAAAATAATTTTTATACTATTATATGTTGCTGTTTATTAAGTGTTTTGTTTCTAGATGTGTCTTATGCTCAAGCAAATTTGGCAGAAAATTTACAAAGCAAATATCAGAACATTCAAACTTTAAAGGCAAATTTTAGCCAAAATTTAACGCATCGTGAAAGTGGTAGTGTTGAAAAAAGGCAGGGCACAATTATTTTTGAAAAGCCTCTTAAGGTGCGCTGGGAAACAAAATCTCCGCATGCGGAAATGCTACTTATTAACCCTCAAGAAATTTGGAATTATCTGCCCGATGAAGAGGTGGCGTATAAATATCAGCCAGACCTTATGCAGGATATGCGTACCCTTATTGAGGTTATTACAGGTCAAGCCAAGCTTGATGAGGATTTTGAGGTAAAAAAACTTGGTAAAGAGGGCGACTTAACAGTTTTGCATCTTTTCCCTTATGAACCAAAGCCAGAAATGGTTGAGGCTGTTATTGGTATAGATGAGCAAAGTATGCTTATTAAAAAGGCCAGTGTGGTAGATTTTTATGGCAATATTAACACCTTGCAATTTGATAAGATTGAACTAAATTCCAAGCTTAATGATGACGTTTTTAGCTTTACTCCGCCTGAGGGTATTGATGTGGAGGATGGCAGTAAGCGTAACCAATAGAGAATTATTGTAATATGCTTAAAAACGTTTTTTAAAAGCTCACCCTTGTTGCATGAAATTAGCATACCGTGATTCTTACTTTTTAAGCTCCTAGGTAATGCTTGCCTACTTTTGCCCCTTCTGCTAAATTTAGCAGCTTGTATTAGCTATGTCTCACTAATAAAATGGTCTTATAAAATGCAAGTAGTGCAACATATTATAATATAATACTATATAAAAGTTTTAACATTGTTTACCAGAACAAGTATTGGAGAATTATTATGGCCAAAAAAACTACCACTTCTGCAGAGAGTGCTCGTTCAGAAGCTTTAAACACTGCCCTAAATGCCATTGAACGTAAATATGGCAAGGGTGCTGTAATGAAACTTTCTGATGATGCTCACGTCAACCTACCTGTTATTCCAACTGGATCTATTGGGCTTGATCTTGCTCTTGGTATTGGTGGCATACCACGTGGGCGTGTAACAGAAATTTATGGGCCAGAATCGTCAGGTAAAACGACATTAACTCTGCATATCGTGGCTGAATGTCAAAAGCTTGGTGGAACATGTGCATTTATTGATGCTGAACACGCGCTAGATGTGTCGTATGCGCGCAGGCTGGGCGTTAATACCGACGAATTACTTATCTCTCAGCCAGACTATGGTGAACAAGCTCTTGAAATTGCAGATATGTTGGTCCGTTCTGGAGCAGTGGACTTGGTTATTATTGACTCAGTTGCAGCCCTTATTCCTCAGGCTGAGCTTGAAGGAACTATGGGTGAATCGCAAGTGGGTGGACATGCGCGCCTTATGTCGCATGCTTTGCGCAAACTTACAGGAACAATACATAAATCGCGCACATCGGTGATTTTTATTAACCAAATCCGTATGAAGATTGGCGTAACTGGTTATGGAAGCCCAGAAACTACCACAGGTGGTAATGCATTAAAATTCTACTCCTCAGTACGTCTTGATATAAGACGTATACAAACCTTGAAAGATAAAGAAGAAGCCTTTGGTTCTAAGACTAGGGTTAAGGTAGTAAAAAATAAAGTTGCACCGCCTTTCCGTAGTGCCACCTTTGATATTTTGTTTGGTCAAGGAATTTCGCGTTCTGGTGAATTATTAGACATTGGTATTGAGGCAAAGATTGTGGAACAGAGTGGTTCTTGGTTTGCTTTTGGTGCTGAAAAATTGGGCCAAGGTCGTGAAAAAGTACGCGCTTTGTTGGATGAAAATTTGGAATTACGCCACGCCATTGAAACAAAAGTAGTTGAGCATCTAGGTATGAACCCAAAAGAATTTACCCCATCCGACGAAGATTTGGACGAAGGTGTTGGCGTTGCTTTAGATGATGAATAATTTTTTCAATTTAAGCCAAGTGGCTTAGTTATGATTTAATTCATAAGGATAATATATGCTTACAGCTAAGGAAATAAGACGAAAATTTTTAGAATATTTTAAAAATGTAGAACATGAGGTGGTGCATTCTTCACCACTAATACCGCGCAATGATCCCACCTTGCTTTTTGCAAACTCTGGTATGGTGCAATTTAAGTCGCTTTTTTTGGGTGAGGAAAAGCGACATTATGTGCGCGCTACCACAGCTCAAAAATGCTTGCGCGTTTCAGGTAAGCATAATGACTTAGAAAATGTTGGGCGTACCGCAAGGCATCATACTTTTTTTGAAATGCTCGGTAATTTTTCATTTGGCGATTATTTTAAGGAAAAGGCCATTGGCTATGCTTGGGATTTTGTAACCAATGAGTTAAAGCTTGAAAAAGAGCGTCTTTATGTAACTATATTTCGTGAAGATGATGAAGCTTTTGAGCTATGGCAAAAGGTCACCGGTATTGCTGCTGAGCGCATTTTTCGCTTAGATGAAAAGGACAACTTTTGGGTTATGGGTGATACTGGCCCTTGCGGTCCTTGTTCCGAAATATATGTTGACCAAGGTGCGGACATGGCATGTGGGCCAAATTGTGGTATTGGCCAATGCGATTGTGACCGCTTCCTTGAAATATGGAACTTGGTTTTCATGCAATTTGACCAGCCAGGTGATGGCACAAAGGTTCCTTTAGCAAGACCAAGTATTGATACTGGCATGGGTCTTGAGCGTGTTGCGGCCATATGCCAAGGCAAACGCTCTAATTTTGACTGTGATTTATTTCAAGATATTATTCAATATGCAGCCAGCTTAGCAGGTGTAACTTATTCATTTAGCGCACCTGACACCAATGATATTGATACATCCTTACGCGTTATAGCAGACCATAGCCGTGCAGCTGCCTTCTTAATTGCCGATGGTACCTTGCCCTCCAATGAGGGGCGTGGTTATGTTCTTCGTCGTCTTTTGCGTCGTGCTTTACGTTTTGGGACATTAATGGGTCTGCATGAGCCATTTTTATATAAAACTGCATCAAAAGTAGCCACTATTATGGGTGAAGATTACCCTGAGCTTGCCGACAGTCATGACTTTATTAAACGTGTGGTGCGTGAGGAAGAGGAACGCTTCTCCCTAACTCTTGAGAAAGGGTTGCATCTATTAGAAGACGAGTTAAAACGCATGCAGGGTGACAATAAGCAAATTATCTCCGGTGATATTTGCTTTAAGCTCTATGATACATTTGGATTTCCCATTGACATAGTCAATGATATTGCAGAAAAACGCCAGTTCCATGTGGACGCAGATGGCTTTGCAGCTTGCATGCAAGAGCAAAGAGATCGTGCAAGGGCTGCTCAAAAGAGTTCTGGTTTACTTGGTGCAGATGGGCAAGATATGGCGTCTTTATTTGCCAATATGCATAATGAGGGTTTGCATTCTGAATTTGTGGGCTATACCGAACTTTTGGCTAACTCGCGTGTAATTGCCCTTTTAGATAAAGATGGTCTTAGCACTGAAGAGCTAAAGCAAGATCAAGAAGGTTACGTAGTTACTGGGCGTACACCATTTTATGGTGCGTCGGGTGGTCAAATGGGCGACCTTGGGCAGATTAACTCCCCTCATGGTAAGGCTCTAGTTCTTGATACCCAAAAACCTTTTAGCGATTTAACTGTGCATTGTATAAAGGTTAGTGAAGGTGTTTTATTGCTTGATCAAGAAGTGGAGCTTGTAGTTACAGCCGATGACCGCAAAGCCTCAGCTCGAAATCACACTTGTACTCATCTATTGCATGCTTCTTTGCGTCGTATTTTAGGCAGTCATGTGCAGCAAGCTGGCTCACTGGTTGACAGTGATCGCTTGCGTTTTGACTTTACTCATATTTCTGGCCTTAGCCAAGACGAAATTTTAGCCATTGAGCGCGATGTTAATCGTGCCATTTTGGCAAACTTTTTAGTCACTGCCGAGAGCAAAAGCCACGAGCAAGCCATTAAGGATGGTGCCATTGCACTGTTTGGAGAAAAATATGGCGAAACCGTGCGTGTGCTCAGTATTGGTGATGAGGCATGCAAGGAATCAGTGGAACTTTGTGGTGGTACGCATCTTGAGCGCACTGGTGAGGCAGGATGTTTTTGTATTATCTCCGAAGCCGGTGTTGCTGCTGGTACACGACGTATTGAAGCATCCACTGGGTGGCAAGCCCTTGCCTACATGCAAAATCAACGTGCAGAAATACATGCGGCTGAACAGCACCTTAAAGCAAAGGCTGGCGAAATAATACCGCGTATAGAAGCTCTACAAGCTGAAAATAAAAAACTTCGTAAAGACTTAGAAAAAAATGCCCATCTAGCGGCCTCAGATCAAGCTAAGGATATCATGAGTAAATGTGAAGACATTAACAATATTCAAGTACTAGCTGCATCTGTAGGGTCTATGAGCATTAAGACTTTGCGTGAGCTCATGGACGATGTGCGCTCAAAACTAAATTCTGGCATTGCTTGCCTTGTGGCCACTGAAGAAGAAAAAGTAAGCATGATTATATATGTTTCTAAGGACTTGCATCAACGTTTTACTGCACCTGCACTTATTAAAGATGTTGCGGTATTCATTGGAGGTTCAGGTGGTGGTAGGCCAGACATGGCCCAAGCAGGTGGTAATAATGCGCAAGGTATTGAGCAAGCCTTGGCAACTCTTAAAAAATTAATTGCTGATAAATAGTATTATATAACTACGGAGAATTATTTATGATTGGTATTTCAAAATTATATTGTGGCCAAGTTGAGCCTTCAGATGCATTGCGTTATGGACGCAAATCTGGTCAGCTACCTTCACATCTTTTACAATTTGCAGAGGATAAAAAGCCGGTAGTGGTATGGAATATGACCCGCCGCTGTAATTTAAAATGTGTGCATTGCTATGCTAAGGCACTTGAAGTTGAAGGTAAGGATGA
>CAYJDF010000054.1:0-14743 GCA_964368845.1 uncultured Desulfovibrionaceae bacterium
AAGGCTACTTTTTATCGCATTGATCCAGCACGTAAAGAGGATATTTGTGCCAAATGGTCACGCGTTTTGCGGGCTATACATGCAGATCAGTATGACCCTAAGATACATGTACCAGAGCTTATTCCGCTTGGTATTGTGTATACACAATTTCTTATTGCTAAATCCTTGGATTTTAGCGTCGTGGATGAGCGAGAGTACTTAAATAAAGTTGTGAGCATATTGTTTAAGCGTTGGATGTTAAATGAGGATGCAGTAAAATTAATTTTAACTAATCTTCACGAAGTATTACAAGAAAGTGGAATAGATATTATGAAGATTAGACTGGATGATTAATAAAGGTGCGCTAAAAACTATGGCTCCAATAAATTGTATTTACTAGAGCCATAGTGTTATAAGCAGTTACTATATTTTTTATTTTTTAGTTAAGTAATTTATTTTCCTAATGTTTTTGCAACAGTTGTTCCAAAATCGCCTAAGTTTTTGATAACGGTTATTCCTGCATCTTCCATGGCTTTAATTTTGTCTTCACCGCGACCTTTAGAGCCAGAAATAATAGCTCCAGCATGGCCCATGCGCTTTCCTGGAGGAGCAGTCAAACCAGCAATAAAACCAAAGACAGGTTTTGGATAATTTGTGTCTTTTACATATTGAGCTGCCTTTTCTTCATTATCTCCACCAATTTCGCCTATGACGCAAACGGCTTCGGTTTGTTCGTCATGCCTAAACATCTCCAAAAGGTCAACGAACTTAAGGCCTGGCACAGGGTCTCCGCCAATGCCAATACAAGTGCTTTGCCCAAGGCCCACGTTGCTTAATTGGAATACAGCCTCATAAGTTAAAGTTCCAGAGCGGCTAATGAGGCCAATGCTACCTTGCTTGTGAATATAGCCTGGTTGAATACCAATTTTGCATTTACCAGGACTAATTAAGCCTGGGCAGTTGGGCCCAATTAGCATAGTACCCTTGGTATTAAGATAAGTTTTTACTTTTACCATATCAAGTACAGGTATGTGCTCTGTAATAATTACAACTAGTTTTATGCCAGCATCAGCGGCTTCGCAGGCGCTGTCAGCGCAAGCTGCTGCAGGAACAAAAAGCACTGATGTATCGGCCTTAGTTTTTTCTACAGCTTCTTTGACGGTATTAAATATTGGCACACCAAGCACTTCTTGGCCACCTTTGCCTGGAGTTACTCCAGCCACAATATTAGTGCCATAGTCAAGCATTTGTTGCCCATGGAATTGACCCTCACGTCCAGTTAAGCCTTGTACTAATACACGTGTATTTTCATTAATTAAAATGCTCATAATATTTATACCTTGGTTAGTTCAGCAATTTTTTGGGCAGCTTCTAACATGGAGTTAGCACTCACCAGATTAATGCCACTGTTATTTAGGATCTCACGTGCTAAGTCTACGTTTGTCCCTTCCATACGTACCACCAAGGGCACTTTTAATTCCATTTCCTTGGCAGCCTGCACAACACCTTCAGCCACAATATCGCAACGTAAAATACCACCAAAAATATTAATTAAAATACCGCGTACATTAGGGTCAGAGAGCATAACTTCAAAGCCCTTTTTGACCATTTCTACGTTGGCTCCACCACCAGCATCAAGAAAATTTGCAGGCTCTGCACCAGCATATTTAATGGCGTCCATGGTGGCCATGGCAAGGCCAGCTCCATTTACCATAGTGCCAACATATCCACCAAGACGCACATAGTTAATACCAAGCTGTGCAGCCTTGCGCTCAAGAGGGTCTATTTCGTCTGGGTCTTCAAGGGCGGCAATGTGTGGGCGACGCTTTAAGGAGCTTTCGTCAAAATTCATTTTACCATCAAGTACTATAATATTGCCTTCTGCATTAAGAGCAAGGGGGTTGATTTCCACTTGAGTTGCATCATTTTCTACGCAACACTTGACTAATTTACTTATGAGTCCAACACCTTGAGTGACTTGTTCCGGATTTAAACCACATGCAAAAAGCAATTCACGAGCTTGGAAGGGCCAGATATTATGATTACCGTCCAAGCGGCTGCTAAAAATGCGTTCTGGGTGTTTTTCTGCCACTTCCTCAATGTCCATACCACCATCTGGGGATGCCATAATTGTTAGGCATTCTGCACCTCTATCTAGCACAACAGCCAAATAAAGCTCACGGGCTATATTTGTTCCTTGTTCAATCCAGATTTTTTTGACCTTTTGGCCTTCTGGTCCTGTTTGATGAGTAATAAGCTGCATACCTAAAATAGCCTTGGTGGCTTCTTCTACTTCTTGCAAGCTTTTGCAAACCTTAACTCCACCGCCCTTGCCACGCCCACCAGCATGGATTTGGGCTTTGACCACCCAAATAGGCCCTGGGATTTTTTTGGCCACGTCCATAGCTTCATCTAGGCTATGTGCAACACCACCTTGGGGTACATTGACGCCATAGGATGCAAGCAGTTCCTTGGCTTGATATTCGTGAATATTCATAGGGTTCATCCTTTATATAAAACGGATATATGGTAGAAATGTAGTTTAAGATAAAATAGGCCAGAATGCAAACAGCATTCTGGCCTATTTTAAGTAATATGATTAATCAGCTATAGGAGTAGCCAATTCAATTCCAAGGTGTAAGGCTTTTAGATTATTAGCATAAAATGACTCAGGGAAGCGGTCTTTTAACACTTTTTCAGCCGAATCTACAGAAATAATCTTGGTTAAGGTTATAAGTGCCCCAAGTACCACCACGTTAAATGCTTGCGCTTTACCCAAGGTATCCATGACGGCTTGATACATGGGTAGAGGTTTACGAATGGCGTCAATACGTGGGTCTACAAAAACAAGGTCTGAATCGTATAAACACATACCCCCAGGGCGAATGAGTGGTAAATACTTACTCATGGCTTCATTGGTTAGGGCAACCAAATAGTTTGGGTCTGCCACCTTGGGGTAGTATATGGGCCCATTGGAGATGATGACGTCAGAGCGTGTTGCACCACCTCTGGCTTCTGGGCCATATGATTGAGATTGCACAGCATTATGGCCTTCGTAAGTGGCGGCAGCATCGGCTAATAAAATAGCCATGGAGATAACACCTTGACCACCGGAGCCAGACATAAGATAGCGATGTTTATCCATGAGTTACTCCTTCACCTTGGCTATAATTTTGGCGTATTCTTCGCAATATTCGGGGCGTACTTCCTCACGGAAGATACCACGTGCAATAAGGTTGCTATCTTCTTCAAGCTTTTTGGATCCAAGTAAGGCAGTGCCGTCGCGATAGCTTTCTAAGAGCTCAATTTGTCCGCCAATTTTATTTTTGCGCCCAAAGAAGGTTGGGCATTGTGACATAATTTCCACCACAGAAATGCCCTTGTGCAAGATAGCTTTTTTAATGAGGCTAATGCACTCTTTTACATGGAAGGATGTACTTCTTGCCACAAATGTAGCACCTGCTCCAAGGGCTAGTCCTACCGTATCAAAGGCTGGGTCAATACTTCTATATGGTGCAGTAGTTGCGGCAACTCCCTCACCAGATAGTGGAGAATACTGACCGCCTGTCATACCATAAATACGGTTATTTAGGATAATAGCAGTTAAATTAATATTACGCCTACAAGCGTGAATAAAGTGGTTACCACCAATGGCTGTGGCATCACCATCACCCATGGGCACAATGATATTTAGTGACGGTTTTGCAAGCTTTAGTCCTGTGGCACAAGCAAGGGCGCGTCCATGCATGGTGTGCATAGTGTGAAAGTCCACATAGCCAGAAATACGTGCCGAACAACCAATGCCTGAAACCATACATAGGCTTGATCTATCTAGTTGTAAGTCGTCAACTGCATGCAAAATTGCGTTTAGGATGGTTCCATGACCACAACCTGGACACCAAATATGCGGGAAGGAACGCTCGCGTATAAAGTCTTTGAAAGCCATCTAAAACCCCCTTCCTTCAATGGTGCGCATAACTGAGCCAATATCTTTTGGCGTAACAAGTAGTCCGTCCATTCGATTCACAAGGAATACGCGACTTGGATTAGAAACTGCGCGCATGACTTGTTCTTTCATTTGACCCATATTCATTTCCACTACAAATATATTTTTGGCATTTTTGGTTTTTTCGCGTACCATTTGAGCTGGGAATGGCCAAAGGGTTTGCAATTCTAAAAGGCCAATCTTATCACCCTTCATGCGGCGTGACTCCACAAGTTCGCGCGAACTACGAGCCGAAGAACCGTAAGAAACGATAATATGCTCGGCATCTTCAAGGTGGTATTCCTTCCAGTGGGCCAATAGATGTGCTCTATTTTCAATTTTATCAATGAGGTGATATATTTTTCTGGTAACATGCTCAGAATTTTCAGTGGGGAAACCAAAAATATCATGGAATAAGCCAGTTACATTATAGCGATGCACTCCACCAAAGTCAGAAATTGGTAGGCGTCCATCTTCACGTGGTAAATATGGGTGATAATTTAAGCCCTCTTTAACAGTGGTGCGAAGCCTATCTACTACTGCTATGTCGCCTGTTGGTGGTACAACTAATCTTTCGCGCATATGGCCAACCACTTCGTCAAGAAGCAAGATGACTGGGGTGCGGTAAGTTTCTGCAATATTAAATGCTTCAACAGTCATTTCAAATACGTCTTGTATGGAAGATGCTGTAAAAACTACAATACTATGGTCACCATGTGTACCCCAACGCGCTTGGTTTACATCACCTTGGGCAGACTTGGTGGGTAGACCGGTGGATGGGCCTGTGCGTTGCACATTAACAATAACGCATGGTATTTCTGCCATACAGGCATAACCAATAGCTTCTTGTTTTAATGAAAAGCCAGGGCCACTAGTAGCAGTCATGGCTTTTGCACCGGCTAAGGATGCACCACAAACTGCGCACATGGAAGCTATTTCATCTTCCATTTGAATAAATGTCCCACCTTTTTTGGGTAGGTCCACAGCCAATAGTTCTGCAATTTCTGTTGATGGGGTAATGGGATAGCCAGCAAAAAAGTTTACGCCAGCGTAGAGTGCGCCATGAACACAGGCAGCATTACCCTGCACAAAATGAACATTTGGGGTTGTCATTAGGCCACCTCTGCTTTAGCTGATTTTTTTTGTTTTTTACTTTTATCCACCGTAATGGCAAGGTCTGGGCAATATAGCTCACACATGCCACAGGCAATACATTTACTATCATCGTGTATTGCTTTTTCTTTTTCGAGGCTTAACGCACCCTTGGGGCAAAATGCAACGCAGATGCCACAGCCTTTACACCATGCTGCAGTAATATTCACTGCTCCCATACACTTCTCCATGTTAATACATCCAAGATGTAGTTAGTGTGTTAACAGTTTGTGAACCTAAAAACTGTTGTCCATAGTCTCTTCTAAACTATAAAATACTTAGGAATAAAGTGTTATTATACCCTGTCTGAAAACTACTATATTTGCTTGATGATTTCTAGTTATTTTTGCAAAAAAAGTAAAAAAATGTTTGGCTCATTTTCAAAACCCCCTAAAGCATGATGTTACTTAGGGGATTGAAATTATTGTATACAATGAAAATTGTATTTGTGAGTATATGTTTTTGTTATAGTTTATTTAATCATTAGACAAACATTGCTCTAGGGCCATTTGTACATTGGCATACTTGAAATTAAATCCCAATTCATTTAGCCTCTTTGGTATAACTTTTTGGCCGGATAAGATAAGTTCTTCAGCCATTTGTCCAAGACTTGCCTTTAATACAAAGGACGGTATGTGTATGACTGCTGGCTTTTGTAATACTTTTGCAATAACATGTACAAATTCTTGCATATTTATGGTTTGAGGAGAGCAAATGTTAAAAATGCCAGAGGCTTGTTTGTTGTGGATTAAAAAATTTACACTGGCTATGACATCATCAATATGCACCCAAGGTAAGGGTTGCTTACCACTACCTAAAACCCCACCCATGTAGTATTGGAATGGCTTTATCATGGGGGCTAAAAATCCTGTAGGCTTTGAGGGTTTATGGTCTAGGGCTAAACTTTTGCCCATGACTGGTGCCAAGCGCAGAGTGCAATGTCTTAGTTGCAAAGTATTTTTTATGCATTCTTGTTCCCAAATCCTACAGACTTTAGCTAAAAATCCTAGCCCATTGGGGCTTTCTTCAGTGCAAATGATGGCAGTATCCATGTTGTCCCAAAGACCATAATATCCACATGCAGAAGCTTGAATAATTATTTGTGGTATGGACTCATTGTTTTTTTGTAATGTGTGAAGTGCCTTATACAAATATTTGCATGAAAGAATACGACTTTGTATAATATTTTGCTTTTGGGTAGTAGTCCAGCGTTTTTGGGCGATATTTGTTCCAATAAGATTTATTACCACGTCAGTATGCATTAAATGGGGTAGTAAACTAGTGTATTGGCTTGCATCCCAATAAATGATATTTTTTTGTTGGTTTGTATCCTGTTTTATTCTTGTGCTTATGCTGACCTCATGGCCTTGTTTTAAAAAATCATACCTTAAATGTGAACCTATAAATCCACTGCCGCCTAATATTAGTATACGCATATATTATTCCTATAATGATTTAGAGTTATGTGTTAATATGAACCATAAATAAAAGATTTTTAAACTTAGCATATTTTTAAGTTTAGCCCAATGTTTTTATGTCTTGAGGTGAATTTTTGTATTTGACAAAGTAAGTAAGCTCGACATATTCTAAAGTATTATTTGTGGAATAGCAGACAAAAAACTGTGATAGTTGAATAAGGAGTTGAGATGTTAGAAAATTTATTTTCTCTAAGTAAGCGTGGTACAACAGTTCGCACTGAGGTTTTGGCAGGTCTTACTACATTTATGACTATGTCCTATATTTTGGCTGTTAATCCAAATATTCTTGGGCAAGCTGGTATGGATACTTCATCCGTTTTTGCTGCAACTGCCATTAGTGCTGCCTTTGCCACCACGATTATGGCTCTAGTTGCAAACCTACCCGCAGCCTTGGCTCCAGGGATGGGGCTAAATGCATTCTTTGCCTTTAGTGTTGTTATTGGTATGGGGTATTCTTGGCAGTTTGCTTTGACAGCAGTTTTTTTAGAGGGACTTATATTTATTTTCTTGACCCTTACCAACTTACGAGAAGCCATACTTAACTGTATTCCTTATTCCATAAAATTAGCTATTTCAGCCGGTATTGGATTTTTTATTGCCTTTATTGGCTTACAAAATGCAGGTATTGTTGTTAAAAACGATGCAACCTTGGTATCACTAGGTCATATGGCTAGTCCTGGGGTTATGGTTGCTGTGGTTGGTCTTGTGCTTGCGGCTGTTTTGCTGTCTAAAAATGTACGTGGGGCTTTGCTTATTGCTATATTGGTAGCCACTATTGTGGGTATTCCTCTTGGCGTTACAAATATTAGTGGCTTTAATAGTGAAAACTTATTTTCCATGCCAAGTCTAGCTCCTACATTTTGGCAATTTGAGTGGGAAAATATTTTTACTTCTGATATGCTCTTTGTCCTTCTAACCTTCCTTTTTGTAGATCTTTTTGATACACTTGGGACTTTACTTGCTCTTGGAGCTAAGGCTGGTTTACTTGATGAGCAGGGTAGATTGCCACGGGCCAAAAGTGCTCTTATGGCTGATGCTGTAGGCACAACGGTTGGGGCAATACTTGGTACATCTACTATTACCAGCTATGTGGAGAGTGCTTCAGGCGTTATTGAAGGTGGGAGAACTGGTCTTACCTCCCTGGTGGTTGCTGGTTTATTTTTAATATCTCTCTTTTTATCGCCGTTTTTCTTAATTGTTCCTGCCCAAGCCACAGCATCAGCTTTGATTTTGGTTGGCTTGCTTATGTTTACCCCAGCTTTACAAATTGATTTTAGAGATTATACTGTTTCTATTCCAAGTTTTTTGACCATGGTGATGATGCCTTTAACTTATAGCATTGCCACAGGCATTATGTGGGGGATTGTCAGTTATGTGGTTTTGGCAATTTTTTCTAATAGGGCAAAAGAACTATCTCCTTTAGCATATGTTTTAGCTATATTGTTTGTTTGGAAATTTGCCGTAGGATAAAAAATTAAAAAATTTAAAAAAACATTGACAAAGTTTTTTTAGCATTGTAAGGGGTTATTAAATCGTATGCAAATACTAGGTTTTGACTAGCTAGTAATTGTTTACGTGTACTCATTTTTGGTGGGTATTTGTAGGGAATTGTGTATCTCTTTGATTACACAAGGGTGCTGGACTAGCACCCCTTATCTAGCATTAGGGGCAAATTGCCCTGGGGAGTAATACTCCTCGTCCCAAATAGACATGTAATTTGGTGTGTATTTACATTGAATTATTAGCATGTCGGGCCTATAAATCTACTTTCATTATTCCTATCAACCTTTTGGAACTTTTTAAATTGTACGTTTTTTAAAATGTTAGGAGTTTTTTTATGGCTGATATCTTAATTAATAAGCCTGAGGCAGGCGTAAGCGTTAACTTTTATCCTCTACCTGAAGACCGAATTGTTTTTGGTTTTGAGCCTAGTGATGCCATGCTCAAAAGAGTGGAAGACGCTCTAGTCTTGTCCTTTGAAGATGGTTCTTTTATTGCTCTTGAGGACTTTTATGTGTCCTTTACCAGCACTAATATGCCAGAATTTGTTATTGGCGACGATGTTGTACCAGGTGAGGAATTCTTTGCTGTGCTTAGTGAGGATTTAATGCCTGCTGCTGGTATAACAAATGCTGTGCAAGGTAGTGGTTTTGGGCAAGGTTTTGAGTCTGGTTCTTTGTTTGGCGGTATTGATAGAATTGGTCGTATAGATCAAACACGCGATAACGAACAAGAACAGCAAGAAAGTGTTGAAGCAGCCGATAATATACCTACGCCAACTAGTTTGTCTGATGGTGTACTATTTAGTTCTGCTACTCCCTTAACCGATGATTCCACATCAGATGGTAATACTGGTGGTCAACCGGTTGTTCCCACAACTACGCCAACTCCAGGTGAATCTGATAATGATGGCACTTCACCTGATCCAGAACCAGACCCACAGCCACAACCAGAACCAGACCCACAGCCACAACCTGAACCAGAGCCACAACCTGAACCAGAGCCAGAACCAGAACCAGAGCCTGAGCCAGAGCCAGAGCCTGAGCCAGAGCCTGAGCCTGAACCAGAACTTGAGGCTGATGATGTTAGCTCTGATTCAGTTAGTGTTACTGAAGCTGGTGTAGGTGACCTTGACCCAAGCCAGCAATCAACCACTCCCAATGCAGAAATTGCAGGTAAGCCAAGTGCCGAAGGGCAAATTGTGGTGGAGGGTTTTGATGCTAGTACTCTTACATTTACAGTCAATGGCGGACAATCACAAACTGGTAAATTTGGCACATTAGTTCTTGGTGAAGATGGTAATTTTGAGTATGTGTTGGACAATGACGATGAGGATACTCAAGGCTTAACCGAAGGGCAGCAAGTCACAGAACAATTTGAAGTAACTATCTTTGATGGTGAAAATACTGTGACTCATACTGTTACTGTAAATATTACAGGTGCTAATGATGGTCCAAGCCTAGACTTAACAGACCCAGACCTTGTAGTGTATGAAGATGCAACTTCAAGCTCTCCCAATGAATTTATTGGACATATAACTAGTGTTGATCCAGATAGTGGGGAAACTGCAAGTCTTGAATTTTTTGTAGATGGCGAAAGCCCATCCACTGGTCAGCAAACTGTGCCAGATGGTTTGTCTTCAAGCTTTAGCGATGAATATGGCACTCTTAGTATTATTCCTACCACTACTGGCGGTAACTCTTATATGTTTGTATTGGATAATACCAATCCATATATTCAAGCCATGGGTGAGGGAGATGAAATAACTCTTGATTATACTATATATGTAAAAGACCCGCATGGTGCTTGGAAGGCTGAAACCGTTGAAGTTATCGTAAAGGGAACTAATGACGATCCTGTTATTGAAAATGTTACTAATACTGTGTTAAATGTTAGCGAAGCTGGTGTTGGTGATGGTGATGTAACTTCTCAATCTACTACACCTAATGCTGAATTTGATGATACTCCAACCCTTGGAGGCAAGCTCACTGTTAGTGATGTTGATGGTGATAGCTTAACTTTTAGTGCTGCCGCCTCAGCTGATAATCCCGAAGGTGACTTTGGTAGCTTTAGTGTGGACCAGGATGGCAACTATAAGTTTGAAGTTAATAATGCTGCTGGCAGTGCTGCTGATAAGCTTGCCGAAGGTGAAAGTGTTATCCTAACCTATACCATTACTGTTGATGATGGTCATGGTGGTACGGTAACTCAAGATATTACTGTTAATCTTAGTGGTACCAACGATGCCCCAAGTCTTGATTTGTCAGACACAAGTCTTGTGGCCTATGAAGATACTAATAGTAGTGACCCCAATAGTCTTATTGGAACCATTACCAGTGTTGACCCAGACAATGGTGAAACTGCAAACCTTGAATTTTTTGTGGATGGTGATGCACCCCTTGATGGTCAGCAAACTGTGCCAGATGGTTTGTCTTCAAGCTTTAGTGATGAGTATGGCACTCTTAGCATTTTGCCTACAACCGAAGGCAATAATACCTACATCTTTAAACTTGATAATAGCAATCCTGCTATTCAACAACTAATTGAAGGTGAAGAGTTAACTCTTGACTATACCATTTATGTAAAAGACCCCCAAGGTGCTTGGAAGGCTGAAACCGTTGAAATTACCGTTAAGGGAACCAATGATGAAGTTAGCCTTGACTTAACAGATACCAATCATACCACCTATGATGCCATGGTTGATGGTGTTATAGCCAGTGGCGCACAACCTGCTGATGCTTCTGCATCTGAAGCCGGTGCTTTTGTAGTTGATGGTGATGATATTGTTCAAATTAGCATTGGTGGTATTGACCTTTTTGATGATAAGGGTGAATTTATTGGTGATACTTTAGACCCCATTCAAGGCGAATATGGTGAAATTACCAATATTACCTATAATGAAGAAACTGGTGAAGTTACTTATCTCTTTACCCAAACCAAGCCCTTTGACCATGACAATGCTAAAGACGCTGACGGCAATCCCATTGATGATAAGGAAATGGGCAAGGACGTACATGACTATGATGATGACGTAAGTGCCGGTGATAAATTTGAAATCGTTGTTACTGATAGAGATGGTGAAACTGCGAATGGTGTTATTACTACAACTTTAGTTGATGATATAACCAACCTTACAACTACCGATAGTAATATGACAATTAGTGAAGATGTGGCCATCTATACTGATTATGAACTGGAGTTTGACATCTTTGATAGTAATGGTGAGCATGTTAATACTATAATTGGTGATCATCCTTGGGGATCTATCCCGTCTGGAGGAAGCTTTGCTTTAGTTGGCTTTACTCCTGTGGAATCATCCAAGCAAGTTGTAGACGCCTTTGAATATAAGGCAACTCATAATGGTGAAAATGCAACTGTATCTGGAACAATGGGTATTGCAGGTGCAGATAGCTCTAATACTATGAGCATGGACTTTATCTACTTGCCAAAAGTGGGTACAGACAACTTTATTGATATTGAAGGCTATCCTGTTGGTATTTCGTCTTCTACCGAAGGCTCTGTGACTACTTATACAGCTGCCATGAATGGTGAGACATACTTTACCATGACTTTTGATAAGTCCGATGGTAGTTGGGACTTTGTACAAGAGCAACCCTTTGACACCTCTGTGACCTTAAAGTTTACTACTACTGATGCAGATGGTGATATGGATACTCAATATATTACTATTCAGGGTACAGAAGAAGGCTTTACACCTCCACTTGTGACAGAGCCAGAAGTTACTCCTGACCAAGACCCAGTGCCAGATAACCCTAATCCTGAAGATCCAACAAATCCAGACATTGTAACTGGTGAGTTTGGTGATCAAGTGTCTTATGATCCTGGTGCTGCTGGTATTGTGGGTGAATATGTTGATGTGCAAATGCAAGTTGAGCATAATCCATATTTGAATAATTCTCCTGAATACACTAGCGAAGGCATGGTCATTGATACTAAGGGTGGCAATGATGATGTTTATATGGGTGGTGGTAATGATACCATTTATCTTGGTGAGAGTCATAGTGAAGGCTACGATGGTGCTGCATTAGAACCCACAGCTCAAAGTAATATGGAAAAGTTTATGGATGGCAGCGATGAATCCATCTTGATTGATCCTAGTGCTGGTGAAGATAGTGCGTTAAATTTCTCTGAATATAGCACTTCGTATCTTGATATAGCTCATGGTGGTGGCGGTAATGACACCATCTATGGTGAAGAAGGCATTGATGCAATCTTTGGTGGTTCCGGCAATGATACCATCTATGGTGGATCTGGTAATGACGGTCTTCGTGGTGGTTCTGGTGATGATGTAATCTACGGCGACGAAGGTGACGACATACTAGATGGCGGAGCCGGAGCAGATAAGCTTTTTGGCGGCTCTGGTAATGATTTAATTAAGCTTGATTTCCAAGATGTCTTTGTAGACGGTGGTGAAAATTCACCCACTGGTGATAACACCGATATGGACGTTCTCCTAACCGGTAGCGATAATTTGAGCAGGGTTAAGGAAATGCTTGAAGACGGCGAAATTAACAACGTAGAAGTACTTATTGCTGGTGATGTTAGCGGTAAGAACATTGACGAAGTGCTGCAAGACTCCGGTGCACAAGATTCAGACGGTAACTGGCAGGTTGAAAATGCTGGTAGTGGTTGGAAGGAAAATACTACTGACGCCCCAGAAGGCTATAGAGAATTTACCTCCAATAATGGCCAAGATGAAATTACCATCCTTATTGAAGCAACCAAGCTTGAGCAAGGTGTATAGCTTACACTGTAATTTAATTTAATACTTGCCCCTCTTAACTTTGGTTAGGAGGGGTTTTTTCGCTACAATGAATGAAACTACGCGACAACTACCCTTGGTAAATTTAACACCAAATTATTTTAAAAAAAATTTAGAAAACTTATTAAAAATGCTTGACATATTTTGGGCATCGCTTTATTAAGGACTCAAGAGATTGGTGTGGGCTTTAGAGCCCCAATTTTTAACTTCAAACTAATTTCCTGTAAAATCGATGAAATTTTAGGTTTTGTCAGATTCTCCTTTGCTGAATAGCTTGGGTTAGGCGAAGATTCTAAGTGTCAATTTAGACACTGGGTGCTGGACTAGTACCCATCTTTATATCAGGGGCAAACTGCCCTGGGGAGCGAAGCTCCTCGTCCCATTAATGACATGTTATGGAAGGCTAGATTGTAAGCCTATTCTCATGCCGGGCCTAATTATCCTAATTTATTATGTTAGTTGTTAGCAGCATTTTTGCTGCTCTTTGTCGTTTTCTTAAACTTAGGAGTATATCATGGCTGATATTTTATTACAAAAACCCCAAGCAGGACAAGTAACCGTTATTACCCCCCAACCAGAAGACCGCTTGGTCTTTGAATTTGCTCCGGGTGATGCTATTCTTGAGCGTCAAGATGATGATCTTGTGCTATCATTTGATGATGGCTCAAGAGTCGAACTTGCTGACTTTTATGTAGCCTATACATCTGAAAATATGCCAGAATTCCTCGTTGATGGTGGTATAATTTCTGGTCAAGACTTTTTTGCTGCCTTAAATAATGACGACCTAATGCCAGCTTTAGGGCCAGCCGCCGGTACACCTACCGGTAGTGGTACAGTAGTAGGCTTTGGTGCTGGTTCACTTTTAGGTGGTATTGATCGTCTTGAGCGTATAGACCAAGAATACCCTGAGCCTGCAGAAGAAATTGGCTTTGAACCTGGTGTTGCAGGTGTTGATGATGATGGTGGTGCGCCTCAAGCTATTGCTGCCACTACACCTGTTGCCGCTGCCGTTAACAATCCTCCGACTCTTTCGATTGAATTTGATCAAGATCCAAGCTTTGACCCAAACCTTATTCCAAATTTCGATGCATCCACAGCCTACTTAAAAGAAGCAGGCGTTGGCGACACTGGATTCGAAGTTAACGAAGCAAATCAAGGTTATAATGTTTCTGGGCGTATTAACATTTCCGATGCAGACCCAGGTGATACTTTGACCTTGACTGTTGGTGGTGTGACCAATCCATCTGGAACTTACTATATTGTTTCTGATGGCGCTGGTGGTTATGAGCTAACCGCTACAGACCCTGGCAACAATTCTCATCTTGGTACCTTTGATATTAATGCCAATAATGAATTCACCATCACCTTAAATAATAATAATCCTTTAGTTAACGAACTTGCAGAAAATGAAAACCTTTCCTTCAATCTTGAAGTATCTGTAAGTGATGGTACAACCACAATCCCTGGAACTTTGAGTGGTAATATTGAAGGTACCAACGAACAGCCAACCTTTAGCTTAAGTACTGATACGTTGGGTGTTACCGAAGATGCAGCATCTTCATCTTCAAGTGGTAATATAATAGATATTATTGATGCTGATTCTGGTGCAAGCCATACCTTCTTTGTAGCCAATGGTGCTGGTGGTCTTAATGATGATGAAACTGGCCCAGCCTTAACCGTAAATGATACCACATTAACTGATACTTGGGGAACATTTGATGTTGACGCAAGCGGTGAATTTACTTTTACAATAGATAACAATAGTGCCGATGTACAAGCCCTTGCCAAAGGTCAAACCAAAGACCTTGAATATACTATTTATGTTCAAGACGATAAGGGTGCATGGACATCACAAGTTGTTACTGT
>CAYJDF010000055.1:0-14741 GCA_964368845.1 uncultured Desulfovibrionaceae bacterium
CCCTCAATGCTTTGCTCAAGGCTTGTACCAAGACTTAGCAAATCATAAATGGCTTCATTAGTGCGTAATAAGCCGTCATATTTTACATTTTTAAGCTTTTGCACGGCTTCTTGTAAATTGGCTTCTGAAAAAAGATACTCCTTGCCCATATAGTTAATTTTGTTAAATTTAGCAATTTGCGAGCGTAAAACATCTTCTAAAAGCACATTATTTGCCTTGCCCCCACGCAAAGCAAGTGCATCTTCAGGCGCAAGAAAGGTGTAACCACATTGCATAAGCAAATGCAGGGCAGGAATTTGTGAAAGATGCTCTTCATCAAAATGTAGGGTAGGGGTGTTCATATTTAGCCCCATACCTTTGCAGAAGCGGCATCATAAAATTTTACTTCAAGAGGATGAGAAGGTCTGCGATTATCTTTAAGAGCTAAAGCATTAGATATTATTTCTTGGTTAGCTTCTGAGTCCGGGGAACCATAAAGGCTTATATAAACAGTTTTATTTGTACCTTTAGCTATTTTTTGCAAGATATGAGCATCATTGTCTGCCAAAGAATGTCCATAGATAAATAGACAGTGATTTTGTTGTTTTGCGCGAGCTTCAAACACTTTTAAGCATTGGTATAGATAAGCATTGTGACGTATTTTTTCTAGCTTTGCTTTGCTAGTACCTTCCGCTACAAAAAGTGGAAAAGAATTATCATCAATAGCAGATTTAATTTGTTCAATAAGGGGATTTCCCGTTCTACTCCAAGTGTATTTTCGTAATTCATGCTTAGCATCGAAAAGGTGCAATGCACCATGAAGAAAATATATTGTTGTATTGCCAGAATGTGCATCTTCAGCACGCCATACAACATAATCGTTTTCTTCTTCTGGTTCCATATCAGCAAAACCATCTCCTATTTGTAAAGCATGAGCGGATGTTGGTGCAAATATATTATCAGTTGCAGATGTATTTATTATAGCCCAATACAAAAGCAAGTCATAATTAAGCGTAAATACAACACCTTTTTTTCTATTACCAATAAAATTTGCTAAAAAATTTCTACATGCAGTGTATTGGTGTGAAGGTATATCTAAACATTTTTCAGGGTGTTTTTTGGCAATTGTGGTTAAAAGTATTTCTTTAATTTTGTTTGCATGCGATTGCATGCTTGATGCCACGCCATCTCCGTTTGGAATATAAAATGGTGTGATTAAAGATGCTTCCTCTAAGGCTCTAATCATTCGTTCAAAATCATAAGTTCCGATAGCTGCAAATAGTTCTCTTGCATTGGGTACGCTAGCAAAATCAGCTTCATCAAATAACGATGCATATTGAAATATATCAGGATAGCAAGCTATGCTAAAACCGTTACCTAATAAAAGATTTTTGGTCATTCCATTGCTGTCTGCTAAAGCTTCTTCAAAGGTCATTACTTGAACGCGCATATATCTAACCTCCATTCGCCAGTAAGCAATTTTTGCATTAAGCCACGTTTTTGTAACTGGTATTTTTCCACAAGCTTTTTAAGTATATCTATTTCTTTTTGTGCCGTGCTGAGAGTTTCGGCAATGGCTTTTTGTTCTGTTAATGGGGGGAGTTTTATAATTAATTTTTTCAGATTACTTAGCTTTAAGGCAACTCGTGTACCTCCTTGTACTTCTTTCAACATTATTTTCATAAATGTAGGTGAATTCAAAAAGTAGTATAAAAAATTCTGGTCTATATTTTTTTTTGCTGTAAATACTCCATATGCTGGACTTATAATGCCTTTATCAATGATATTTTGCTGATTAAAAACAAATGTTAAATCATCACTCATTGTACGAAATGCAAAGTCCCCTCGCATTACTACTTTATAGCCAACATTGTTTTTACTAGCGATTTGCTTTGAAAAATATTCGTCTTGTAAAAAAATTCCGCGGCGCGATGAAGTAAGACATGGATATAGATTTGATATATCACTTTTAATCGTCCTTTCCTCTATATAGTCGTCCAATTTACAATTTCTCCATGTTGTTTCATGATAGCTAGCAGAAACTGAGGTTGCCCTTAGTCGCAAGAAGGTTTTCTCTTTAGCGGCAATGAGAGTTTGTGTTTTTTCTATGGCTGTGTCCCACGTTTGTAGGGTGTCGGCTATGGCTTTTTGTTCGGATAAACAAGGTAGTAATATTGGCATACCTTCAAGCGTTTGTTTATTCAACTTATAACGGTTTGCACCTTGTCTACTTAGCATGTGCGTTATGTCACGATTACGAAAATAGGTGTAAAACCATTCAACGCTACAAATGTTTGTACCTTCAACTATATGTGCATGGTTATTTACATTAAATTTTCCATCAACCAAGATTGTCTGAGATTTTTCTTTAGGTTTTAAGTAGTGGTCACCATCCTCACCAATAAGTGCAAATTTACCGTCACACATGTAATGGTCAATATAGTCTAGTATGCCTGTAGGGCCATAATAAGGATATTCTCCTTGTATTTTTTTGCGTTCATCAACTGAAAGTGGTTTTCTGAGGTTATTTTTAATATTACAAGCTTGTCCAACAGTTGTAAGCGTCCACCCGTTAGGAATAAAAGTTATATTTCCAAGTTTTTTGAGGTGAGAAATTTCTGTAGTGTTCCCCATTACTGTCCACCCTTGCCAGCTTCTTCCAGTGCTTCCATATCTTTATCAAAGTCAGAGCTAAAGAGTTTATCTTGCACAATGCGGTATTTTTCAAATTCGCTTTCGGCATGTTCCTTAGCTATTTTTGCACTAACCTTGCCAGCATTTGGCAAAATGTCATAGTCTTCAAGTTCAAGAAAAGCATCAAGACGTGTGGCCCAGTCTTGCATGGTCATGGGTATGCGGCGGCGGGCACGGTTTTCTGCCAATTCTAAATAAGCGTTGACTATGCTACCAAGGCTTTCTAATTCTTCTGCGGTGAGGTAATTCTTGGCTGTGCTTACGTCACTTTTAAGTATTTTCCTATGCGGTGCACCTTCCCAAGAAGTAAGCCCCATATATGGCTTTGTGCTGTCGGCACGTTCCACAAGAAGTTCTGAGGCAGTATGCCCATGAATGGCAAAGTGTAATTTGTTTTGTACCTTGGCAAAAAAATCTCTAGTGGTGGGGGCATCCTTATTATAATCCACACTTGTTGCATAAATATCGGTAATTTTTTGGTAAAAGCGGCGTTCGCTCAAGCGGATTTCACGGATTTCTTCAAGCAAGCGTTCAAAATAGTCTTCATCAAGGAAGGTACCATTTTCCATACGCTTTTTATCAAGCACATACCCTTTTATGGCAAATTCTTTTAAGACTTGCGTTGCCCATTGGCGAAATTGTGTGGCCCGAACAGAATTTACACGGTAGCCCACGGAAATAATGGCATCGAGATTATAATATTTAGTATTGTAGTTTTTTCCGTCACTTGCAGTTATCCGAAAATTTCGGATAACTGCATCCTCTTGAAGTTCTTGGGAAATGAAAATATTTTGTAAATGTCCGTTGATAGTTTTTACACTTACGCCAAAAAGCTCTGCCATTAGCTTTTGACTAAGCCAAATGGTATTTTCCGCATAGCGAACTTCTATGCCATTTTCACCAGCTTGCTGAGAAAAAATGAGAAATTCTGCTGTACTATTGCGTATGGTTAGGCCTGTTTCCTTCGTCATATTAGCGCCTTATGGTAGTACCTTTTTTATAATATCAGACATCTTTGCCCGCACGTCCACAAGTTCAGCCTCAAGGCTTTCAATTTCCTTTTGTACGGCTTCAAGGTCAATTTTTGCTTCTTCCTCAAAGGTATCCACATAACGAGGGATATT
Organism: uncultured Desulfovibrionaceae bacterium; assembly: GCA_964368845.1. Lineage (GTDB taxonomy): Bacteria > Desulfobacterota > Desulfovibrionia > Desulfovibrionales > Desulfovibrionaceae > CAYJAD01. Next base: position 3,798 of record CAYJDF010000055.1, read on the forward strand.
CAAGTTAAAATCATTTTCTTGTACCTCTGTAAAGTTTGCAAGATGGGCATATTTATCCACACTTTCACGGGCGGCGTAGGTAGTTAATATTTTATCCATATGTGAGTTAAGCAAGGTGTTTTGATTTTTGCCAGCTTGATACTCCTTACTAGCGTCAATAAATATAATATTCTTGCGTTCTGAGTTTTTGCCGCCTTTTTCTCGTGACCTATCAAAAACTAATATGGCAACGGGAATGGATGTGGTGGGGAATAGATTACCAGGCAAGCCAATGACAGCATCAAGCAAGTTTTCCTCAATAAGGGCTTGGCGTATTCTGCCCTCAGCCGCACCACGAAAAAGTACACCATGTGGCACAACAACGGCTATGCGGCCTTCTTTTTCAAGGGCGGCTTCAATCATATGCGATATAAAAGCAAAATCTCCCTTGGATTTTGGAGGCACACCACGCCAAAAACGCTTAAAGGTGTCGTTTGCAGCTTCATCTGCACCCCATTTATCCAGAGAAAATGGCGGATTTGCCATGATATTATTAAACTTCATGAGCTTATCATTTTCTATAAGCGTGGGGGCGGTTAAGGTGTTGCACCAATCTATACGGGCAGCATCAATGCTATGCAAAAACATATTCATACGGCAAAGTGCCCAAGTACTACCATTAACCTCCATGCCATATATGGAAAAATTGCGGTCAGAAACGGCCTTGGCAGCCTCAATAAGCAGGCCACCAGAACCACAAGCAGGGTCACAAATACGTGCACCAACCTTAGGGGCACAAAGCTTTGCCACAAGCTCTGATACTTTTTGTGGTGTGTAAAACTCCCCAGCCTTTTTGCCAGCATCAGAGGCAAAACGCTCTATGAGATAAATGTAAGTATTTCCAATGACATCGCCAGAAATACGAGAGGGTCGCATGTCTAAGGCGGGCTTGTTAAAATCTTCCAAAAGCATTTTTAGGCGGCGGTTGCGATCCTTGGTTTTACCAAGGTTTGCTTCAGAATTAAAATCAATATTACGAAAGACACCTTCAAGCTTTGCCTTATTGGTAGTTTCAATGGCTTCAAGGGCAATGTTGATAAGCTCGCCAATGTTTGCGGCTTCACGTTGCTTATGAAGCTCATAAAATGATGCCTTCTTAGGCAATACAAAACGCTCTCGCTCAAGCTTGCGGCGTATGCGGGTGTCATCATCACCATATTGTGCTTTATACCCTTCATAATGGTCTTGCCAAACATCTGAAATATATTTCAAAAAAAGCATTACAAGGATGTAATCCTTATAACTGCCAGCATCCATTACTCCGCGGAAGGTATCACATGCAGCCCATGCCGCTTTGTTGATTTGGTCTTGATTGATGGTGGTATTAGGCATTGCATTCTCCAGTTTCAATAATTTTTGTGATGAGAGCACGAGTATATTGTTTTTTTGCAGCTTGTATTTTTTTTAGTAGTTCTTGCTCACGTATGGAAAACTTAACAATTTCAGCGATAATTCTTTGCTTTTCAAGGCTTGGCAATGGAATGTGCATATTGTCTAAATCAGCTTTTCCTATCATACGCACCTGACTTCCTCTCGCTTGTGTGCCAAAATAAGTTTGAGCTTCAGGCTGGTTAAGATACCAAAAAAGATACTCTGGCAAAACCCTTGCTTCATCAATGCGGATACGAAGTAGCGGAGCCGCAAGGACTGCATTTGCTATGTTCTTATTAACAAATACGGCAGTATTAGTCTGCCCTCTCGATCTAAAGATGATATCATTTTCTCTAATAGTTTGACTTTCTTTGACTTTATCCAAGTAGGAACAAATGGCACTGTCAGCATGTACTATATTGTCAGAACCAAGGTCTTTCATCTGTATAACGGTAACATTACCATCTTCAAGATGGTCAATGCGTGAACGAAAAGTCACACCAGAGGTTACTTTAGCAATGTCGCTCAACTTCATATTTAACTGCATGGAAACTCCTAGATTTATGCTAAGGCGAATAATATAAATAAATGACCTGATTATGTCAAATAAAAAGTACAGTAAAGAATTTTTTGTATTTTTTATTTTTAAATGGTTGACAGTATGTTTATGATGATTATTTTTACAGTAACAAGATTATTGTAAAGTGACGAGAGTGTCAATTTAAGTATTTATCATAGCAAAAGGAAATAGATATGGGAAGTGTTTTTAGAATATTAAGCATCGATGGTGGAGGTATTAGGGGTGTTTTTCCCGCTCAAATCTTACAAGAAATTGAGGAAAAACTTGGGGTTAATTTATATGAATCCTTTGATATGATAACAGGTACAAGTACAGGAGCAATTATAGCAGCAGGTGTTGCGACTAAAATGCCTATGCGTGATATTGTAGATTTGTATAAAAAGCATGGCAGTACAATTTTTCAAAGAGAAAAACCAAAATTTTTGTTTAAGAAATTGCGTTTGAAATTGCAACCTATACTGCATAGCATTTACGATGCTATGCATCTGAAAAATGTGTTGCAAGACGTTTTTCAGCAGCAAACACTTGGGAACATAGAAAAACCATTAATACTCCCTGCCACTGATATTGGTAATGGTAGTGTGCATGTGTTTAAGTCGGGATATTCTAAAGAGTTTGTGCGCGATAAAGATGTACTTGTAACTGATGCAGTTTTAGCATCTTGTTCAGCCCCAACATTTTTTAACCCTCACAGATTAACCCCTTACTTGCTTGCTGATGGTGGGTTATGGGCAAACAATCCTTCGCTGGTGGCAACTATTGACGCGTGCTATAGACTCAACATTAAACAAGAAAATATTAGAGTTGTGTCTATAGGCACTGGTCACCAAAATACAATGTATGGAACAGATGCTTTTAAAAAATGGGGTCTGTTTAATGGGTGGGGGAGAGAAAAGTTTATTGATTTTATCTTATCCTTGCAAAGTCAAAGTACCAAAAATTACCTTGATTTGTTGTTGGGTCGAGAAAAAATATTACGACTTGATTTTGAATCAGATAAGCCCCTTCCACTAGATGATGTGTCAGTTATGGATGATTTAATTTCACGTGCAGGTCGTGAATTTACTTATCAAAGTGCTAATATTAAATATTTTTTAGAAAACCAATAACATTTAAATACTAACGGAGATTATGTATGGCTGAAAATAAACAATTAAAAATGATTTTAGCTGAATTGGTCAAGAAAATTGAACTTCCACCCCATGCCTACGAGCAAGCTAAAGATCGCTATGAAAGCTTAGGCAAATGGTTCGACCGTGAGGGGTCACTTGTGGCTGGCAATGAACCACATATTTTCCCACAAGGTTCATTTCGTCTGGGCACAGCTATTCGTCCTTTAGATGCTAGCGAGGAATATGATTTGGATCTTGTATGTAAGCTTGGTAAGTGGATCACTAAACATTCTCATACTCAAGAACGTTTGAAGATGCTCGTTGGGCAAGAGCTTGAAGCATATCGTAATGCAAATGGAATTCAAGATGAATTAGAAGAAAAGAAAAGGTGTTGGCGCCTTAATTATCAAGGTAATCCGCATTTTCATATGGATATTATCCCTTGTATTCCTGCTGATGAAGCTAGAATGATAATAGCAATGGAATCACTTAGAAATGCAGAATTTGCTGAAGATGCAAAAGGAACGTGGGAAGATAGCGTTAATATTACAGATAATACTACTGCGAACTATAGGACGCTTGATTACGACTGGCCAGAAAGCAACCCTGAGGGGTATGCTAGGTGGTTTGAAAGAAGAATGCAGTTTGTTACTGGACTTGTACTTGCGGTGGAATCGGCTCAAGTTGAAGAGTTACCTACCTTTAATAAAAAAACAACTTTACAACAAGTGGTGCAAGTGCTCAAACGGCACCGTGATGTGTGGGCAAAAAATTTAACTACCCCTGATAGTAAGCCTATCTCAATTATAATTACTACTCTTGCGGCACGAGCTTATAATGGTGAAAATGATATTGCTGAGGCATTAGTAAATATTTTAAATAAGATGGGCACTTTAGTTAGTACTAAGTTTCCTCGCGTCCCCAACCCAGTAAATCTCAATGAAGATTTTGCAGACCGCTGGGCAACTTATGAAGGTCAAAAACTTCAGCTTGAAAAAAACTTTTTTGATTGGCTTGAGCAGGCAAAAAAAGATTTCTATGCAATAGGTTCAGACGGAAGCGTACAAGCTTTAACTGAAGGTATTAGCAATAACATGGAATTATCACTTAATCGTGGCATTTTAGCAACTATTTTAGGCAGTAATACAGATAAAATTGTTGCTACCATTCCTGAAACTTCGGTTAGCACTACAGAAATCCCTAAGCCTTGGTATAGATATGAATAAAAATAAAATACAGCGAGAGATTGAAGATTTTTTAAAAATCCAACCAGAAATGAAGCTACATTCTGTGATAAATGATGAGTATTGTTTAAAAGGAACATTTTGTTTTCATTTTTCACATAATTCTGAGAAAATATGCGATTGTTACGAGTTAGAAATCTTAATTCCCATAGCATTTCCAAATATTACACCAGTGGTAAAGGAAATTGGCAATAGGATTGAACGCTTATGTGACAACCACATTGATATGAAAGGAACGTTATGCTTAGGTTCTCCTATAACTGTTCAAATGATTATTCAAAAAGGGAAGACTCTTAAATATTTTATAGATAATGTGGTAGTGCCATTTCTTGCTGCCACTACATATCGTTCTAGGTATGGAAAAAAGTTAATTTTTGGAGAACTTGAGCATGGTGTAGTAGGATTAGTTGATGACTACAAAGACTTGTTTGGACTGCCAGATAAAGAATCTATTCGAAGAGCAATATGGCTTTTGGGCACAAAGAAAAGAATTGCCAATAAATCCGCCTGCCCCTGCGGTTGTGGAAATAAGTTAGCAAACTGTACATTTCATAGTAAAATTAATGTATTCAGAAAAATTGCTTCAAGAAAGTGGTTCAAGGAGCATCTTAATGATTTTGAAAAAATGAGCAAGTGAGTCTATCACACTAGCGGTACAATGAGATACTATTTAAAAATTGCTTATTAATCAAAGCATTAAAAAAAGCATTGAGGAAGTTTCATGATCAAGTCAACTCCAGTTAAAAATAATGTGCAATATGCCATGGATGTTTTTTATACGCACATGGTGGCTGCCCATATGCTATTTCCAAGGAATGAGCAAAACCGCTTGGGGTATGTATGCCTAGGGCTAAATAGTATTATCTCTACCCTACTCACACAGAATGTACCACCAGAAAAATTATTTCCAGTACTCTTGAACTCGCTGCATAGTTTGTTTGCAGATATTGCGTATCATAAAGAATTTATAAAGAATTACCCCAACATCATAACACAATGGGACGTATTTCAAGATATAGTTGCAAATACAAGGTTTTCTGTGTCTGGCAAAGGTTCTATCGAAGAAGCCATGATTCGTGGAAAAATTGCTGGATATGTTTTAACCCATGCTCTTATGCACAAAGAAAGCCTTATGAAAGCAGCTGAGCGTATTGTAGACGAGCAAACAATTTACTCTGATGTGATTAATGGTGCATTCATTCTCACAAGAGACAATATTATCAACAATATATGGCCTGAATTTAAGCAATCTGCGCATTTATGGGCTGCTAGTAACGATTTTGAGGACATGGGGCTTACTAAAAAGCCTGTGTGTAAAACTGTATTTCTCAATTTATATGAAATCAGACCACATGTATTTTATGAAGAATACTTAAATTATATTAAAGACAATTTTGGCGTAGAACAAAAAGAGTTAGAAATATTCCCACCTTCAAAATATTTAGGCTGGCAAGCCTTTCTTGATAAATCAAATTCTGTTTTGCAGATGTGTGAAGATTATATCGGACCTAGTGGTACTGCAAAACCAATCTTAAAACGTGATGAATGTTGGACCTTTCCTATAAAAATACAATAACCTCACGTCACAATAAACACAAAAATTGATGCGAATGGCTTTAGCTGTTCGCATTTTTTTATTTAAAAAATATAACACTCTACATCACATATATAGTGGATTTTATGCTTTTTCCATGGTTTCATATTTAATAAGTAGGAAGATTAAGCCAGTCTCCCTGTTGTCCGTACAAGCAGAGCTTGTTACGTCCCACAGGATACTGGCGGGGGCTCTGCCCCTCGACCCCGCAAAGCAAAAAGCATGGGGAAAGGCATGGAAATATGAATAATACTAAAACACCACGATATGAATTTCGTTGTTCACATGAGGAACTAAAGGTATGGCATGAAGCTGCTGCCCTACGTGGTATGAAACTTTCTGCCTATACTCGCATGCTTCTTAATAATAAACCAATACCTAGCACAAGTACTCCTCCAAACCCAGAGCTATTACGACAACTTGCAGCCATCGGCAATAATCTCAATCAACTGGCTCGCTTTGCAAACACATACAAACAACAAGCTGATACACAAACTATTGAGGCTGATATTGGGAAAATTAAAGAAGCCATACTGCAAATTTTGGAAGAACACAGCAAGGGGAATGTATGATTATAAAATTCTTCCCCACAGGCACAGGGTCTGGTTATGGCCCTGTAGAATATCTATGTTCAGAAAATCCATTTGGTATGGGCAAACGTGAGATAGCACCAGTTATTCTCAGAGGCGACCCCAAGTTAATGCAAATGTTAATTGATGCAGTTCCTTTTAAGCGTAAGTACACAAGTGGAGTAATCTCATTTGCCATAGAAGATGCACCTACTGAAGAACAGCTTAACAAGCTTATGGATGAATTTGAAGAACTAGCTTTTGCGGGTTTGCCTTTATCATCTCGCTCAATTCTGTGGGTGAAACATGAACACATGGGTCGTGTTGAGTTACATTTTTTAACGCCAAGACAAGAGTTACATTCAGGTCGCTCATTTAATATTTGCCCACCAAGCTGGCGTAAAAAATATGATTACCTATGCAGTAAATATAATTTTAAATACGGTTGAGCTAGACCTGACGATCCTCGTAGAGCAAGACCAGTACAACCCGGTATTGATGCTGCTATTGATGCCGACAACACACGAAAGGGGAAAAGCGTAAAGCCTAATATCAAGACTGTAGTTACTCAAGAACTCATGGAGCTAATTGCCCAAGGTAAAATTCATAACCGTGAAGATATAATCAAAGCCTTGCAAAATATGGGCTATACGTTCTCTAGAATTGGCAAGGATTATCTGACAATAGTTGATAGTGAAGGCAACAAAAATCGGCTTAAAGGCACATTATATAATGAAGATTTTAACGAAAAAGCATGGCTTGAGCAATATATGCAAAAGGAAGTCATTGTGGACGAGCCAAATCTGGCACAGGCGGCCAAGGCAGACGAGGCTTTACAAAAAACTATCATAAAAACAGCAGAATACAACAAAAAATGCTATAGCATAGCAAAGGAAAATATTTATGAAGATTTATCAGTTCAAAGAATTACCAAAGGCACAATTCTTAAAAGGCGAAGAATCAAAAGGCCTACCAAATTTAGAAGGGCGAAGTATTATAACCATTCCCATGAATTTGGGTACGCAGAAAAATCCCAAGGACGGTTATCAACAGATGTATGTGTTTACGCAGGAGGAATTAACCATGTTGGTCGACCAGCTCAGGACGGAGTGGGAAAAGGAGTTCAAGATAATTATGAAACTCAAGGAAGAATTACCTCCACTAGCGGAATTGATGCAAGTACTCAACTCAATGAAGGGGGAAATGAATACGGAGATGGAAAGCTACAGCCAACGCCAATCCCAAAAACTGGCAGAAGTGTCTCGACTATTAGATGGCGTAATCGAAGAAAAAGAGGAACGCACAGCAGGTATGAAGGATATTATTCTCTCAGCAATCGAAGCACATTCAAAAGAAATCCAGAGCCTACGCCACGAAATACAAGTATTAAACAAGCCGAAGCAATAAAGGAGCACGCATATGACAAAAATATTTCAAATCCCAGAATTACCAACGGCTCTAAGTTCAGTAGATGGCGATGGGAAACGGCTCCAAGAAATAGAGGGCAGAAGTATAATTACCCAAAAAACAGAGGTGTTTGTGGGCGATACACCCAAGGACGGTTATCGTCAAAGATATACGCACACGTTACCAGAGTTAAGCCTCTTGGTGGAGCAATTCCAAGGCAAGAAACAAATAGAACGCATAATGTTGTATCAAACAAAGGTGCTAACCACAAAATACACTTTGTTTCAAAAACTATTAGACGATACCCAAGAAGAACTAAAATCGACAATGGAAGATTTTTACACCCAGCACGAGAAGCAATTAGACGAAGTGATACAACATTTGCAGGATATGATCGATGGCAAAACCCCACCCAAGGGAGTGGAACTCAGTGCCGTTCAAGCGACCGTGCAAGGGCAAACCCAAGAACTCAAGGAATTGCGGCAGGAATTGCAGAATATAGTTATCCAACGAGAGAAGAATTAATAGCAAAAAATAAAGTAATTATGCAAAAAATTTATCACCAGCTTGAAAAACTGTTAGGCATACAAAGTGTCGAGCATTTAGCCTTGCAAGTATTTGAAAATTATCCGCTAGTGCAGATACCAAAGTTTACAGCGGACGGTAATTTATTTGCAGATACATTACGAGGCAAACTAGAAACATTGGTAGACCACAATGCTATTCATATGTTTGTCACAGATACTTTGAGCATGAATGAAGCTTTGAAGTTACCTTTGTTTGACAGACAAACCATAGACGAAGTTAGGGGGAAAATTGAGCAATTAAATGATCTTAATATCATACAAAGCACGATATATTACTTTGCTTACTTACTGCCAACGTCAATGCATATTGAGCCAAATAGCCATTATAACGTGAAAGATAAGCTTGTACGACTGGTAGAGTTAGAGGGTATGGAAAATGTAGTAAGCAATGTCCTGCATGACATTGTGCTAAGTCCATTATATACGCCTAAAATAAATGATTTTACACAAAACATAAATGAAAAAGTGGCATTCTTAAATGAATTTAATGTCATGGAACAAGCGGCAAATTCAATTTTGCAACATGGCTTGCCATATTACGCTAAAGAAATTCTGCTAAATGGTGCACAAGAAGACATAGGTCACCGATTACAGCAAATATGTACTTTTACTGTCATGGAAAATATTGCACAGACTGTTAGTCAGATGACCAAGAAAGCCAAGCAACAAAAATCTGATGCCAGCAAACAAAGGGCTGATGCATATTTTGATAAATTACTCAGAGCTTATGATGCAAAGCGTATCTCTCTTGCAGAAATGGAAGAATATTGCCAACAAGCTCCAAGGCTTAGAGCAAAATTTAAGTGGTTTAAGGCAGACTTAAAAATTAAAGCACAAAATCAAATAACCAAGCACAGTCTTGAAGCTTTAAGCGGGGAAATGCCAAAGTCACCTTCCCCTCAAGATGCTAGCAACGAAAATATAGAAAATAAACAGGAAAAATATTTAGAGCAAAGCTACACTCCCCCCATGCATTTATGATTTTTTGCAATGAGGGCAAGGAAAAAACTAAAATTTGATTTTATAAATAAAGATAGCACTATACATCACATATATAGTATCTTTTATGGTTTTGGCACTTTATGATAGCTCATATTATTTATTGTGAGGTAATATTTATGAGTAAAATAATTTTAAACAAGCTTCTCACATTGCAAGAAGTAGCTGAAGTTTTAAGGGTAAATCGGTCATCTATTAGTAGACTCCTGAAGAATAAAGACTTATCATATATTGTAGTAGGCGGTCGTAAACTTGTAGATGAAAACGACTTACTGGCGTTTATTGAAAATCGAAAAGTGGAAAGCGTTGGAAATGGCGTTCGTATTGGAGGCTAATTATGGCAACAGTTACAATTCAGCGTCGCAAGAAAAAAGATGGCACAATGTCGTATCCAGTATATTTCGTAGATGCCCATACTGGAAAGAAAAAATATCACGCCACTTACAGAACATTAAAGGATGCACAAGGTGCTACGCATACTTTGCGTGATGTAATAGATAAGGGTTCAGCACCAGAAGTGCGAAGAAAAGCTCGTGGTTTGACCTTGGGCGAGATTGCTGAGCTATGCAAAGCCACTTGGCAGGAACGGCTTTCTAGTGGAGAGCTTCGAGCTACCACTATGCAAGCTTATCTTGACCAGCTCAAGGGTTTGCTCAAGTTTGAGCGAGTGGAAACCATGTCCGATGGGGCAAGGCTTATTCACCCTCCCCTAGCTAACTTTAAGATTGCCCTGCTCACACCAGACCTTATACTTAGCATTAGGGCAAATATGGCTGCACAAGTGTCAGCAGTAACTTCAAACCGTAGGCTATTTATATTGAAGGAACTGTGCAAGCGAGCTTTGAAAGAAAGAGAAATAGCCAAAAATCCTGCTGTGGGTATAAGCTATTTGTCTGAAAAAAATCATTGTCGCACTGCCTTTCTTGTACCCAAGGAATTGGACAAATTACTGGCCCATGCCAAGGAAAACAGAGCTGGCTATCTGGTATCTGCCATATTGCTTGGTGCTGAACATGGGGCAAGCTTGCAGGAAATTACATCCTTAAAATGGTCAGATATTGATTTTGACTATGACGGTGTTGGATGCATTACCTTCTTTCGTACCAAGAATAGCCGAAGGCGTACCATGCGGATTATGCCTCGGACTCGTGCGGCTCTTTTGGAATGGAAAGAAAAGCTTATGGCAGAAAGAGCAAAGCTTGGCATTTTTGAAGAGCTAACGGATGGCGTATGTTGTCGCTATGACGGCACACCCATGAAAGGCATTAAAAGCTCATGGAATGCCACACGCAAGGCGGCAGGTCTGGAAGATTTTCACTTCCACGATTTGCGACATACATTTTGTTCAAGCATCATAATGGCTGGTGGCGACATCAAGACGGCTTGCGATATGATTGGTCACTCAGACATCAAGATGACAAACCGTTATACTCACCTCACCC
>CAYJDF010000056.1:0-14576 GCA_964368845.1 uncultured Desulfovibrionaceae bacterium
ATGCCCTCTACCAAACTTGTTTGCGATAGGCTTCAAGAGCCTTCATTTGCTCGGCAAAGTCTTTAAATCCTGCCTGATTAAGAGCGTCATTAACAGTAGTGTTCCAATCCCAAGTGGCATAGATAGTAGGTTTATGATACTTACTGCGGAATCTTTCTAGCTCATCACGATAAAAGTTTTCCTTAGATGTATCAAGGTGTTCTCTTAATTTCTTTTGACGACGTTGCAACTCACCTTCATACCATTCACTAATTTCTTCAGGCTTAGTATATTTATTTAAAATATGTCCATAGCCTTCTTTTTCCATAAGGTCTTTAATTTTATGATGATGTTGCTTAATAAGCCAAGCACCAAGTTGATCAGTTGTAATATTTTCAGCTTCAATTTCAGCAATATCTTTTACTGTTTGATAATAAGTATCTGGAACAACAGAGGCAGAGGCAATACCAGCTATAGCCACAAGACCTCGTAATATTAAACTATTAGAAACACCCTGCCCGCAAAATCCAACCTTTTTGCCATACTTTTGACCAGTAAAAATTGTAACTAAAATGGCCCAAATAACAGCAGGGTCTTCTTCATCATATATATGTCCAAGGCTGGCGTTATCTCTGTCTGTTGCAAGAACCATTTGGGTCATATCATTGGAGCCAATAGAAAAACCATCCACTTCTTTAATAAATTCTTTAGCCAAGATAGCATTGGAAGGAATTTCAGACATTAAAATAATTTTTAAACCATCAGTTCCAGAGCTTACCTTATGTACCTGGTCTAAATAACGGCGCATAGAGCGTGCTTCTTCTAAGGTCCGTACAAATGGTAGCATCATTTGCAAATTGGTACCACCATATACACCACGAGCTAACTTAAAAGCCTCAATTTCCCAGTCATGAATATTACGCGAAACTCCGCGGTAACCAAGCATGGGATTATCTTCAATGGCTTCAAAAAGATTACCACCAAGTAAGTTACGATATTCATTACTCTTAAAGTCAGTTGTACGATAGACAATAGTACGTCCATAAAAAGCCATGGCAAAAAGAGCTAAGTTTTGGGCTAAGGTTTGAACATAATGCTCCTTACCGGTACGGAAGCCACGCGATTTAATAATTGCGCGCATTTTATCGATAAGGTTATGCATTTCGTCCATTTCTTTCTTGAGGCCAATTCGCAAGCCAACTTCTTCACGAAGTTTATTAATATTTTCAAGTACTTTTACTACAAAAGGTAAATTTTTTACCTTTTCAGTATAACTTTCTATAGCATGCTCAATTTCAGCACGACGCTTTACATCTTCTGGGTCCATGGGAGAAAGCAAGGCTAGCTCATCATCAAAGCCCATAATAATGCGTACATGCTCACTTAAATCAGCACTAGTTTTAATAATATCAATACGTCTTGTGCCCATTTCCCAATGTTCATCAAGCTTATGTTCCAAGTCACGCATTTTACGATGTGTTAGTAAAACTTGATCAGGATCTGCACTATCATCTCTGGCATTAAGCTCTTCAATTTCTTTGGTAAGTCCAGTTATCTCACCAACATATTCACGAAGTTTTAAATCAGAAACCACAAGGCCAGCAGCAATTTGTTCACGTAACACTTTAGATAAGCGATTTTCCATTTCCTTAATATGCTTTTGCACTTCACCTTCAAGTGTTCCATTATCAAAAGCCTCTAAGGCTGCAGGATGTATACTAATATTTCCAAGCATAAACTCAGCACGCAACAAGCCTACTTCAAAAGCTTCTAAATCGCGCAAGCGTGATAAAAATAGGGATTGACCAACATCAGCAAGTACAAGCCCAACCTTGGTTTTTGTAGGAGGCAGTAAAGAAAGATCCATTTCTCCACCCACCTCATGCAGAGGCAATAAACCGCGATATACACGGCCAGTAGTACCATCAACGGTTACCTCTGCTCCATCAAGAGCGCGTAACTTATCTAAACGTTGAATACCAATAACAGCCGCGATACCTAACTCACGAGAGGTAATGGCCGCGTGGCTTGTATCACCACCAACGTCTGCCAAAATAGCCGAAGCTACGCGCATACCTGGGACCATGTCTGGGTCTGTACGTTCAGCAGCTAATATATCGCCTTGAGAAATTTTATTGAGTTCAAGGGCCGAGCGTAAATATTTAACAGTACCTTGCCCTGCTCCACGTGATGCACCATTACCTTCTAAAATAAGTTCGGCCTCAGCTGCAGCTTTAGCATCAACTTCATGACGGCGCATAAAAATTGTATTTGGATGGTTTTCAAGTTCTTCATTCCAGCGGGTTTCTGGACGAGCTTGCACAAACCATAGTTTATCCTTGGCATCAATACAAAACTCAGTATCCATAATCATGCCATCATAAGCTGCACTAACGGCGCGCACTCCCTTTGCAACTTGTTCTGCTTGACTAAGGGATAAAGCCCAGCGCAAGGCTTCCATTTCTGGAACTTGCACTTCCTTAGTGCCACCTTTTTCATCATAGATAATTTTCATATCTTTACAGCCCATTTGGCGAATTACCACCTCTGAACCGTCATCACGTTGGAATACATAAAGTTTATCTGGTGTAACCTTACCACCAACCACGGCCTCACCAAGACCATAACTAGCATCAATACTTACCAAGTCTTTACGCACAGTACCACGACAACCAGTGGCAGTATCAGCAGAAAAAGCCGTACCCGAAACAACTGGGTTAATCATTTGCATCATACATACAGATAAGGAAGTATGTTCAATGGCCCATTCTTTCTTGGCATTTTCGGCAATGCTTTGATCTCCTACTTCTTCAGCCTTAGCTAAAGCATCAAGAATGGCTTCACGGCGATATGTCATGGAGCGCAAGTTGTAAGCAGAAGCACAATCCCAATGATATGCGGTGATAACTTTTTCATCACCAACCATATTTAAATATGTATCTTGCAAGCCAGCAAAAGCTTTTTTGCGTGAATCTTCTCCAGCAGCAGAAGAACGAACCGCCACAGGCACAATTTCGCCTTCATTATCATTACAAATATCTGCATAGGCAGACTTTACAGCTTCGCTAACTTGTTCTGGTAACTCTACAGAAAGTATAGCCGCTTGAACTAAAACAGAGCGTTTGCGCAGTTGGTCAATACCCTCTGGGGAGGTTGCAAAGCCATCCACCACATTATTTATGAAAGTACGCAAAGGAATGCGTACATCTTTTAAACCTAAGCTTGCTTCGCGTGCCATGCGACCAAGACTACGCACGAATTTTTGTAAAAATTCTGGATCTTGATTTATTTCTGTATCTTCCCAGTCAATGCGTTTATATTCTTTATCCACCACATTACGGATAACAGAAGCAATAACACTAGTTTCATCAAGGAGCATATGAAAAGCAATGGATGATATAGCTCTAAAATACGGAGCTTGAATACCTTTTATTTCAGATATCAAGGCAGTATTATAGTTTTTACCACCCACCAAAAGTTCTGCACTTTCACCTATGGCAACTATATCAGCTCCGGTCAAAATAAGCTTGGCGTTAAGGTCCACCTTATTTTTCTTCGCGCTAGCTGTTGCCTTTGCTGCTGGCTGCTTCTTTGTCATTGCTTTCCTCCATAAGAGTGAGATACTACAAAACAGAGTAGTTAGAAAAGTTTATTTAACAAGCTTTTTTTTTCTACCAAAAAAGATATATTTTGTCTAGAACTTTATATATGATTTCATATATGTAACATACTTAATTATACTGTTTTTTTAGAAAATTTTTATGATAGTAAATTGTATATTTTGCGCGATAACTTGATGCAAATGGGGTCCATAATTTTGGCAAAGATAACAGTTGCTAAAGTCAATGGAATAATAGATAAAATAAAGCTTATCCATAGTGCTAAATCATATCCTAGCCATGCATGTAACTTTAAGAAAAGCCATGCCGAGATAGAAAGCATTACTAAACAATGTATTACCAAAATTGAAAATCCATACTTACCACAACTAATAAGAAATGGGGTTTGCAAGAATCTTTGTAAAAAATCTAAATAAAATACACTCAAAGTTACACAAATGGCCGCACAATTTTTAATAATATCTTGTAAAATATAATTCATGGTAAGACCATCAACACACATACCAAGGGCCATACCAACAAAGAATAAGCTAAATCCAACAACCTTTCTAAATGTATCACCGGAAGGATTTTTAAATTCCGCATTGGCAATGCTTGCAACCATAACTCCACCTACAAATGGCATAGTCCAAGGCAAAACCACAGCACATAGCAAAAATAAGACGGCATAAATACACATATGCCGTTTAGCAGAAGCAAAAAGAAGGATACAAGCATACGCAATATATGAACCAATAAAAATTATATGCATGCACCAAAGTACAGAAACATATCCACCATCGCCATACACAAAAGCTCTAAACAAGCCTGCCTCAATGGCATCAGGCCAAGAAAAATTACCAACCAGTAATGCACCAGTCCATTGAATATCAAGCAGTCTGCTGACTTCTTGATTAAAATAGCCGCCACTTAAATAAATAATATAAGAAAGAATAACAATGACAAATATATATGGTACAAAACGAAAGTATCGTATGATGGCTTGTCTTTTAATCCACTCAGTATCTTGTTTATTAAAAAAGTGCCAAGCGGGCAGAAAAGCCACAATGGTGAAAAAAATTTGTAATATAAAGGTGGCATTAATCACCCCAGATAGTGGAAAGTTAGCCCAAAAATAATCTAACTTTTGGGCATCTTCAATACCTGACTGCCAGCCTACAAACCCTCTACCAACATAGCCCATTAAATAGTGTAAAAACACCACTAAAATGGCACATAAGCCTTTTAATCCATCAATATACTTAATATGCATGCTATCTAAGCCTCAAAACATATAAATTATACTAGCTTATCTCCACAATATGGGCAGAAAGTAATATTGGTCATGGGAATTGGTTGAGCACAAGCTTGGTTGTCGCAAAGGCGTGGTACTGCTCCAAGCTCCACAATCAGCTCTCCTTCGCGAACAGAAACCATTTCCTTGCTTTCTTTATAGTTAGCACTTTTTAATACTCTAATCACCATACCATCCATGGGAGACAGTACAGCTTTTTCTTGCTTCATGATTGAAACGTTAAATAGCTCTTCACCTTTTTTAACAATTTCACCTGGGTGTACATATGTTACCCATAAATCTCCATTACTTGGTGAGCCTACATGATAGGGGTTATTTACATCAGCCATGGGTATACCTTCAACACCATCTGTTGAGGGCTCAGTTACTTGAACATCTGTAGCCATAATTTCTGAATCAAGCACATAACGACAAACGGCAATACCGGCAAAGTTTGGCTCAGAAACACTTAAAATCATAAGGTGATGTGGTTTACCCTTACTGTCTTCAAAATATAAATCTTGCCCAATTTTCAAACCTTCAAACCAAATATGTAAGGGCAGCCTATTGGCATCACCAAAAATATCTTTATATTTTATGGTTTTTATCGCATCACCCGGATGATTTAAATAGAGTACAAATTCCTCCTTGGTGGGTTTGCGACGAATAATATCCATAAGGGCTTGTTCTTCTGATGCAAAGTCAATATCTTGTAAAACTTCTAAAGGTGAAATGTCCACGCGTTCTTTAAGTGCATTTTTCCAATTATTCCCAAATGCACTTTCATAAACCCAATCCGGAGGGAAACCTAAGGGCAATTTGCCAAACTTACCAAGTAGTAAGTTGCGAAATGCATCATTACAATCTTTATAAAGGGCAATGCGTGCTTCCTTCATATTGAGACTAAGTTCTTCCTCTGGGGTGCTGGTAATTTCTTCTAAAATACCTAAAAGTAAGCGTACCTCTTCTTCACCGCCACGCTTCCAAGCGCATGTTACGGCTAAAAATGCGGTATTCCAAGTTATTTGTGACCCTGGTGTTACATCATGATAACGTACAACTTTGCGTGTGCCTGCCAAGAATTTAAGCATATATGGCAACAAGTGAATATATCCTTGTTTTACTGCTCCTTCTTGTGAAGATGAAGTTGCCCCACCAGGCATGGCGTGATCAACAACATCATAATCTATTCCTTGGAAGTAAGGTGCGCAGTAACGATCATAATAAGGCATTATTTGTTTGCACACAAAGTTTGCATCGCGAATGGCAGATTTATTAAGTTTAGTTTCAAGGCCAAGCTCATGCTCCAAATAGGCCGCCATGGATAATACATCACCCTGCCCATAAGAACGCACTGCAGCACCAAGACCAACATCAAGAATATGTGCTCCGGCCTTGGCAGCAGCACCACATGCAGGCACAAAAAGACCGTCAGTATAATGTCTATGATAATGTAATATTAGTGCAGGCCAACGCTTACGCAAAGCACTTACAAGCTCGGTCATAAAGTGCGGTGGGCAAACCCCAGCCATATCCTTTAGCCCAAGAATAATATTTTGGGTGGCATCTTTAACACTTCCACCCATGGCATGGGCCACCATAGTCAATAAATCTTCAGCAACATGCATGTAGTGATTAACGTCAAAACCATCGGCCCAAGAAAGCGACAAAGCAGGCTGAAATATTACGTCCTTTCTAGACATGACCACGTCAGCCAAGGGGCGCATATTTTCCACATGATTAAGAAAATCAAAGCAACGTATGACCTGATAGTCTTCACAAATCATTTCACCTGTAAGTTGCATTAAATTGCGTGGTTGTGGAGTATATCCCAAAACATTGGTTGAACGAACCAAGATTTGCTTTAAGGTCTTAGGTGCAAAACGATTCCACTCCTTAGCCTCGGTGAATGGATAAGTCATATTAGCCATCATGGCCACATGGAAGTGTGCCCCACCACCATTTTCAATGGAAAAATATCCGGCATTATCAAGGTATGGACCAATAAGTCTATCCTCAGCTAGACGAAAACGATTGCCACTATTAGACTGGGTAAAATCACGCGGAGTTGTATCAGTAAAGTGAATATAGTTGCTCTGTCTAATATAGTCTAGGGTGTCTTGTCTATCTCCATGCGGGTATGGTGATGGGTTACGCCTATCGTTGCGGGTAATAGGAGGTAGAGCTGGTTCAAATTCAGGCATTCTTGGGGTATCTACAGAGCGATATGTTCCAAGCTGCACATAGGGATTATAACCCTTAGCAGAAATTTCTGCCACAAGATTAGCTAGACGTTCTCCCTCTGGGGCAACGTCAGTATAATACATAAGGTCAGGATTTTGTGCTATGAAGTTAGTATCAAACTCTGCTTTACGAAATAGAGGATGCTTTAACACCTGCCTAAAAAATGGGATGGTAGTTTTAAGTCCACCAATAATATATTCACCAAGGGCACGTTGCATAATGCTAATGGTTTTATCCCATTCACGCGCATAACTAATAAGTAATGAACCTGCTGAGTCGTAGTTAGGCGGAAATTCATAACCAGCAGTCATGTTTGAATCTAAGCGCACGCCAGGGCCACCTGGAGAGACATAACGTGTAACTAAACCAGAGTTTGGCGCAAATTGTTTTTGTGGGTCCTCACAATTTATGCGCACCTGCATGGCATAGTGCATGGGCTTGGTTTTCTTTTCACTTAGACGAAGCTTTGCACCAAAGGCTACGGCAATTTGTTCTTCAACCAAGTCTACCCCATAGCGACATTCAGTTATGCCATGCTCCACTTGAAGTCGTGTATTGATTTCAATAAGGTAAGCTTCACCCTTATTAGTAACCAAAAATTCTACTGTGGCAAGGGAAGTAAAACCAACTTCACGAACTAAATGGCAAGAGTATTCTTTTAATTTTTTGCGTAATGATTCAGTTAATCCATCCCAAGGAGATGGAGTTATTTCAATAAGTTTTTGATGATTGCGCTGAACAGTACAATCACGCTCATCAAAAGCAAAAACATTACCAAATTGGTCAGCAATAACTTGAATTTCAATATGACGCACATGAGCAAGGTACTTTTCTACAAAAAGTCGCGGATTACCAAAGGAAGCTTGAGCCATGGCTGAGGCCTTAAAAAATGCATCCTCAAGTTCTGCCTCATTAAATATGGCAAAGATTCCTCTACCGCCACCACCACCTTCGGCCTTTAGCATAATTGGCAAACCAATTTCTTTAATAAGTTTGCGTGCTGTAGGTATGTCAACGGCCCCATCAGAACCTGGTACAACAGGAATATTTAATTTTTTTGCAATGTTACGTGCTTGAACCTTATTGCCAAGCATATTCATGGCCTCAGATGTGGCACCAATAAAGGTAATACCAGCATCGGCACATTTTTTAGGGAAGATAGAATCCTCTGAAGCAAAACCCCAACCTGGGTGAATGCCAATAATTCCACGTCTTTTAGCTAAAGTAATAATACGATCAATATCCAAATAGGCACGTGCATCCTTACCTAAAAGCAATAGTTCTTGGGCGGTTGATGCGGCCGGAGCGGTTTTATCAATATCAGTGGCTGTCATCACAGCAGTAGCATTAAAGCGTTCACGAATAGAGCGACATATGCGTCGACCAGGAATACCACGATTGGCAACCAATATGGCCTCACCCTTGAGTAATTTTTGAACTTCAGCAAAAGTACGCGCTTTCTTAGACATGAATTTCCCCTACTATCTAGGATATTAAAAAGAATTTAGACTACCATTTAAAAAATATTGTTTTTGCCCAGCCACAACAAGTTCCAACTCCCCTGCCGAACCTAAGGCATTTAACGTTCCACATATTTTTTTAATACCATCATAAAGACATACACTTTGGCCCTTCCAAAGTAGGCTTTGATTAGCTTCCACTTGCCAAGCTTTATCCCACTCTTGTGCCAACTTGTAATTATAACAAAAATACATTTTTCTTACAAGGTATAGCCATAGCCTTTCGGGCAAGGGCATAACATAAGTAAAATCCATACTATCTTGCTGAATTAGTTTATTTTCTATACTAGAAACATGAGGTAAAGTTCCCGCTGCAAGGGCACTTTGTTCACGCATAAATTGCATACTTGGCGCAGAATCAACATTTATACCTATGCCTGCTATGATAACACCTTGTTTTTCTTCTAAAAGAATGCCACCAACTTTTTGTAATTTTTTAGCATTGACTAAATCATTGGGCCACTTTAAATGTAGCGAACAATCAATATAATTTAAAGCTTTTATAATTAAGCTAGATAGAGCTGGTGCTGCACAAGTATCATTAAAAGGTGCAATATTTGGTAAACGTAAGGCAACATACAGATTACCTACCGGAGACTGCCACTGCCTTCGGGTCTGACCACGTCCTGCATTTTGACTATATGCAAGCACACTTGCCCAAGTAGGAAACTTATTTTGGCCAACCAAAGCCCAAGCATCATCAAGTACAGAGCCAGTTTCTTCAAGTACAGTACAAGGAGCAGGTAAACCATTCCATATATGGGCTTTTTCAAACAGATCACATTCTTCTTTAACAATGGGCAACATAATATCTTTGTATAATGGTTTTAAATAAATAGTAAATTAACCTTGGTATGGAATATCCAAAATAGACTGAGCTGCCATTTCCATTTCCTCACATAAGGCAAACATTTCTGGGCCATGCTCAAAACCCATAATATGCGCTAAACCATGGGCCATTAAACGAATAAAATGTTCGATTAAGTCCTGACCATATAGCATGGCTTCGCGTTCAAGTGTATCTACTGAAATTATTAATAAGTTGGGTATTTGCTCAAATTCTACACCAGACATGGCACAAGCTGGAAATGATAAAACATTGGTAGGCCCTTGGCAGGATAAGAACTTATTATTTAATGAGGCAATATAATCGTCACGCACTATGTATAAAACAACGGCTTCCAAAGTCACAGGGCTAAGCTTCAGCATAGCTTTAAGTATTTGTTTTTGCTCTGTAGCATGCAAAGGACATAAGAAGCCTGCCTTATTATGAATTTCTATGCATCCACCAGCAGGCATACTATTGTACACGACGGCCCATG
Organism: uncultured Desulfovibrionaceae bacterium; assembly: GCA_964368845.1. Classification (GTDB taxonomy): domain Bacteria; phylum Desulfobacterota; class Desulfovibrionia; order Desulfovibrionales; family Desulfovibrionaceae; genus CAYJAD01. The sequence goes on from CAYJDF010000056.1 coordinate 9,959, forward strand.
GGGCTTATAGCTGCGGGACTTAAAGGATTAACACTGTCTTCATTAGCTTTATCTAAGTCGCCATTTTTAGGTTTATTATCATCGGTAATATTTTTATTTATATCCTTTGTAGTTCCAGCAGGATAGGCAATGCGCTGATGGAAAATACCAGCAAGAATACGTAGGAATTGCTCACTAATCTTATGTAAATCTTTGAATGTTAATTCAGACTCATCAAGCTGTCCTTCAGAGAAAATACCTTTAACAATCTTGTCAATATGACTCTTTAAGCGCGCTGGTGTAGGGTCACTTAGTGTGCGTGAAGATGCCTCCACAGAGTCAGCAAGCATGAGAATAGCTGCTTCCTTAGTTTGTGGACGTGGGCCACCATAGCAAAATTCTGATTCTTGTGGATTTTCTCCCAAAGCAATGGCTTTTTGATAAAAAAATTGCATAATTCTTGTGCCATGATGTTGTTGAATTAAATCACAAATTTCTTTACCTAGTCTATAACTTTCGGCCAGCTCAGTACCTCTTTTAATGTGTGAAGATAAAATAAGCGCACTCATGGAAGGAGCTAATTTATCATGTTTATTGCGTCCACCAAATTGATTTTCAATAAAATAATCCGGATGTTGCAACTTGCCCACATCGTGATATAATGCACCAACTTTACACAACAAACTATTAGCCCCAATAACTTTTGCCCCAGCTTCCACCATATTGGCAACTACCAAGGAGTGATGATATGTGCCAGGCATGGTAACCATCATCTCTTGCATTAAAGGCTGCTCAAGGCTCATTAATTCCATTAGCTTAAAACGGGTGGTATAACCAAAAGCTAATTCAAGCACAGGACTAAAGGCAAAAAGTATGCATAATGATATAATGCTATTAGCTATAACGTATAGTAATTGTACAGGATAGTATGTCATTGGGGTTTGAGCAAATGTAGTTGCTGCAAACCAAAAAAGTATTTGTCCTATACTAAGAGGAATAATACTCCAAACCACATCTTGACGTGTTTGAGCACGTGTAACAAGCCAAGTAGCTAACATACCACCAAGAAAGTGAAAGAAAAACAATGTAATGTCACTCTTAAACATAACTGTGGTAAAAAGTGCTAATAAAATACCCATGGTACAATAACGCCGGGCTGCAAAAACCATGGCCACTAAACCCACAATACCCGCCACCGGAAATGCATATGATAATGAAGTAATATTTACGGCCTCACCGGTTTGATGTGCAAAAACGTAAATGGCTTTTGCACCAATAGCAGTACAAGCAAGTAGCAAGGACATAAGAATATGATCCTTACAAAGTAAGGGAGTACTAGGTTTACCACTTGGTGACATAAATAAACCTAAGGAAATAATGACAGATAGAATAAAAAGTCCCACACTTAAACGCCCATGAATCCATGCTGCAGCAGAGTTATATATGGTTTGCAGCATGGTTTGTTGTTCTCTGGTAACAAGTTCACCCTTTCTAACTACCACTTCACCACGTTGGAGTTGATAGTAAACAGGCTCTACTTCGCCAGCCACTGCTTCAGCCCTAGCATTAGTTGACACTGTATTTAAGCTAAGTGAAGCTGGCATGAATGCAGAAAGCAAAACAATTAAAGCACGTTGTTCAGCCTTATTGATGGTGTTGTCATTACGCAATACACTATTTAATTGTATTAGTGTCGATTGAACATTGGGTAAATTTGTAGCATCGGGGCGCAAAATTTCAGCACCGGTTTCTAAATTATGAATAATAGCCCCTGCCTCTCCAACGCGTGCATGCCTAATGTCACTCACTATACCTTTTTCTAATATTTGCCGTATATTAGGCAAAAGGGCATTTAAAATATAAGTTTGTACCGAGGGGTGACTTAACTGCACAATAACTTCTTCGGCCACATGGGGGGTAACAATTTCTTCTAATTCGCGCAAAGCTGTATAGTCATCTTCGGCAAATGAACCATTTACCTCATTTAATATACTTATAATTTTTGTATTAAATTTTTCATAAGCTTCATGGTTAAGGTCAAAAACCAAGGGTTGACTTTGGCGCACTTGCTCACGCCTTATATTAGTAGCAAGCACATCTTCTACCAATAAGTCACGATGTGCCACCACGTCAGCATCGGCAATACTTCCGGCCACAAAAATACTTGGACGGTTATCAAAATTTACTCCGGCTAAAATAGCAACGCCAAGCAAAGTTATTAATAAAATAGCTAAACCATACCCACAATGATGGCGTGAGTAGAGCATACTTAATAAAGTTTTAAATGAATTTTCTTTTTGTCTTATACTATGTGCCATATGTATTGTTATCCTACATCAGACTGGTCATTATCATACGCTGAAACAATTGCTCCTACAAGAGGATGGCGTACCACATCTTTTTCGCTAAACTTATGAAATCCAATAGCTTGCACATGACGCAAAACATGCATAGCATGCACAAGACCTGAGCGTGACTGTGGGCCTGCATCTCCCCATTGTGCAGGAAGATCAATTTGAGTTATATCTCCAGTTATAACAGCTCTTGAACCAAAACCAAGGCGAGTTAAAAACATTTTCATTTGTTCGTGAGTTGTATTTTGAGCTTCATCCAAAATAATAAATGCATCATTGAGTGTACGCCCACGCATAAAGGCTAATGGTGCAATTTCAATAATATTTGTCTCTAGCATAGATGCTACTTTAGCTGGGGGTAGCATATCATAAAGTGCGTCATAAAGAGGACGTAAATAAGGGTTAACTTTATCTGCAAGATCACCAGGTAAAAAACCTAAACGCTCCCCTGCTTCCACCGCTGGGCGCGTAAGCACAATTTTTTTCACCCTATGTTTATTTAGCATGTTTAAAGCCATGGCCACGGCAAGATATGTTTTGCCAGTCCCTGCTGGGCCAAGAGCAAAAACCATTTCTTTATTAAATAAAGCCTCATAGTATGCTTTTTGAGCTAAATTTCTGGCGGTGATAGTTTTTTTAGGAGCAGCCACAAAGACAGTGTCTTTATAAACTTGGCTAATATTGAGTTTGGGTTGGCTTTCAAGCATGGCGTAAGCTCGTGATACATCTTGACGACTTAAAGTACGCCCTTGTTGGACATGCTCATAAAGCTGTACAAAGAGATTGCATAAACGCTGTAAAACATGTTGATCTGGTGTTTTAACAATAACACTTGCCCCACGCGAAACAATATTAGCTCCGCTAGCCAAAGCCAAAGCTTCTAAGTGGACATTATGTGGCCCAAATAAAGCATTGGCTAAGCTTGGGTCATCAAACTCAACAGTTTCAAAAAGTGCGACGTTTTCTGACATAGCAGAGAAATATCTTATTTTATATTTTCTGTCTATAGATGAAAAAAATTTTAGTGGTGCGCTTCTTGCATCGTTAAATATTATAATTAAATGTGGGTAAATTTTACCTTATTTTAACGGTAAAGCATGGAGAATTTTATGAGCATTTCCGGCATAAGCAGCGGTTATTCAGCCTATACATATCAGTGGAACAATCAACAATTACAATCATCTAGTACAAGTAGCTCCACTAACTCTAGTACTAGCAGCAGTTATACCTTTGAAGGCTCAAGTACCATATCCTCCATGATAGAATTAATTCAGTATTCTATGGATGCCATGGGTGTTGGTAGTGATGAACGCATAACTTTCAATCAAGTTGATAAATATAAACAAGAATTAGAAGATAGTTTTAGTGAGGAACTAAAGGCTCGTATCGAAGCAACTGGGGTTGATAGCGATGCTTCCTTCACAGTGACTTTAGATGAAGCAGGCAAAATCATAGTTAGTACAGCCCATGCTGATAAAAATAAAATTCAAAACTATTTTGACTCCAATCCCAATATTGGGACAGATTTATTAAAAAGCATGGAGGAAAATGGCCTTAATGTTGATGGCCCCATAGAGTTTAATGTTAGTGGTGCTGGCACTATTTCCTTAGTTTCCTCAAGCAGTAACAGCTTACAAAGTTCTTTTAGCGGTAATAAAGTTTTAGGTGAAGAATTAATTAAAAAACTTGAAGAAGCAGAAATTGAACTAGATGGTAATATTAGCTTAAAATATAGCAATGGTGTTCTAAGCACTGAAAATGAAGAGTTAAGTACATACCTTAAAACTCACCCTGAACTTGAAGAAGAAATTAAAGCTGTGCTTGAAGAAAATGACCTTAGTCAATATGATGATATAAGCTTTAACATTGATCAATCTGGTAACATCACTGTTGATGCACCACTTGAAGATAATGATTTAGCAATTCAAAAGTTTTTAATTGAAAAATCTGTTGGTCAAGACTTTAAGCTTGGCTTGAATTCGCAAGGTATTGACCCAGATATTGATTTTAGACTGTCTGTAGAAGATGGACGCGTTGTTGTAAATAGTTCTCACCCCGATGCCGCATTGGTGCAAGCATTACTTGATGCAGACGAAAACCTTGGCAAAACCTATTTACAAATTGACTCCCTATCCGGACTTGATGCAGCAAGAAAAGCCATGCAAATAGACCCTACCGAAATGCGCAAACGTATTGAGATGGAAAGCATGTCTACTTGGTGGGCTCAAAGTGGCACATCGTCATTTTCTAGCTACGCTGGAGGCAGTTTAAGTAGTATGACTGGC
>CAYJDF010000057.1:0-14405 GCA_964368845.1 uncultured Desulfovibrionaceae bacterium
CGCCTCGACCTGCAACTTTGGCTTCCACATCCCCGTCGAAACCAATGCGCCCCCATTTATTGAAGGGGATATTAAGTTAAGCATTTTTCACAAAAAGGCAAGCTTTAGTTATTTATTAATAATATTAGATTGTTGTTTATAGTTTTTATACCTTGCATAAACCCAATATCCAAGACATAGTGAAGTAATATAAAGAATTATACTATAAAACGTATTCATTTTGGAATTTAGTTGTATGCCACTACCCATAAGAGCAAAGATAAAATTTTGGGCCGTAAAGCCTATGATGGAACCGCCCAAGAATGACTTTGCAGGAATGGCACTAATGCCGGCCAAAAAATTAGTTATAAAGTTACTTCCTAGGGGTACAATACGTACTATTAAGCTTAACAAAAATGGAGATTGACATATAAAATTATTAAAACTTGTAAGTTTATGCCTGTACTTATCATTAATCCACTCTTGACCAATAAAGCGCGCATAACTAAAACATATAATACAAGCAAGTGCAGTACCCATAGTTGCAAGCAATGTCCCTTGCCATAAACCAAAAACATATCCCCCCATAAAACTACAAATTTGCCTTGGTACACCCATGGCAATAAGTATTGTAGTTGCAGCAGTATATATAAATATACCCCATAAACCGTGATTACGTACATATGCATCCATCCACTGCTTAGTGGTGGACTTGTCAAAGTCAAACATTAACCAAATAAAAATGGCCACTGCTAGATAAAATATTAAAGAAATCATGCGAAACATATTAATATTTTTCATGACTTACCTTTGTGAAGCCAAAGAAGAGGAAGGATTAATAATTCACCCAAAAATAAAAATACATCACTATCTACATAGCCTACAATACAAAAACAAAAAGCCCCAACTATAGCAATTATGAAGGATGAGTGCGGACGCATAAAGAAATAAATCTGCAATATGATACCACAAGCTAGCAGTAATGGTCCTACATAAAGATTCCAATGCAAGTACGAAATCATAAAATAATTATAATCTACATATGAAAGCATTGCAAATTACAAAAAGAGGCTTATATTTTGAAAGGCTTTTTATTCAAGGGTCGTATAAAATATAAAATAAATTTATTTCAAAAGTTTAGCACTATTATATAGTGCAGAAGTAATTGTTGGAGAAATTATGATTACCCTAACTCCTCGTGAAGTAGTGGCAGAGCTTGATAAGTATATTGTTGGTCAAGAACAAGCTAAAAAAATGGTGGCTGTGGCTGTGCGTAATAGGTGGCGCAGAAGTAGATTGTTGCCCGAACTAAGGGATGAAGTGGCTCCCAAAAATATTATTATGATGGGACCAACTGGAGTTGGTAAAACAGAAATTGCTAGGCGATTAGCTAAGTTATGTGGTGTTCCCTTTGTTAAAGTTGAGGCTACTAAATTTACTGAGGTTGGTTATGTGGGACGTGATGTGGAGTCTATGGTGCGTGACCTCATGGAAATTAGTATTAATCTTGTGCGCGAAGAAGAAAATGTACGCGTAAAAGAAGCAGCAGAAGCGGCGGCTGAATCGCGTTTACTTGATTTATTATTACCAGCCTCATTTGGAGGCGATGGAAGCCGTGACAATACGCGTGAAAAACTACGTCAACAATTACGCCAAGGTTTTATGGATGACCGTGAAGTGGAGATGGAGGTATTGGAACAATCTGGACCAAGTATTGATGTTTTTGCAATACCTGGGATGGAAGGCATGGGCTCTCAAGTGAAAGACATGTTTGGTAAAGCATTTCCTCCAAAACCTAAAAAACGCAAAATGAAAATTGGTCAGGCCTTTAATGTATTGGTTCAAGAGGAGTCTAACAAGCTTGTTGATGAAGACTCTATTATGGATAAAGCTCGCGAGCGTGTGGAGCAAGGCGGCATTATATTTATTGATGAAATTGATAAAATTGCCAGTACATCTAGTTCGCGCTCATCGGATATTTCGCGTGAGGGAGTACAACGTGACCTTTTGCCCATTGTCGAGGGCAGTGTTGTGAATACTAAGTATGGAATGATTAAGACTGATCATATTTTATTTATTGCAGCAGGAGCTTTTCATTTTAGTAAACCTTCAGATTTAATACCAGAATTACAAGGTCGCTTTCCATTACGAGTTGAGTTACAAGCCCTTGGCCGAAAAGAATTTTTGCGAATTTTAACCGAGCCAGACAACGCTTTAACCCGTCAGTACATGGCTCTGCTTGAAACAGAGGGAGTCAAAATCACCTATACTGACGATGGGTTAGAAGAAATTGCGGCATTTGCAGAAGAAACAAATACACAAACAGAAAATATTGGTGCACGTCGCTTGTACACAATTATGGAAAAAATATTAGCAGATATCTCTTTTGAAGCACCAGAAAAATCTGGCACTGAGCTTGTAGTTAACAAAGCATATGTTGAAACACATCTTGAAGATGTACGTGTTGATAAAGACTTAACACGCTATATTTTATAACAATTTAACATTATTAATGTATAACTTTAAGAATTTGATTTATGAATGCAACACTTAAAGCTTGGATTTGTGCCATGCGCCCACGCACCTTACCGCTTTCATTATCGGTAATTTTTTTAGGGGCAGGACTTGCGGCAAATAAAGGTTTCTTTTCTTGGTCAATTTTGATTTATACTGTTATACTAGGCGTTTTGTTACAAACCCTATCAGACTTTGCCAATGACTATGGTGATGCAAAAAATAATCTTGACGGGGCAGATAGGTTAGGGCCAACACGTACTGTTTCATCTGGTGCAATTAAGCCTAAGCACATGTTAAATGGAATTTATTTGGTAACGACACTAATTGGTATTACAGGTATTTTACTTTTTAGTTCAAGTTTTGGTTATAATATATGGCAATGGTTAGTTTTTGGTGCATTACTTTGCTTTGCCGTTTGGGCTGCCATATCATATACTATGGGCAAAAAGCCTTATGGCTATAGGGCTAGAGGCGATTACTATGTATTTATTTTCTTTGGCCTTGTGTCAGTTCTTGGCTCTTATTATCTCTATACCGATACTTTAACCAATGCTCCATTATTACCAGCCATGGCAGCGGGGTTATTTTCCACTGCAGTATTAAATATTAATAATACAAGAGATATGGAAGGGGATAAGAAAAATGGCAAGTTCACCATAGCCATTAGACTAGGAGTAAGGGGAGCTAGGATATATCAGGTATGTTTAGTTGGGGGTGCCATTTTATTCTGGATTATATACCTTATGTTGCACTTTAAATTGTGGACTATACTGTTAATAATTTTAACCTTTCCCATTATTAAAAGTACATATAAAGTCTTTAATAGCTATGATGCTAGTATATTAAACCATCAACTTAAAGTAACAGCTTTAAGTATTTCATTTTTCCATGTTGCTATGGCAGTTATAATGGCGCAATTATAGTTATTTTTTTGTAAGCCAATATTCAAGCGTACTATACAAAATATTGGGCGAAATGGGTTTAGTTATATGGTCATTCATACCACTTTTTAAGCTTTTTTCTTTATCTCCAGCCATAGCATGAGCAGACATGGCAATAATAGGCAATTGCTTGAACTTTTGGTTTTGACGAATAGCCTTAGTGGCCGTAAGCCCATCCATAAGCGGCATCTGAATATCCATAAGCACTAAGTCATAAGAAGTGTTTTCAAGCATATCAAGAGCTTCTTGACCGTTATTTGCAATATCTATTGTATAACCCACACTTTGCAAAAGCTCCTCAGCTATAATCTGATTAATTTGGTTGTCTTCAACCAATAATAGGTGTCCTTTATAAGATTTTTTTTCATTTATCTCATTAACATCTGTAATAGAAGCTATTTGATGAATTTCTTTATCTAGTTCAAACACAGCTGTGAAATAAAATGTTGAACCTTGCCCAAGCACACTTTCAACCCAAATTTCACCTTGCATCATCTCCACAATATTCTTGGAGATGGCAAGGCCTAATCCAGTGCCGCCATATTTACGTGTAAATGACGTGTCTGCTTGTGTAAACGCCGTAAATAAATGCTTAATTTGTTCTTCACTAAGTCCAATGCCTGTATCTGAAATTTGAAAATGGCCATGTAACTTATTATTACCCTGAAGTGTACACTTAATTTTAATACCTATATTGCCCTTACTGGTGAATTTTATGGCATTACTTACCAAGTTAAGTAATACTTGCTTTAATCGTAATGGGTCACCAAGAAGATTTGTGTGAGCAAATTCACAGCGTTCTATAGTATAATTTAGGCCTTTGTCCTTAGCAGTATGTCCTAAAAGGCCTTCTAGTTCCGAACAAACATCATAGAGGGTAAAAGTGGTAGACTCCATTTCAAGCTTGCCAGCCTCAATTTTTGAAAAATCAAGAATATCATTTATAATTCTCAATAGTTCTTTAGTAGAAAACAAAGCCTTATGAATATAGTTTGTTTGCACCTTATCAAGCTCAGTGGCTGATAAAATATGCAATAAGCCCAAAATACCATTCATGGGAGTGCGAATTTCATGACTCATATTGGCTAAAAATTCACTCTTAGCCATGGCACTTTTTTCTGCTGCTACTCTAGAAAGCTCAATGTCACCAAGCATTTTTTTTGTTTCGCGCAAATCAAGTACATAGCCTATATAAAGCTCCTCATGTGCAATGTTTGCTCGAATAAGTGTAATTTCAACCGGTAAGGCTTCATTATCAGTAGTAAATAAAAAAACCTCAAAATTAGTATAGCCATTTTGCTTAGCCAACAAAAAATTTTCTTGTAAGAGTAGGGCGGTATTTTGTCCGTTAGGTTGAATTTCTGGCAAGTATTCAAAAATTGTGTCAATATACTCTTGTTTTGATATCATATTCATAATTTCAAGAGCTTTGTCATTACAATCAAATATTTTAAAGTCGGCATTAAGCAAATTAATGCCCATGGGTATTCCATTTAATATGGCATTGGTGCGAAGTTCGGCTTCCTTGGCTTTTTTGATGTTACCTTCAAGTTCTCGCAAATCACTTAAATAGCCAATGGCCACATATTCACCATTATGCTTTGCGCGCACACCTTTAACTTCTAAAGGTAATTCTTTACCTTTAGCACATTTACCCATCCAATAACAAGTGGTTGAGCCTTCAATTAAGGTTTTTCCGATTTCTTGGCGCATGCGCTCAATAGAGCTAACACCATCTGGCTGGACTTCTGGAAATAGAGTAGGGAAATTGTCTAAAAATTGCTGAGTATCATCAAGACCAAAGATTAAAGCCAAAGCTTTATTGCAGTCGACAAGATTGCCATGTTGATCCCAAATCAAAGCTCCAAAAGGGCTTTGATCTAGCATAACTTGAGCGTATCCATCTGCCTCTGGCTTTTGCAGGGCACTCTCTGAACTTTCATCTAACAAGGCTAATTTACAACGTAATTGTTCAAGTTCACCCTTTAAGAGATTATATTCCTCAAGGGATACTTTATCATCAGAGAGTTTAACAGTCTTTCTTTTCATACTATTATAATAAATAATCCTCGATTATTTAACCCCACAAAATCATATATCTCTTCCTGTCATAAATGTCTATCTCTAAAGCTAATATTATATTTCATTAAGTAATGATTTTATTTCTGCTTTACTTAACTCACGAATCTGACCAGGCTCTAAGTCAGCTAATAATACCTTACCTTGTGCTATGCGTATAAGCTTAAAAATTGTCAAACCCAGGTCACGGCACATTCTTCTAATTTGTCTGTTTATACCTTGGCTTAGGGTCATTTCCAATAGTGTGGTGCTGGTATTTTTATTGGGTGCTCGCACAACACTTACTTTAAGAGGAGCTAATTTTTCACCTTCTTTAAGAGTCATGCCATCTTGCATGATTTTTAGCATGGTTTCGCTTACTTCTTCACGTATAAGCACACGATATGTTTTAGTAAGGTCATGGCTTGGATGAGCAAGTTTTTGGGCAAAATCTCCATCATCGGTTAAAATTAATAAACCTTCTGAAAAATAGTCCAGCCGTCCAACGCTAAATAATCGTTTTTCTTTCCATTTTTTTGGTAAAATATCAAAAATTGTATTTCTGCCTTCAGGGTCATAGGCTGTACACATGGTTTGTACTGGTTTATGCAACATTAAATAACAGCGTTTCTCACTGCGCTTAATATCTTGACCATTCAGGCTAATAGAATCATCTGGCATGACGCGCTGGCTTAAATCTGTCACAACTTTATTATTAACCATAACTTTACCAGCTATAATAAATTCCTCAGCTTTACGTCTTGAACAAATACCTGCATCGGCTAAGGCCTTATTTATACGAATGCCGGAGGTTTGGTCATTGTTATTTTTAGTATGCGTCATATAGTCCTTATTAAGTGGCATTTTAAGCCCTCAAAAAAAATTTGCTTATCTTTTTGTTTATTTTATTTTTTAAATGCCTTAAACGCCAAAGTCTAATTTTTTACTTTGTTAACACCTACAATCAAGATAATACGCAAAGCCAAAAAACAAAAGCACCAAAATGCATAGAAAAAAATTGTATTATTTTTTTATTTGCAATTGTTTTGCTATAATTTTGATATTGTTAGTTAATAGTCTGAATTTGTTATAAATTCAAAATACAAAAGTTTACATAATTATCATTATGGGACATTAACATATAAATATTTACTCAAATAAAAATTAATTTGTCTACCCTTTTTAAGCTTCAAAAAAACAAAAAACGCCCTAAAGCTTAGCGAGGAACTTTTTTAACTGCTAAAAAGCGTAATTTTTAAAAATAGAAATATTGTTTACTAAGTGCATGTCATATAAAATAACTGTCTAAAAAAGTCCGTATGACAACAAGTTAAGCTTAGTAATATATGTGTTTAAAATAATTTATTCACATTTACAATGGCTTATAACAATAAAAATATCTTTCTATGTAGGCTTGCCATGTTTGCAAGCAGCAAGTATAAATAAGGGCTAAGGCCATATAAATTTTTAGCAGTCCTATAAGGAGTTATTATGGGATTTTTAAGCGCGTCATGTAGTTTTACTCGTTTTCGTATTATTGATGATATTCCCAAAAATTTATGGGAACAAATTCCAGATAAACTTAAACAATTTGCTTTTCAAGATATTGATGAAGTACCTTTAGAACGTGCTTTTGGTTGGACTTGTTTTGAGGACATGTTAGATATGCAATGGCGCACTGCCCCACCCCAAAAAGGTGCATATATTGTGTTTTCTTTGCGTTTGGACACTAGGCGCATACCAGCTGGAGTCATTAAAAAACATTTTGCTATAGCCTTACGTGACGAGAAACAAAGCTTACACGAGCAAAACAAAAAATTTATTAGTCGTGAACGAAAAAAAGAAATAAAAGAACAAGTTATTTTACGCTTACGCAGCCGTTTTTTACCAGTTCCGGCAGAATTTAATGTAATCTGGGCAACGGATAGTAATAATATATGGTTTGCTTCTACTCAAGGTAAGATGATTGATATGTTCACAGAATACTTTACTCAGACTTTTGATTTACATCTTGAACAAATGATACCATATAATCTTGCCATGAGCATGCTAGATGAAGCCAAATTAAACCATCTAGATCGCCTTGAGCCCACACATTTTGCCACGGAGTAAGCAATGAACACATCATATCTTGGAGAAGGTACAGATATTATTTTAGGCCAAGAGTTTTTGACTTGGTTATGGTATAAAAGCGACACAGCTCCCACATCATTCACCGATAAAAAAAATGTCCCTTTTTCGGTATCCATGGAACAACGTATTGTTGTGCAAGGTGGTGAAGGAGATAATCTAGAAACAGCCTCTGTGTCTGGTTCGCTTTCTCCGTTACGCGAAGCACGGCTCGGTCTTGTAACTGGTAAAAAAGTCACAAGGGCTATTGTACGTTTGGAGCAAAACGACCTAGATTGGCAATTATCACTTAGGGCAGAAGATTTATCATGTAATAGCTTACGCACACCAAAAATAGAAAAAGAAGCCGAAGACGATGACCCAGATGCTTTTTTATTAGAAAAAATTTATCTTATGGAACTGTGTGTTGGACTGGTGGATGCACTTTATGCGCAGTTTTTGGAATTGCGTTTATCAAATGAATGGGCAAGCGAAGTGCGTAACTTACAAAGCTGGATGAGCTCCAATTAAAGTTACACATTAAATATTTTAGCTTTAAGGTTTTATTGGAAAAGTAATGTCAGATATACAATTAGACACAAAACAAAAGCGACTTTCAATGCTTTGCTTACGTATCATACGTAAGCTTTTGTGGATGTTAATTGTGTTTTGGGGCATTACCGTCATAAGTTTTGCTGTAATTCATCTTGCTCCGGGTTCTCCCACTGATATGGAAACCACCCTTAATCCTCTTGCTGGTGAAGCTGCAAGACAGCGTTTAGAAGCTTTGTATGGTCTTGATAAGCCTCTTTATGAGCAATATGCTAATTGGTTATGGCGTTTAGCTCACTTAGACTTTGGAAACTCTATGTCTTCAGATCCAAGGCCAGTGTTAGATAAAATTATGGAACGCCTACCCCTAACCGTAGGTATGAATATTGCTGCTCTTATTCTCACCCTTGGCATAGCTATTCCCATTGGGGTTCTATCGGCCTGGAAGCAAAATTCCTGGCTTGATAAAGGTATTACCATACTAGTTTTCTTAGCTTTTGCCATGCCGGGATTTTGGTTAGCATTATTGTTAATGTTATTTTTTGGTATTGAACACAATTTGCTCCCTATATCCGGTTTAACCTCCCTTGGTTATGACCAGCTCTCTACTACGGGTAAAGTTTTGGATATAATTAAACATTTAATTTTACCAATTACGGTTTATACTGTTGGTGGTATTGCGGGTATGTCTAGATTTGCCAGATCATCTATGCTTGAAGTATTGCGGCAAGATTATATTTTAACTGCAAGAGCCAAGGGTTTACCTACCAATAAGATAATTTTTGGTCATGCTCTACGAAATGCTTTACTACCAGTAATCACCCTACTTGGACTTTCAGTACCTGGCCTTATTGGTGGTAGTGTTATTATTGAGTCTATTTTTGCGCTACCAGGACTTGGGCAATTATTTTATGCAGCTGTAATGGCCCGTGATTATACTATGATTATGGGTAATTTGGTGCTTGGAGCAGTGCTCACTCTACTTGGCAATGTGCTTGCTGATATTGCTTACGGCTTTGCTGATCCACGTATTCGTAGCACAAAGGAGCTAGCATAATGTCAAGCTTTAACCTATACTTAGGAAGAAAGTTAAAGAAACACATAATGTTTATCCTAGGCCTTAGTCTGGTAGGATTTATGTCCATAGCAGCCCTTTTAGCTCCTTGGCTTGCCCCATACGACCCCACAGCTCTACATTTAGATGCCATATTGCTACCTCCCTGTGAAGCCTTTCCCCTTGGTACAGATCAACTCGGTCGTGATGTGCTCTCACGTTTGCTTTATGGAGGGCGTATATCGCTTTGGGTAGGTTTTGTGGCTGTTGGAATTTCGGTTAGTATTGGCCTGTTACTAGGTTTAATTTCAGGATATTTTGGTGGTATGACAGATGAAGTTGTTATGCGCGGTGTTGATATAATGCTTTGCTTTCCTTCATTTTTTCTTATTCTTGCCATAATTGCTTTTTTAGAACCAAGTTTAAGTAATATTATGATTGTTATTGGCTTTACTTCTTGGATGGGGGTGGCACGCCTTGTGCGGGCAGAAGCCCTAAGCCTTAGAGAGCGGGATTTTGTAGCCGCTTCCAAACTTAGCGGAGCAAAAAGCAGTCGCATTATGCTTATACATATCTTACCTAATGCTTTAAGCCCCGTTCTTGTGTCGGCTACCCTTGGCATTGCTGGAGCAATCTTGGTTGAATCTTCTTTAAGTTTTTTGGGTCTTGGTGTTCAGCCACCAACAGCCAGCTGGGGAAACATGCTTCTTGAGGGCAAAAACGTACTTGAAATAGCACCTTGGATGTCTTTGTATCCTGGTATTGCCATTCTCATCACTGTTTTGGGTTATAACCTGCTTGGCGAAAGCTTACGTGATATGCTTGACCCAAGGCTTCGTCGTTAATTTAGGGTGTAATATGTTAGAATTTTTGAGAATACAAAACCTAGCCCTTATTGAGAATATGGAGCTTGAATTTGTATCTGGCATAAATGTTCTTACCGGAGAAACCGGAGCAGGCAAAAGTTTTATCTTAAAAGCCATCAATTTTTTGTTGGGTGAAAAAATGCCTGCTAGCATGGTGCGCCAAGGTTATGAAAAAGCACAAGTTGAAGCAATATTTATACATCATGGCAAGGAACTTTTTATACGACGTGAGCTTATGGCCGAAAGTGGGCGTAGCCGTTTGTATATTGATGATGTATTAAGTTCGCAAGACTTAGTGCGCGATTTACGCCCAAGCTTGATTGTGCATACCAGCCAGCATGGCCAACAAAAACTTCTACAAACAAATTATCAAGCCAAACTTATTGATACAACACTACAAAATAGTGAGCTTTTAGAACAAAGAGACAGTATACTTCAAGCTTTACATAAAATAAGTAAAGAACGTGAAGTTATGCAAAAAAAGTTTAATAACCTTGCTGAGCGACGTGAACTTTTGGAAATACAACAAATGGAAATTGATAAGGTTGCTCCCAAAGCCAACGAAGAAGAAGAACTTGAAGCTATACGTAGTGAGGCCAAGCAAGTTTCAGAACAGGCTGATAATTTTGAAAAAGCTCTAGCCATACTCCACGGTGAAGATGGTCCTGGACTTATGGCTTTACTTAATAGTTTTGAGCGCAACGTAGAAAATATTGCAAACTATGATGCAAGTTTTAATGAAGACTTAATTGCCATAACGGCCTTACGAGAGCTTTTGCCGCATATGGAAGCACGTATGCGTAAAACTTCGTATCATTCTGAAATTGATATGGATACCTTAGAAGCACGACTTTATGCACTAGCCCAGCTTAAAAGAAAGTTACGCCGCTCCTTAGATGAAATTTTAAAACTTAGAGAAGAAATCACAGAGAATATATCATTTCTTGACTCATGTGCCTTAGATCTTAAACAATTAGAACGAAAAGAAGCAGAGCTTATAAAAGAACTTAAAGTTATACTTGATAAACTTATTCCACAAAGACGAAATGCTGCTAAGACTTTTAGCCAAAATCTTGAACAAGCTTTGGCAGGGCTTGGTTTTTCTAATGATATACGAGTCATAGTGGAGTTTTCGCCTTTAAGTATTTGGCCTGGCCTAGAGGATGAAAAAGCGCGTATTCTTTGGGCTCCAAACCCTGGTCAAGCTCCACAGCCTTTGGATAAAATTGCTTCTGGTGGTGAACTATCTCGCTTTTTATTAGCCTTGGTAAGCATACAAAGTAGTCATGAAAGTGCGACTTATATTTTTGATGAAGTTGATGCAGGAATTGGCGGTATGACCCTACATAAGATTGCAGAACGCTTGAGTAGCCTTGCTAAAGAACGCCAAATGCTGCTTATTACCCATTGGCCACAATTGGCAAGTCAAGCTAGTAAACATTTTTTTGTGTCAAAACTAACCCGTGATGAAAAGACATTTACATTATGTCAATCCTTAAATGCTAAAGAGCGTGATACCGAGCTAAAACGCATGACCGGTCAAGTTTAATGTTTTGATTTTTTATGGAGATATTTAATGAGTTTTGATCCATACTATTACCCCTACCCTTCAAGGCGCAATGTGGTTTTTGCTGGTCAAGGTATGGTGGCCACATCCCAGCCATTGGCTGCTCAGGCAGGACTACATATTTTACGCCAAGGTGGCAACGCCATTGACGCTGCTATTGCCACAGCCGCCTGTCTTACTGTTGTTGAACCTACCAGCAATGGTATAGGTGGAGATGCTTTTGCTCAAGTTTGGCTTAAGGATAAGCTATATGGCCTAAATGCTAGTGGTCCATCTCCTACTTTACTAAACCTTAAAGCTGTACATGATGCTGGACACACCAACATACCCCAGCAGGGTGTTTTACCAATTACTGTACCTGGCGTACCAGCGGCTTGGGCCGCTCTCAGTGAGCGTTTTGGCAAGCTTTCACTATCACAATGCCTAGCCCCCGCCATTTACTATGCACAAAATGGCTTTCCCATTGCACCAATTACTGCCAAACTCTGGGCCGATGCCCATGCTGTTTATACAGCATACATGAATAAAACCAATGATAAAAGCCTTCAAGCTTGGTTTGATACTTTTGCTCCTCAAGGACATGCGCCAAAGGTTGGTAGTATTTGGCGTTTACCAGAACAAGCTAATACTTTGGAGCTCATCGCCCAAACTAAAGCGCAATCATTTTATAAAGGTGAACTAGCGCAAAAAATAGACCAGTTTATGCATGACGTGGGTGGTTTGTTAAGAGGTGAAGATTTACAAGACTATACCCCAGCATGGGTAGAACCCATTGGTATGGAATATTGTGGTCATACAATTTATGAACTACCACCAAATGGGCAAGGTATTATTTGTTTAATGGCCTTAAATATTATGAAAAATTTCAACTTAGATATTAGCGATAACCCAGAAAATATACATAAGGTAATTGAAGCCACCAAGCTTGCCTTTGTTGATGGCTTAGAACATATTGCAGACCCAAAACACATGCGGGTTAGTATTGATGAGTTACTGCATGGTGATTATGGGCAAAAACGTGCCATGCAAATACAAAATCATGCCACTGATCCTCTACCCTTAAATCAATATAAAGGTGGGACTGTATACCTAGCCACAGCAGACAATGAAGGTAATATGGTCTCATACATTCAAAGTAATTATACAGGATTTGGCTCAGGAGTTGTGGTGCCAAGTACGGGTATTGCTTTACAAAATCGTGGAGCTTGCTTTAATACAAATCCTAATCATGCCAATTGTGTTGCGCCCAAAAAATTACCATATCATACTATTATTCCAGGTTTTATAATACCAAATAAAAAACAAAAACAAGATTGTGTAATAATGGATAATGATGTTGCTCCTTTTGTTCCTTTTGGCCCTTTTGGAATGATGGGAGGTTTTATCCAACCCCAAGGTCATATCATGCTCATGCACCGTATCTTAAACAACTACCTAAACCCCCAAGCAGCTTTAGATGCCCCACGTTTTAGATGGATTAATGGACGCACCGTACATGTAGAGCAAAACTTCCCCCACTCCCTTGCTTATGCACTCAAGCGCAAAGGGCATGACATTCACTATGGTCAAATAGACGATACAGACTTTGGGCGCGGTCAAATAATTTGGCAACAAAAAGATGGACAAGGTAAAATTTCATATATTGGTGGAACAGAACCAAGAACTGATGGACAAATAGCTGCATTTTAGTATGTTTTTTCAGTAAGGACTATACTATTTACAAAATATTTAATATTTTATTATAATGTGATTAAGCACTTAGAACAAGATTACTTATATTTTTTTGTTCTACACCTTCACATATTCTTTTTTAAATCTTATATATGTATTTGGCGTACGAAGAACGATTACGCTATTTTGCATTGCCATATAGCTTGTACAAATTTGGCCCTATATGAATGCAATGCCTCATAAGGAGAATTTATGACAAATTTACGTAAACTGACAGCAGGATTTACTCTGTGTTTTATTTTGCTTGCTACTGTAGCTAAAGCTGCTGAACTACCAAACTTTACCCAATTAGCTGAGAAAGCCGGTGCCGCTGTTGTGAACATTGGCACAGAAAAACATTCCAAAAGTGGGCCCCAAAATAAATTTAATGATTTCTTTCGCAATGTTCCCCCAGGATTTGAAAAGTTTTTTGAGCAATTTGACCAATTCCACAATAACCAACCTCAGCGCAAACAACGCTCCCTAGGGTCTGGTTTTATTGTGTCACCCGATGGATATATTGTGACCAACTATCACGTAGTTGAAGGCGCTGATATTATTAATGTTAATCTACAAGGTGCCATTGATAAAGAGGAGTCCATTCGGGCAACTTTAGTTGGTTCAGATGAAGAAACCGACATAGCACTATTAAAGGTTGATGTTAAAGAAAAACTACCCTTCCTTACCTTTGCAGACTCAGATAATGCAAAAGTTGGCGAATGGGTACTTGCTATTGGTAACCCTTTTGGTCTTGAGCATACGGTAACAGCTGGTATTTTATCTGCTAAAGGCCGCAATATTAATGCTGGGCCATTTGATAACTTCCTCCAAACCGATGCTTCCATTAACCCCGGCAATAGCGGTGGTCCATTATTAAATATGCAAGGTGAGGTTGTAGGCATTAACACAGCCATTATAGCCAGTGGTCAAGGTATTGGTTTTGCCATTCCAAGTTCCATGGCCTCAAAAATTACTGAGCAATTAAAATCCGGTAAAAAAGTTAGCCGTGGTTGGATTGGTGTAACAATTCAAGATATTGATGAAAATTCTGC
>CAYJDF010000058.1:0-13934 GCA_964368845.1 uncultured Desulfovibrionaceae bacterium
ATCCTAGAAGCATTTGTCCGTCTTCAAAAACATAACCCTCTACAAAAGGCATGTCACTGATGCAATCAGCTATACTTTGTTCTAAAACCTCTGTGGAGGCTCTAACAAGTGTAGCCGGAGAGTGATAAAACACTTGCATCATGGCAAGGACTTGCTCTTTGTCTTTTACTTGCATATTACGAATATTCATTAATTTTTCCTTTTATTTCAATTGCCAGCGTGGCAATAATTAAGTTTTGAACTAACTTGAAAATATAAGGCAACTCAAAAAAGTCAATATAAGATATAATTTTTTTAGCCGACACTTTAAATCATACTAATCATCTTAATTAACAAAATTGAATAGTCAAAACAATACTAGCAAAAACCAAAAATAAAGCTTGTAAGTCAACTGTCTGATAATTTTATATATATTACGTTGTTTTTTAAGTGGCGGCTATCAAGATACACTTTAGCAAAAAATATTATTATACTACAAACCAATAGCATTAATGGCTAAAATCGGAAAATGATTTTCCATAAATTAAGAGTCCTGCACAATTACTTTTTCAGTATAATTTTGTGAAAATTGTAAAAAAGTTTTTAAAACAAAAAATTTACAGTGCAGGACTAAAAGGCTCGAAAATCAATCGCTTAACGGCGCAAGTTCGACCCAACGGGCACGAAGTGTTCCTGTTAGGTGAAGAATGAACCTTACAGGAATCGTACGCAACGCAATTGCGCCTACTCTTGATTTATCGGTCGCATTGACTGCTGTCAACGCTTCATAAGACTCCGCACAATGAATTGTGCAGGAGTCTTAAATTAAACTTGACTATGTTGGCACATTACTATATTTCGTCTTTTAACGAAATATAGGTGGTTTTTGCATGTTTCATTTTTGTAATCTTGCCAAGGCTCTGGGCGATGAAAATCGCTTGCGCATACTTATGGCTCTACGAAATTGCCCTTTATGTGTTTGTCAATTAACAGCTTTGCTTGACTTGGCTCCTTCTACTACTTCAAAGCATTTATCCATTTTGCGCCAAGTGCAACTTATTGAATGCGTAAAAAATGGACGTTGGGCCTATTACCAATTACCACACAAACCAGCGAATGACTCCATCTTAAAAGCTTTACAGTGGGTATACTCTGGTCTTGTGCATAGTAAACGTATTATTGATGATAACAATAATCTAAATCGTGTATTAGAGCATGAAAAAGGCGCGAATGTTCATGATAATTTGCAAGAAATTGGGCATTCTGTATATATCCATTCACTAGCAGAACAAGAAACATATCCGATAATTGTTAAAGATACTGAATAAGGAAGTTATAAAATGGTGCATTTTTATAAAGTACATAAGTTACATTGCAGTGCTTGTGCTGCCCGTATTGAAGGGGCTTTATTAAACTTGGAAGGTGTGGAAGGTGCAAGCATCAATATGGAAAATGGTAAGTTACGCCTTGAAGCCGTGCATGCACCACCATTAGAGCAGATGAATAAAGTTGTAGATAGTATTGAAAAAGGTACTTACTTAGATTTTTTTGATGATACAACACCAAAGAACAACACGCAAAATACAAGTACAATAGCTGAGGAGCACCATCACGGTCCAAGCTTAAAAACCATGATTATTTGTGCAGTTTTAATGTTTATAGGCTTATTAGCAGAAAACTTTGTACCTGCTGTGGAGCAATATGATACATTACAACGCACCATAGTATTATTTTGCTTTGCTATACCTTACGCGCTTTGCGGCCATACAGTCCTACTTGAAGGCTGGGCATCATTTCAAAAAAAAGATTTCTTTAATGAATTCACATTAATGGGTGGTGCAACAATTGCCGCCATCATCATAGGACATTTAGAAGAAGCCGTTGGCGTTATGCTTTTTTATTGTATCGGTGAATATGTACAAGAAAAAGCTGCTGGAAATTCTAGGCACTCCATTAGAGCATTGTTGGCTGCAAAGCCTTCCATTGCTCATGTTTGTGATGCTAAGGGACACAATGCCAAGGATATGGATCCAGAAGAGGTACCTCTACATTCCTACGTATTAGTTCGCCCAGGAGAAAAAATACCTCTGGATGGGATTGTAGTAGATGGTACTTCTGAGGTTGATACTGCCCCACTTACCGGAGAGTCCATGCCAGTACTGGCCGAAGAAGGTAAGCACGTTTTTGCAGGTTGCATTAACAAAGATAGCGCGCTTGTAATTCAAGTAACTGAAGAGTTTAAGAATACATCTGTTGCACGCATTTTAGAAATGGTTGAAAGTGCCAACGCGCGCAAAGCACCTACTGAGCGTTTTATCACCCGCTTTGCTAGGTATTATACTCCAGGCGTGGTTGCCGTTGCAAGTTTAGTGGCCATATTGCCACCACTTTTTGGAGCTGGTGATTTTTCAGAATGGGTTTATCGCGCCCTTGTTTTACTCGTAGTATCTTGCCCTTGTGCCTTAATTATTTCCATTCCATTGGGTTATTTTGGTGGCATTGGAGCAGCCTCACGGCGTGGCATCCTAGTAAAGGGTGGTTATGTGCTTGATGCTTTACAATATGTCAAAGTTGCAGCATTTGATAAAACTGGTACCCTAACCCACGGGACATTTACCATTACCCAAAAACATACCGTGCCAGGTGTTAGTGAAGATGAGTTGACCATCTTAGCTGGTCTTGCAGAAAGTCGATCCAATCACCCCATAGCCAAGGCCATTGTGAAGGATTGTCTCCTAAAACATGGTAAAATGATGCATGTCTTACAGTTACATGTGCAAGAAATTGCAGGTAAAGGGGTCATTGCCAAAGCCGATGCTGATACTATTGTGGTTGGCACTAAGGAATTTTTGCAATCTTTACCAGAAATATCTGGCTTGCCAGAAAATAAAATTCTTGAAGACTTAGCAGAAGGAGGCGGAAGCCTAGCACTTGTTGCCAAAAACAACAAATATATTGGATGCCTTGTAGGTGCAGACACCCTACGCCCAGATGCTGCCAATGCATTGCACAACTTACGCAAAGAAGGCATAACCACCCTTGCTATGCTTACCGGAGACCACGATGTCGGTGCGCAAATGGTCGCAAAACATTTGCCTTTAGATGTAGTAAAAAGTCGACTACTACCTCAAGATAAAGCCACAATCTTAGAAAGCCTTGCCCCAGCCAAGGAAACTCTATTTATGGGTGATGGTATTAACGATGCCCCAGTGCTTGCCACAGCAGGCATAGGCATTGCCATGGGTGGACTAGGTTCAGAAGCCGCCGTTGAAACTGCTGATGTTGTAGTTCTTGACGACAACCCCATTCGTGTGCCAGAACTCTTGCGCATTGCTTCTGCCACAAGGCGCATTGTATGGCAAAATATTATCATGGCCCTTGGCATTAAATTAATCTTTGTATGCCTCGGCATTATTGGTATTTCAGGCTTGTGGGAAGCAGTCTTTGCAGATGTGGGTGTGGCTCTGCTTGCCGTGCTCAACGCCAGCCGTGCCATGAGAGTTTAATATTGCATTAAAACTATAGTTTTATTTAATGCCAAAGCTCATGACAAACAATTATAATTTATTCATAGAATGAATTTAAAACCTTCAACACGAGTTACTTAATGAGCCTATTTGAAATATTTTTCATTGCTGTGGCTTTAGCCATAGATGCTTTCTCTGTGGCCTTAGTAGTAAGTATTAGAGGGTGTTGTAGCTCAAAGCATATCATGCGTATGGCATCTACTTTTGGGTTTTTCCAATTTTTTATGCCGCTTATAGGTTTTTTCCTTTTTGAACAAGTACATGATTTTATTTATACTTTTAACCATTGGGTGGCCTTTTTATTACTTGCCATTGTGGGAGGTAAAATGCTTTGGGATGGTTTTTACGGTGATGATGAAGAAAATTATAATATGACCACTGACCCCACCAAGGGGCTAACCGTCATTACCCTTGCTGTTGCCACAAGTATTGATGCCCTTGCCGTTGGGGGAACATTTGCTACTTTAGAAATAAATGTCTGGCAGCCGGCTATAATTATTGGCATTACATGTTTTATAATAACAGCCTTTGGCATGATTTTAAGCCGATGTCTTTTACAAAAAAATGACTATATTGTTAAATATGCCAGCGTCATCGGTGGTATTGTCCTCATATGCATAGGTCTAAGAATTTTAATGCCTGAGCTTCTTTAGTCGCACAAAATCAAAACATCCACAAGCTATGACAGATTACAAACAAAAATCCCTGGTGGAACAAACAAAGCTTGTTTCACCAGGGCAATTTTACTCTCAAGATTAAAAAGCTCCGCAGTATGCTACATAGGAGCTTTTTGTATATGTTAGAGTTAGAATGTATAACCAATGGAGAAGGAGTAAATATCCGCTCCAACATTGCTGGAATATCCACCTTCAATACCGCTTAGACTGCTAATAATACCACTAGCTTTGGTATCATCATAGCTTGATGGATAAATCCATAAATGGGCATAAGCAAGGTCCACAGTCCAATTATCCCACTTGAAACCAACGCCTAAGGTCATAACATCGCGACCATTGGTAGGCATGAGAAAGTCAGAATAATTTTGATTTGTAACAGCAGTTTCATGCCAATAACCAGCGCGTAAAGTTAGCCAATCTAGTGGGCTATATTCAACGCTAGCATTAAAGTTCCAGCCATCCTTCCAATATTTATCACTTTTTGCAGTATAATCTGTGGAGGGTGTAAAATATATGTCTAGTGCCTTAAAGCTAGACCAGCGTGTCCATACAGTACCAACCTCAAAACTTAAGTTATCAAGTGGTTTATAGGTAATACCGAATGAAACGGAATCAGGTAAGTAAATGGTTCCACTAACATTGGTGTCGTACTGATTAGGAGTACCATCAATAGTAGCAGCTTGTGAACGCCCAAAATCTGCAGTACCATAAATATTTTGAGCTACTTGGCTTTTATATGTTAAGCCAGCAGACCATTGTTCGTTAAATTTAGCATGTAAGGCTAAATGGTAACCTACCCCAATGCCTGTACCTTCAACAAAAAGAGCATTGTCTTCAATTATGGGTTGACGTGTAGTACGATTAATACCAGCAACATTAGGAACTTGGCTTCCCATGTACATGGACATATACATAAGCTCTACACCGGCAGCTACGGAAAACATGTCATTAATTTTATATGCAATGGTTGGCACAAAGGAAGTACTTTGCAAGCCAACTGTATACACATTGTAACGTCCGCGCCAGTCATCAGCATATTCATTACCAAGGCCAAAGCGAGTAAAGACACCTGCACCAAACCATAACGAATCATTGAATTGATAAGTTAGGTAAGCATGCGGGGGAACCCATATATTTGGTTTGGTTGAGGTTAGGTGATTATCTCCGCCACCCTTAGTATAGATGCTACCATATGGGGCAACAAAAGAAGCTCCACCCATAACATGTAGGCCTGGCAATTGAGTTATACCAGCGGCATTATAAGCAATGGCAGAAGGGTCATCTGCACGACCAACCATACCGCCACCAAGGCCAAGACCACGAGCACTCCATTCTGTCATAGCAAAGCCTTCAGCCAAGGCTGTGCCTCCAAGACACAAAATTAATAAAGCTGTGAAAAATAATGAACGAACTTGCAACATGAGTCCCCCAATTTGCTATTTGTTAAGAGTTAAATTGTTTATGTGACTGTGCACCATTGAAACAAATCCTTTGCTTTGTATGCCAAAACAAAGATAAACATAGTACCAAGCTCAAGATTATCATAGTGACACTTTAAAAAAAAAGAGTACTACTATATTAATCAGTCACGGGATTAAAGCATACTAATGGGGTCAAGGTCAAGTGAAACTCTAATCTTATGTGGGTCAATTTTTTTAAGTAATAGGGCATAGACTTGGCGCAAGCTGTTCCAGTCTTTTCCTTTAAGTAGGCAATGTACGCGCTTTCTTCCACGCAATAGGGCCAGAGGAGCTGGGGCTGGACCTAGCACAATAACATCATGATCTCTACCAAGATGACGTAGTTCAGCTCCTGCTTCTTGTATTATTTTCATACCTTCAGCTAAGTTGCGTTCAAAACTCATGCGAATTAAAGCTAAAAAAACAAAGGGAGGATAATGCCTCTTTGCGCGTCTTGCAAGTTCGTCCGTATAAAAGCCTTCAAAGTCAGCGTTTTGAATATACTGCCAACAATAGTGTTTAGTATCACGGGTTTGAATAAGTACAGAGCCAGGTTTATTACCCCTGCCGGCTCGCCCAGCTGATTGCACCAAGAGCTGGAAGGTGCGTTCAGCCGCCCTGTAATCTGGTAGATTTAATCCCACATCGGCATCAGCCACAAGGGCCAAGGTTACATTTGGGAAGTGATGACCTTTGGATAACATTTGTGTGCCTACCAAAACTTGTGAGTCTTCGCGTGCAAAACTTTCTAAAATTTCTTCCACCCGCCCCTCACGGCGTGTGCTATCTCTGTCAAGACGCAGAACAGGCTTTGAAGTAAAATTATTAATATATTCTGCAACCTTTTCTGTGCCGTCACCCATGGGTAAATAGTGCATTCCCTTGCAATGGGAACACACAATGGGAAAATCCACATTATATCCACAATAGTGGCAAATTAATTTTTCTCTGGCTTTATGGTAAGTTAGCCCAATTTCACAATGTGGACATTTGGCAGCTTTACCACAAGCAAGGCAATACATAAGTGGTGCATAACCCCGACGATTTAGTAAAACAACCACTTGTTCTCCGCGGGCTATGGTTTCTTGTAGAGCTTGCTCACTGGCTTTTGCTAAAATTCCACCTGAACCGGCTTGATTGCTAATGTCAACCAAACTTATTTTAGGTAAAGTTCCACCACCCACGCGCTTAATTAAAGTTTGGGTGGGTAATTGTTTTTCCTTGGATGCATAATAGGTTTTAATATCTGGTGTGGCCGAACCAAGTAAAAGCAAACCTTTTTGCTGGCTTATACGAAACCAAGCCACTTCCTTAGCGTGATAATGCAATTTTTCATCTTGCTTGTAAGAAGCATCATGTTCTTCATCTAGTACTATGGCCCCTAAGTTAACTATGGGTAAAAACAAAGCTGAGCGTGTACCCACTACTACACAAGGCTCACTACGTGCGGCCAATGTTCTAAATAAATGTTCGCGCTTGGATGGGCTTTGATAACCATGGTATAAGTAAACTGGGATATGCGGTAGGGCAAGAGAAGCATCACGTTTAAGCTTTAAGGCTAAAGCTACTTCGGGAGCGAGTAAAATAATAGACTTATTTTGGGCATGGCAATATTTGGCAAGTTCTAAATAAACTGCAGTTTTGCCACTGCCAGTTACACCAAAAAGTAAATGACTTTGAGCTGTGCTATGATCAAGACCTAATTGTAAAGCTTTAAGTGCATTTTTTTGGGCATTGGAAAGTTCAAAACTGGTTGAGGGTGGTGGGAGGAGTTCAAGACTATCTTCTTCGGCTTGCCCTTGGCATAAGGATACATATTTATGTTGTACCAAACTTGTCAAGGCTGGGGCAATATTTTGACCCAAAGCCTGCTTCAAAGCCCGCCTGCTAACACTTCCCTTCTCAAGTAAATAGTCCAAAATAGTAATTTGTCGTTTGGCTAAAGGCCGTACTGGCCAAGGAGGGTCTATTTGCAAAACACACATTTCAGTGCTGCTTGCATCTTGTCTTGGCAAAAGCATTTCGGCTTGTTTAGACCATAGCATACAAGCTAAACTTTGTTGCCCATCATGGGGCAATGCGCAAATGGCCTTTAGATTTAACACCTTAGCCTTTCCTGCATCAAAGTAGCGCAATTTCACATGGTTTAAACGTAAACCCACTGGCAATATATGTCCCAAAATATCGCCTACAGTACGGTATTGGCGCAAAGCTAATTGTTCAACCATATCCATGTAGCTTATGTTTAATAAGGGAACTAGCTCCAAAGGCCAAGCTATAGGTTTGATTGTAATATTATCTGCAAGCTTATGTTGCGCTTTGCCCATTACTACAGCTACGCGCATACTTTTGCCAAGAGGCACAGCTACCCTTAAACCTTTAACAAAGATATCTTTTGCTTCCTCAGGCCACCATTGTGGGTGCGCATAGGTGAGGGTAGCAAAGGGGGGGCTTAATAAGGCTACATTATAGTACATATTTTTGGGTGTGAAATTTAGCTGGTATTTTGATTAAAGCTAGCAGGAGAAAATCTATATTTGCAACAAAATCATCTATACAAAAAAATTAGATTTTTCTAATAATGGCGGCAAGATAACAAGCACTTACCGCCATAAAAATAAAAGTTACTTAAACTGCAAAATATTTTTTAAGAGACCTAGCAAATCATAGCGTAAGTCTTCATCTTGAATGGCAAAATATACGTTGGCAGTTAAGTATTCTGCCCAATCACCTGCATCAAAGCGTCGTCCAGACATCTTTACAGCAAGCATTCCCCTATCCTTAGCTAAAGCTTGTAGGGCATCTGTAAGCTGTAATTCGCCGCCATGACCTGGAGTTGTTTTTTCTATATAATCAAATATATCAGGAGTTAATACATAGCGTCCCACAATGGCTAAGCGAGATGGGGCTTTTTCTTGAGCTGGTTTTTCAACCATGTCGTTAATACGAAAAACACCATTGGCTATTTCGGTACCATCAATAATACCATAACGATCTACTTTATCTTGGGGAACTTCCATAACCCCAATTACTGGCATACGCTCTGCTTTAGCTACTTGCATTAATTGTTGAATACCAGGCACACCCCCGAACATGAGATCATCACCCACCATAATGGCAAATGGCTCACCACGCACAAGCTCTTTAGCACAAAGCACTGCATGCCCAAGACCTAACTGTTTTTTTTGGCGCACAGACATGATATTTACCATCTCTGCCACCTCGCGTACCATTTGCAGCTTATCATGCTTACCAGCACGCTCAAGAACACCCTCAAGCTGTAGATTATAGTCGAAGTGATCTTCAATAACACTTTTATCTTTGTTGGTTACAAAAATAACATCCTCAATGCCAGACTTAATAGCTTCTTCCACAACATACTGAATTACTGGCTTATTGTATATGGGGAGCATTTCCTTGGGGATATTTTTACTGGCAGGCAAGGAACGTGTGCCCCAACCGGCTACTGGTATAACAACTTTACGTAGTTTATTCATTTATTTACCTTTAAAAATTAACATAGTTCATTTTGAACACAATTAGCCAATTCCTCAGCATAAGCTTTAACCTTTAAGTGATCTTCACCTTCTACCATTACTCGGCATAAATCCTCAGTGCCAGAGTAACGCAAAAGCACACGTCCACGCTCTTTTAAGTCTTTTTGAATACTTTTCACAGTCTTAGCAAGGTTTGGCACATCATCAAAGGGCAATTTCTTACTAACCTTCACATTTATCAATTCTTGTGGAAATGGTGTTAGCAAGCCTGCAAGCTCCGAAAGGGGGCGTTGTCTTTCGCGCATATACCTTAAAATTTGTAAAGCGGCAAGTAATCCATCGCCTGTTGTGCTATATTGTCTAAAAATAATATGCCCTGATTGTTCGCCACCAAGCATAACATTGGATTTGCGCATGGCCTCCATAACATATCTATCGCCCACATCTGTTCTTATTAATGTTCCACCATGCTCACGCATGAAAACTTCCAAAGCCATATTGCTCATCACTGTAGCCACAAGAGTATTATTTGGTAGTTCACCACGTTCCATCATGGCCGCTGCACATAGAGCCATAATTTGATCCCCATCTAAAATTATCCCCTTTTCATCTACAACTATAAGGCGGTCTGCATCACCATCTAAAGCAATGCCAATATCGGCACGTACTTCTTTTACTTTGTCAGCCACATGCTGTGGGAATAATGAGCCACAATTATCATTAATATTTACACCATTTGGTTCGGTATTTAGCTTAATAACCTCTGCCCCTAACTCCTGCAAAGCCAGTGGAGCAACCTTATAACTGGCTCCATGTGCGCAATCTATAACTATGCGCAAGCCATCCAAAGTTAAATGAGTTGGAAAGCAACTTTTTGTATAAACTATATAGCGCCCACCAGAATCTTGTACCCTAGTGGCACGACCCACATCCTCAGCCTTGGGATAAGACCAATTATCAGTAGATGTAACCATTTGAGCAATTTCATCTTCCACATCATCTGGTAGCTTAAAGCCTTCTGCATTAAAAAACTTTATGCCATTATCCATATAAGGATTATGCGATGCAGAAATCACAATACCAAAATCTGCACGCATACTACGCGTTAAGAAAGAAATTGCTGGAGTAGGTAAAGGTCCAGTTAAAATCACATGCATACCAGCAGCACATAGGCCAGCCGTAAGCGCGTTTTCAAAAATATATCCCGAAAGGCGTGTGTCCTTGCCTATAACTACCTTGTGCCTATGCTTACCACGACGAAAACATATGCCAGCCGCAAGACCCAAACGCAAAGCAATTTCTGGTGTCATGGGATATTTATTAACTTTCCCGCGCACACCATCGGTGCCAAAAAGACGTCCTTGCATAAAAAACTCCTAGACTTCCTAAACTATTTGATATTGCCTTGGCTATAGCTAGAAGTCAAGACAACCATCAACTTAAAACATAATTTCAATATTAATTAAACAGTTTAAGTTATTTATTAGTTTTTGATTTAGCAAACCGCACCAAAAACATACCGCAAAAACTTTTATCTTTATATACTTCTACTCTAAAAATACTGCCACCATTATCTACAGAAAATCTTTTGATAAAAGATTTTTCACTAAATAATATATCACTTTCATTGTGTTTACCTGAATTTGCGCCAATGGCATTAACCCTGTATCCGTCAATAGGTAGTACCTTAAACTCTTTATTAACGGTTACAACACTTCCAAAATTGATTAGCTTTTTTTGTCCATCTACCATGACACGCAACATATCAAGGCTGTAGTCAATTTCATGCCAGTCTGGGCTTATGGTTGTTAGAGTACGGTTACCATAGTGTACATAAAGATTTTTACCATTGGGTAGAACTGCCATAATAGGTTTTGAGGCAATAGGTGCATAGTTTGTTTTGGGTAAAGGCAAGAAATTAATGCGCGAACGCACATCTTCTAGTGGTAGCATAACTTTATTATTCATAAAGCTAACACTAAGCCCACTGTATAATGCTTCTTCTACGCCTTTAAGTGTCAATTCAAAGTCGCGTTCAAGTTTTATGCCTACTAATTGTGCAAAAGCTTCCACCATTTGCAGATGATAGTACGCTCTTCGCACAACAGAAAACTCTTTACTGGCCTCTAAGCCAAAGGCTGGTTTACCATGGCGCACGGCAAACCACGAAAGGCTTTTTTCCATTTCGCGGTCACCCTTGGCAGTATGTGTATTGCGTACTTCAAAAAAATGATCTTTGTTTAATAAATGTTTATTAACAATTTTAGTAACATTTTGGGCCATACTGTCTAAAAATTGTAAACGATTTTCTGAAGTTGTTGTTATAAAATCTTGGTTATGCAAGGTAAAGTTTGGCATAAATTCTTGATCTATAATAATGGACTGACCCCAGCGATTTGGACCACGCAAGGCATTTTCATATTTTTTACGATAAAACCCGCTACCATCATGTAGATTTAAAATAATTTTTACTTGCTTATCTCGGATAAGTTTTTGAATGCGATTTACAGTGCCAAATTCTGGGTCAGTATGGTCAAGTATGGCAAATTTACGGTTCATGTCACCGTGCACACCACGTTTACGCTTAATAATACTTGGAAAGTTAAGGTTTGGGACAATCCATAATGTGCCACTTTCTACCTTATAACGTGTGGCTAAAAGTGTAGCTGCAGAAAATCCCCCAGGTTCATCGCCCTGTATACCGCCTACAATCAACATAACAGGCGCGGTTGTCCCTATGCGGAAAAGGCTAAAATCTAAATTTTTTTCATGGTTTGAGTTGGCTTTTACAGGAGAGATAGTACACAGAAAAAAAAGAGAAGTAATAAAAAGAGTTTTTAATATGTGCTTAATGAATACACATGGAGATGAATAAGGTATTTTGTTCACGCCCATAAATATACTTAAATTCTCCATACAAAGCAAGGTATATAAACTCTTGCCAAACAAATAACATACTTTTATAATACAAAATAGTAATGATGAATAAGAATTTTTTATTACTTACCAGTAGTCAGGTGCAAAAGAGGTATTATATATTTAATCTTACAAACTCGATAAAACTCGATTAGTAGAAATATACTGACTTTTTTAATCAAAAAAACCTTGCAAAAGAGTTATGGAGCATCAAGAATATTGAGGCCTCCAAAAAAATAATTAGGAGATGTATACTGATGACAAGTCAAATAAAAACCGTGTTACTTTTGGCCTTACTTTCTGGCTTAATTATTGTTCTTGGTGCAGCCCTTGGTGGTAGGACAGGAATTATAATTGCTTTTGGTTTGGCCTTACTTATGAACGTAGGTTCTTATTGGTATTCTGATAAAATTGTTTTGTCCATGTATAAAGCTAAGGAACTTTCACCTGCTGATGCACCGGCTTTACACGCCATGGTGGAGGAACTTTCTGCCAAGGCAGGAATACCTAAGCCTAGAGTTTGTATAATACCTGAGCAAGCACCCAATGCTTTTGCAACCGGACGAAACCCAGAGCATGGTGTAGTGGCTGTAACAGAGGGCATTATGCGACTTCTAACTCCAGAAGAGTTACGAGGAGTTATAGCCCATGAAATAGGTCATATTGCTAATCGAGATATTCTTATCCAAACCGTTGCAGGTGTTTTGGCTTCGGCTATTGTTTCCATTGCTAATATGATGCAATTTGCAGCCATTTTTGGTGTGGGACGTAGTAATGATGAGGAAGGTAGTTCAGGTGGTCTTTTAGGTGGCCTTTTACTTGCTTTTTTAGCCCCTGTTGCTGCGGCTTTAATTCAAATGGCCATTTCTCGCTCAAGAGAATATTTAGCTGATGACACCGGAGCTGCCATAAGTGGTCAACCTTTGGCCTTAGCAGGAGCTTTGCACAAATTACAAAATTATAATAAACAAATACCTATGCAAAATGGCAACGCCAGTACTGAGCAAATGTTTATTGTTTCCCCTCTTTTTGGTGGTGGTATGTCAAACTTATTTAGCACCCATCCTCCCATTGAAGAAAGGGTGGCTCGTCTAGAAAATATGGCCAGAGCTGCCAGAAGCTAGATTAATAAGATTTATTTAAATTAAATTATCACTTTGTTGGGGGAAATATGCAACACCGTGTCTTAGTACAAGCTGAAGAAATGTCTCGCATTTTAGAAAGACTTGCTTCTCAAATTATAGAAACTCACGGAACGTGTACTGAGGTCATGCTAGTAGGTATTCAAAGACGTGGAGTTGATATTGCTAAAAGATTGCAAAGTGTTTTAGAAAGTCGTCTAGAAACAAAAATTGCCTTCGGCTCGTTGGACATTAATTTATATCGAGATGATTGGACAAGCCTTGATGCAACTCCGTATATTGGACAATCCAATATTGAAGCTGTAGTTGATAATAAAAATATTATTCTTATAGATGATGTACTTTATACTGGCAGAACCATTCGTGCTGCCCTTGAGGCTTTACTTGATTATGGTCGTCCAAAACGCGTAGAGCTATTGGTGCTTATTGATCGCGGACATAGAGAATTACCCATTGAAGCCCAATATGTAGGCAGAAACATTAGCACCAATAGAGATGAACATGTTAATGTTCTCATAAATGAACGTGATGGGAAGGATGAAGTACATTTAATCTAACTTCAATCAGTTCCAACAGCTTTGAGAGTGCTGACAAAAGTCAGTACGACCGATAAATCAAGAGTAGGCGCAATTTAGTTGCGCCGTTAATCTAATGATTTTCGTGTCTTACTGCCAAGGTAGTTTGTCTGCCTTAGGCGGCACAAACGCCCGAAAGGGGGTTTGTCATTAGTCTGAAA
>CAYJDF010000059.1:0-1699 GCA_964368845.1 uncultured Desulfovibrionaceae bacterium
GCCATGTGGATTTTCTATGAAAACCCAGATTTTACCTTTGAAGAAGCTGCAAAACCTTTTAATCTCCCTACACTTCGTAAAAAGGCCTATTTTGTAGCCATTACCACAACTAGCGGCACTGGTACAGAAGTAACAGCATTTTCCATCATTACTGATGAAAAAACTGGAACTAAATATCCCATAGCTGACTATAACATAACTCCAGACGTAGCCATCGTAGATACAAATTTGGTCAAAAGCCTTTCTCCATTACTTGTAGCTAATACCGGCATGGATGCTATGACACACTCTTTTGAAGCATATGCTTCTGTAGTGGCTAACCCCATTACCGATTCTTTAGCTTTAAAATCCATTGAAATGATAGCTGATAATGTTGTAGCTTCGTATAATGGCAATGAAGACGCCAGAAAAGAAATGCACATTGCTCAGTGTATGGCAGGTATGTCATTTTCTAATGCTATCTTGGGCATTGTACACTCTATGGCCCATAAAAGTGGAAAAATATTTGACATCCCACATGGTTGCGCTAATGCTATTTATCTTCCCTTTGTTGTTAAATACAATGCTAAGGTTGCTGGTGAACGCTATGCACAAATTGCTAGATACCTCGGCCTTACAGGTTCTACCACAGACGAACTTGTAGATGCTCTCATTGCAAAGCTTGTAGAACTTAAAGCCCAAATGAACATGCCCAAAACTATGAAAGAATTTGGTGTGAATGAAGAAGCATTCTTGGCGCAATTAGACGATATTGCAGCAGCAGCAGTTGCAGACCCCTGCACAGGAACAAATCCTCGCGAAATCGACCCTGCAACTATGGCAAGACTTTTTAAATGCGCTTATTATGGTGAAAAAGTAGATTTTTAATTTATAATATTTCGTAAAATAAATTTTTAATAATCTATTAACTACCCCCAGCATAATTCGTGTTGGGGGTAGCTTTGTATAAAACTCAGCACCACAAATCTTTGTAAAAAATGAACAAATACCTTAGATCATTATGAGATTACTGCCCGTGGATTTGTTGCCAAAAGTATGATGACCTTTTCTGCTCCTCATAACCGCTTTAAGGTCATAATAGCATATATGGGTAATACTTTTACATACTTACATCTGGAATTCATTACATAAATACATGAAATCAGATGCACAATAATTAAAATTGCATATATCAAGTTAAAATAATATAATACTGTATAATTTAATCATTGTATAACTTGGCTAATAGGAGATTATTTAATGAGCTTGATTGTTCATGTCATATTAACATTAATGTGTTTTTCAATACCTTCACTTGCTTTAGCAGAAGAAAGTATTTTAAATATAAAATATACGTCTATTGACCTAAAAAAAACATTTAATAACTTAAATGGTTGTGCTATTTTTTATACCCCAAGTACTCAGTCTGTAGAAATATATAATGAAAAAATGTCAAAAATTCGAGTATCACCGCAATCTACTTTTAAGATTATATCTACCCTTATGGGCTTAGAGTATGGAATTATTAAAAATGCAACAAGTAAAATGCACTATAATGGGACAAAATATTCAATTGAAACATGGAATAAAGATTTAAGTTTACAAGAAGCTTTTGCATACTCCTCTGTTTGGTATTATCATCAACTTATTTATGCCATTCCAAGAAAAAATGTAGAAAGTTTTTTAAATAAATTACATTACGGCAATGAAGATGTTTCTG